>DAXETX010000271.1:0-19574 GCA_051155735.1 Xenococcaceae cyanobacterium
CTAGAATCAATCCTACCGCCATCGGTAATATTTAATCTATTAGTTTCGATGTGAATATTTCCTCCTGAACCACTACTCGTATCTGCTGCGGTTACAGCTATCGAAGATGGAAAACTCGCGACTCCAGATATTGCCAAATATTCTTGTGCCTGGATGGTAATATTACCCCCTGCTCCTGCACTAACTGTCTCAGCTAGAATCTGAGAACCGTTATTTAAAATGATTTCTCTTCCACTGACAAAAATATCACCACCCTTTCCTGTAACAGCAGGGAAAGGTGGATTTCCAGCTTCATCAAGTATTCCTGATTGAGTTGATAAAAGACTTTGATTTAGCTTAATTGAATTAGTAGCTGTTAGGGATATTTTTCCTCCATCTTGCGCAGTTTGGTTGAAAGAGTTAAAAATAACTGAAGAATTAAGACTTATATTCTCGCCTTGTAAATTAACTATGATTGGCATTCCTAAGTTACCAACTATTGAGCTATCAATTGTTGTCTGATTAAGCTGAATATTGGCAAAATTTGTCACATTAGTATAGTCAAATTGCCAATTATCATTAATATTCTCTAATTTAATTGTTGCTTCTTGTCCAACTCCTGCTATTTCTAGCACATCAAAAGCAGGAGCAATAAATGCATTATTAAAAGTAACTTCTCCGCCTAATAAAGCTAATGTCTTACCTGAATTTAAAGGACTATCACTTGAATTTGACTGATTAATCCGATCCATCTTATTAATTGAGACAACAATAGCTCCAGGATTAGTTCCATATTGCAATCCTATAGGTAAACTTAAGGTTAATAAAGGCTGATCGTTACCAACTTGCGCCCTAAAAGTAGTTCCATCAGCAAAAATAACTTGCTCTGCTGTAGTAGCAATAAAAGAACCGTTAATATTTAACTCCGCATTGTTGCCTAAAATAATTCCTGAAGGGTTAAGCAAAAAAAGACTTGCATTATTGGTTTTAATAATGCCATCAATTACAGAAGGCATCCCGCCTGTAACACGAGTAAAAATATTTTCAATCTGGGGATGATTATCAAAATAAGTAACTGCATCGGGAACAGGAGAAAATTCCTCAAAGCTATGAAATAGGTTAGTTCCTACCTCTTGACCACCAGTAATGATATTTTGTTGATTGGTTAACTCAACCTGACTATCTAATGTCCCGTCACTGGTAATTTGAGCTATCGCAGTTTCAGCAGCAAAAATGTAACTACTAGCAAGCAAAAAAAAAGTTATACAATATTTATTTCTGCGACTCCCTTGTCGGCTACTTAACATTACTTATAAGAACTAGCAAATATACTGAAATTATCCTAACTTAAATTGTTTAAATATACCGACAAAAAAACTAAACTGCGGTTTCAAAATAAAAATACGTATTACCACTAAGATAATACGTATAAAAATTTTATCTAGATGATGCTTGAGAGCAAAATTTCTTCCTGACTATATATTTTCTAACACTTAGCTTTTGGGATTCTCCAAAAGTTACCTAGTTTTTAGCTTGGCTTTTAATCAGCTAATAGTCTTAAAGATATTTTTTACTAGGCTTGATTGCTGCTAGAGAGATATCTCCTAATAGATTTTCTTTTATAGACACCACCATCTTCTAGCCCAAGAAACATAGTAACAACGGCGATAATTACTGTTTGTGGCATTTTCAATTTGACTTCTAGCATCACTAGCATCAGTTAAATTCAATTTTTGTGCTTCAGGTAATTCCATAGCAGTAGCTGGTAAGATAGTCATACTGATAGCAGCTAGAACTGTTAGGGCGTAGGATAATTTCTGATTCATAATTTTTAGGTTGTGCGGTTGATTGTGTTGATAGAAAAAGTTCTTTAAAGAACTTACTCGGAGTTAATACCAAAGACTAATCAATTTTTAAATTAAGTCTTTGTGAAATATATTGAGTTAGACAAAATAACTATAGACAAAATATTAAGTTTCTGCTGTTATCTTGCTTACATTCACTAATTGTCTCCTTTAAATTAAGCATTAACTGAATTAATTTATGGGAAAATAAAATAAATCTATTCAGTGCATCTACTTAATGAATACTACCGAAATTTCGTCAAAGATTGCAGAAGAATTTTCTTTATCTTTATACCAAGTTAACAATTGTTTAGAATTATGGCTAGATGGTTCAAGTGTTCCTTTTATGGCTCGTTATCGTAAAGAAAAAACGGGGGGTTTAGATGAAATTCAACTTCGTAAAGTTATCGATCGATATATTTATTTATCAGAATTAATTAAAAGAAAAAACAAAATTTTAGAAGCCATAGCTGCTCAAAACCAACTTACGACTAAATTAAAAGCTCAAATTATTAATTGTTTTGACAAAGCCCAACTAGAAGACCTTTATGCGCCCTACAAACCCAAAAGACGTACGAGAGCAACTATTGCCAAAGAAAAAGGCTTAGAACCACTAGCATTATCAATTCAATCCTTAAATACTACTGCGACAACTACTCAATCTTTAGCAGCAATAGCGAGTAATTATCTTGATCGAGCAAAAGCAGTCACAACAGTTGCAGAAGCTCTTGGTGGTGCATCAGATATCTTGGCGGAAATTTACGCTGAACAAGTCAGTATTAGAGCTTATTTACGGGATATTTTCTGGCAAACGGGAGTTTTTGTCGCTCAGATCAAAAAAGATTATCCAGAGGGAAGTACTAAATACGAAATGTATCGCAACTACCAATATAGTGTGCGAAAAATTCCGCCTCACAATATTTTGGCTTTGTATCGGGGCGAAGCCGAAAAAGTGCTGACAGTAAATGTCGTGGTAGATGAAGCTAAAGTTATGTCTGATTTAGAATCCCAAGTCATACATACTTCTCATCCTGAAATTAGAGACTTCTATTGCGCCATGCTTAAAGATAGTTTTAACCGTTTGCTCAAACCAACTTTGATCCGCGAACTACGTAGCGATCGCAAACATTATGCTGATCTCGAATCAATCGAAACTTTTGCTACCAATCTGCGCAATTTGTTATTAGCTGCTCCTGGGGGAATGAAACCGACTATGGGAATCGATCCAGGATTTCGCACTGGTTGTAAAGTAGCGATTCTTTCAGCAACGGGACAGTTTTTAGAATATCAGGCAATTTTTCCCCATTCTGGTGCAGAAAAACGCCAAAAAGCTCAAGCAATAATCCTTAATCTTCTTAAAAAATATCAGATAGAATTAATTGCCATCGGTAATGGTACAGCCTCTCGTGAAAGCGATCGCTTTATCAGTGAAGTAATTCAACAGTTAGATACGCCACCAATTAAAGTAACTGTTAATGAATCAGGAGCTTCGATTTATTCTGCTAGCGACTTGGCTCGTCAAGAATTTCCCGATTTAGATGTAACCGTAAGAGGGGCAATTAGTATTGGGAGAAGACTGCAAGACCCTTTAGCGGAGTTAGTCAAAATCGACCCTAAATCTATTGGTGTGGGTCAATATCAACATGATGTAGAACAAAAATTACTGCATAAAAAACTGGTAGAAACTGTAGAAAGTTGCGTCAATTATGTAGGGGTCGATCTCAATACTGCCTCTGCAACTTTATTACAATATGTTTCAGGAATTACCCCGACAATTGCTCAAAATATTATTAGCGATCGCGATCGTCTAGGGACATTTAAAAATCGTCAAGAATTACTGAAAGTAGCCAAATTAGGGGCAAAAACTTTTGAACAGTGTGCTGGTTTTTTACGGATTCGTCATGGGGATAATCCTTTAGATAATACAGCAGTTCATCCTGAAAGTTATCACATAGTCAGCCAAATTGCTGAACATTTACAGATAAATCTTAGAGTTCTTAATCAAGCAGAAGCAAGACAACGGCAAGCCCTAATTCAAAAGCTACAATCTCTCAATTTAGAACAGTTTGTGACCGAAAAGGTTGGTATTCCTACTTTAAAAGATGTCATTAAAGAATTGGAAAAACCAGGAAGAGATCCGAGAAAACAATTTCAATATGCTAATTTTCACGAAGCTATTACGGAAATTAGCGATCTTAAAGTTGGTATGGAACTAGAAGGAGTGGTTACTAACGTAGTTAACTTTGGCGCATTTGTTGATCTTGGAGTTCATCAAGATGCTTTAATTCATATTTCGCAACTAGCAAATCATTTTGTCGCTGATCCAAAAGCAATTATTCAAGTAGGGCAAATTGTGAAAGTAAAAGTTTTAGATGTCAATGAAAACTTAAAGCGGATTAGCTTGTCGATGAAATCTGTAACTCCGCAATAAGTTCTAATTTTTTACTCACTAATTTAATGCTAAATTAAATAATCTATTTAACTATTGTCTATTACGATAAAGGATGTTAGATTTATTTTGCTTTGGGGAATGTTATAGAGGTAATGGATATAAATACTATATTATTATCTATCTTTTTATATGCCAGGTTCTATCTATAAAATAATTACTAATTTTGAAACCATATTTTCCTCGAAATTAAATCATTTTTCTTGGTGTCTAATATCTTTATTGATTTTACTCGGCTTAATTAATGCTCGTTCCCTACCAGCCCAAGAATTGCCAGCAGCTTCAGAATCAACCCTTAGTATCTCTGATGACAAAGATACTACTACGAATGAGCCTCTAGTTTCTAACTCCAATCCCAATGTTCCTGCTTCTATAACAGTAGAGCGTTTTGAAGTTATTGGTAGTACGGTGTTTAACGCCCAAGAATTACAAAATGTTGTCGCCGAATATCAAGATCGCCCTCTTTCTCTTACCGAACTATTTCAAGTCCGTTCTGCTATTACCAAGCTTTATACAGAATCAGGTTATGTCAACTCTGGTGCTTATATTCCGCCTCAAGAATTGGAAGATGGTACAGTAACTATTGCGGTCTTAGAAGGACAACTCGAAGCAATTAATATTACTGGGACGAAACGCCTCGATCCTGACTATATTCGTTCTCGTCTCGAACTCGCCTCAGAAGCGCCTCTGTCTGTAGATTCATTACTAGAAGCATTACAATTACTGCGTCTCGACCCTTTGATTGAGAATGTCTCGGCTGAACTATCTGCAGGAATTACTCCTGGTACGAGTCTATTGGATGTCGAGATTGAGGAAGCAGATGCTTTTAAAGTTACAACTAATTTCGATAATCAACGTTCTCCGAGTGTCGGCACAAATCGTCGTGGCATTGGTTTAAATCATGCTAATCTTCTGGGTTTTGGCGATAACATCAGCCTCAACTATACTAATACCGACGGCAGTGATAGTATTGATGCTTCTTACATTATTCCTATTAATGCGAAAAATGGCTCGCTAAGTTTCGCTTATGGCTATAGTAACAACGATATTATTGAAGAACCTTTTACCCCTTTAGACATTGAATCAGAATCTTCTTACTACGAGTTAGGCTTGCGCCAGCCTTTAATTCTCAATCCCAATCAAGAATTTACTATCGGGATGAATTTTTCTTTTCAGGAAAGTCAAACTACTTTATTAGATACTCCCTTTGCTTTATCCCGTGGTGCGGAGGAAGATGGCACGACCAAAATTGGCGCACTGAGACTATTTCAAGAGTATGTCAATCGTAGCGATCGCCAGGTTTTAGCCTTGCGATCGCAGTTTAGTATTGGTTTAGATATTTTTGGCAGTACGATCAACGAAAATGCCCCAGATAGTAGCTTTTTGGCTTGGCGGGGACAGTCGCAATTGGTAAGAAGATTAGATGAAGATTTCTTATTCTTGTTGCGGGGCGATATTCAATTTAGTATCAGTGATTTAGTCCCTCTAGAGCAATTCCGGATCGGAGGTTTTGGCAGTGTTAGAGGTTATCGTCAAGATTTAGTTTTAGGCGATAACGGGATGTTTGCTTCTGCCGAACTCAGAGTTCCTTTAGTGCGCTGGCGGAGAATCGATGGCGTATTACAATTAACTCCTTTTGTCGATCTCGGAACTGTTTGGAATAATGATGAGAGTGATATTGATCCTGATTTTTTAGCTGCTGTGGGAATTGGGTTAAACTTTAGTATTGCCGAAAGTTTTAATGCTCGCATCGACTGGGGTATTCCTTTAGTGGATGTGGCAGTTCAAGGAGACAGCTTACAAGAAAATGGCATCTACTTCTCGATTGATTTTGATTTATAGTTGGTGGTTAATTGCGATTCTCCTACTTATTACTCGCTCCAACTAAGGTTTTAGGCATTTCTTCCCTAGGTTGCCAAGCAAGAAAACTTTTCCGCAATATTAGAGCCAGTAAATTTAGCTACCCAGCCTTGAGGCGTATCGAATAGGCGAATACAGGTAAAATCAGGATTAGCTCCCATATCAAACCAGTGGCGAGTTCCAGCAGGAATACTAATTAAATCATTTTGCTGGCAAATTACTTCATAGATTTTAGTTGCTACGTGTAGCGTAAAAAGACCTTTTCCACGAGTAAAAAAGCGAATCTCATCATCATCGTGGGTATGTTCTGCCAGGAACTTTTGTCTGAGTTCGTTTTTTTGAGGATGATCGCAAGTCATACTAATTACATCATAGGTTTGATAACCAGTTTCGGTAACTAAGCGGTTAATATCTGACTGATAAGCTGCAATAATTGTCTTGTTATTAGCATGATCAAGAAGGGGTGCTGATGCAATCCAGCGTTCAAAACGGACTCCTATTTTGGCTAATTCTCTGGCGATCGCATTTTCTGAATCATATTGGGCGATCACTTTTTGAGGCTGATTTTCGTGATAAATTGTTAACTGACTCATCGCGTTTTTGCTAAAGCTTAAAATCAAAAATTATTTAACAGAGAGTTTTTCTAAATTATAAGTTATCGAATTGATAAATATAAGCACCTAAACAAAATTAATTACATATTCAACTTTTCCTTTTACCTTTGAGCGATCTCAACTAGGCAATTAATTTTGAGCAACTACTTACTTGTTATCCTGGTTTTTAAAAATTGCTGTCAGTAGTTTATGAGAGATTAATTTGCTCGAAGTTGCTTGCTATACTATGAGATACTTTTGATTGAGGTAATTCTTTTCTTGCTAACAAAACAGTATGATAACCTACAGCTTTGGCTGCATCTAATTCAGCAATAACATCAGAGAGAAATAATATATTTTGCGGATTAATGTTGATTGCTGCTGCAATATTTTGATAAGCCTGAGATTGTTTTTTATTGCCAATTCTAGTATCAAAGTAATCCTGAAATAAATAGGTTAAATCTCCATATTCGCTATAACCAAAGAGTAATTTTTGGGCTTTTTCTGAACCCGAAGAAAACACATAAAGTTTAATTCCTCGCTCAAACCATTGCTGAAGCTGGCGATAAGCATCTTCATATAAATGACTCTGAAACTCCTGATTTTTAAAGCCATATTCCCAAATAAATCCTTGAAGAGTTTTAAGAGGTGTAATTTTTTGGTCGGCTTCAATCCAATTTAAAAGTGTGGTGATTATCTGCTCCAGCTTAGCATCAGGTTGCGCAATTTCTTGACGAACTTCAGTGATAATAGCAGCGATTTCTGGTACTTGATAATGTTGATAAATATATTCAGGAAGTGCTTTGGCAGAATAGGGAAATAAAACTTGATGGACAAAATCAATTGATGAAGTAGTACCTTCAATATCGGTAACAATTGCCTGAATCTGCATTACTATTTCTTGGCTAATAACATACGGTGTAACTCACAATCTAACAAAAATTTGATTCCTTCTAGATGGCGTTTGGCTTCTGTTAAATTTTTGCCCCAAGCATATAAGCCATGTCCTCTGACAAGAAACCCATAATTAAATTCTCCTTGTTGCCAACGCTGTTTTAAGGCTTCAGATAGTAAATTCAGATCTTGATGATTCTCTAAAATCGGAAGCTGCACTACGCTATGATGATCCCTAATACCTCGAAGGGCTTTTTGCATTTCGTAGCCCTGAAAAGTCAAACAATCTCGGTCTGAGAAGTGAATTGGTAAAATAGTATCTGATAAAGTGTGGACGTGTAATACTGCACCAATATCGGAGTCAAGACTGTATAAAGTGGTGTGAAGTAAAGTTTCAGCAGAAGGCTTTTGCTCACCCGAAACTACCTTTCCTGTAAGTTCTACTACCAAAAAATCAGCTACTTTAATGGTGGTTTTATCAATTCCTGAAGGGGTAATCGCACAAAGATTGGGTTCGAGTCTGACGGAAAAATTGCCTCCTGTGGCTGGACACCAACCCCGATTAGCGATCGCAGATACAACTGTTTGTAATTCTCTGATGGGATAATTTTCTACCATAAAAACTCTGACTGTTAAGCTCAATCTTTTACCAAGTAGGATCTTCATCAAGATTGACTGTCAGTTCTGATTTTCCACTAGGAACGGCACTAATACAAGCACAAATTACTGTACCATCACCTAATTCTACTTCGCAAGCATGACAAGAACCCATCAGACAACCTGTCGGAATCAATACTCCTGCTCTAGCTGCTACTTCTAACAGCGGTTCACCTGGTTGGGCTTCTGTCACGATATTGTCTGGGAGAAAGCGAATTTTGATACTCATCGGATCACTCTTAGAAATGTTTGGTAATAATCGCTTTAAGATCGAGATGACTTTCAATAAGATCGGCGATCGAGTTGATAATCACTTCTCTTTGTTCGCGATAATTAGCAATTCCTGTGGCTAGAGAGGACATACCTCTTTGTTTGCGTAAATGATTTAACCAAGCACGTCGCCAAGGACCGTTATCAAAAAGACCATGAAGATAACAACCCCAAATTGACTTACTCTCATCTACTAAACCTAAATTAGGATCGTCAAAAATCGGTTGAAATTGATGTTCTTTTGCGAGGGCTTTTTGGGGAGAGATGCGGGTACGCCCTTGATGAATTTCGTAGCCATCTACGGGTAATCCTGGTTGCGGATGATGGGAAACTACTTGTCTTTGACGCGCCGTTTTGCTATTAGAAAGTAGGGTGGTAACAGGTAACAATCCTAATCCGTGATACTCTCCAGGTTCTCCTTCATAGCCTTCTGGATCGATAATTCGGTGTCCCAGCATTTGAAACCCACCACAAATACCAATTACTGTGCCTCCTGCTGCTGCGTAATCCTGAATTTGTTTAGTCATCCCATTTTTTTCCATTGCCATCAAATCCGCAATTGTGGTTTTCGAGCCAGGAATAATTACAGCATCAGGATGTCCGAGAGAGTCTTTGAGAGAGATATATTTCACCCCGACGGTAGATTCTGCTTCTAGAGGGTCAAAATCAGTAAAATTAGAAATTCTCGGTAAGCGAATCACACTGATATTTAAATCGTGCTGTTGTTGGGCTGCTTTGCGCTCTAATAAATCGAGGGAATCTTCTGCGGGTAAAGTATCATCTATCCAGGGAATCACTCCCAAAACCGGAACTCCTGTGTGTTTTTCGAGCCATTCAATTCCCGATGTCAATAACTCTTGGTGTCCGCGAAATTTATTGATCACGATGCCTTTAATCAGCGATCGCTCTTGCGGTTCTAAAAGTTCTAAAGTTCCGACGATATGAGCAAAAACCCCGCCCCGTTCAATATCTGCAATGAGAATAGTTGGCGCATTAAGATGCTTGGCAATGCGCATATTGGTCAAATCTCGGTGCTTGAGATTGATTTCAGCAGGACTCCCTGCGCCTTCACAGATAATTAAGTCAAATTCTAAAGATAGGCGATAAAGACAATCTTGGATTACTTCCCAACCCAAGTCAAAATATTTTTCGTAATATTCGATAGCTGATACTGTACCGATCGCTTTACCCTTCATAATGACTTGCGAAGTCATGTTACCTTGCGGTTTGAGCAAAATTGGGTTCATTTCTACCCGAGGAATGATTCCTGCTGCCCAAGCCTGCACTGCTTGGGCGTAACCAATTTCTCCTCCTGTAGAGGTGACATAGGCATTTAAAGCCATATTTTGTCCTTTAAAAGGTGCTACGCGCCAGCCGTGTCTAGCTAAAGTTCGACACAAGGCAGTCGTCAGGAAGGATTTTCCTGCATGGGAGGTTGTCCCCACTACCATAATCGCTTTCATTAATTAGTCCTTTGCTGGAATATATCCACCTTTATAGCAATTAGATGTGAATAAGTTAAAAATTTAGACATATCTACGGAAAAATAAATCCATTTATTGCTAAAACGACTATTGTAACCAAGGATTTAGCTAATTGCGGATTGGTTGATTTTTAAAATTTCTGCGATATCTTGTAAGGTAAAAACACTTATGTTCTAGGATCGATCCAGCAACTCCGCCCAAATTTGATGCAAGTAACTTCATCTTCCGAAATCCATTCGATTATGGCAGGCTTTCAGGCTCTTTCTGACCCGCTACGCCTCAAGATTATTGCTGCTTTACAACAACAAGAATTATGTGTTTGTGATTTGTGCGATCGCCTTAAAGTGAATCAGTCAAAACTTTCTTTTCACCTCAAGACTCTCAAAGAAGCTGGTTTAATTACGCCTCGCCAGTCAGGACGTTGGATTTACTACAGTGTGAACTTGTCGCAATTTCTCTGTCTCGAACAATATTTGGCTCAGATTCGTGCCAATACCCAGGTGATTTGGCGTCAACCCTGTGATTAAATGCATTATCTGCATGATGTTTATGTTCTAAATTCACCGCTTGGGAAATTTGGTCACAAAAGATACAAAATATCTTGGGTTGAATCAATTAAATAAAAATACACAACCAATAAGCTGGGTTTAGTTACGTTGGGGTTTCCCCAGGCGACGACCCCTCCGAAGCCTGCGCTGACGGCATTGCGTGGTCATTACCTTTAAGAAGATAGATTGGTTTAAGTAGTTAACAGATAATACTTGAGTTACATAGTTAAAAGCATATAGGGAGCATTATAGATAGTGAATACCGCTAATCCAACTAAGTTAAATAAGTTTGAAAAATTGAAAGCAGAAAAAGACGGCTTGGCTGTTCAAGCAGAAATCGCCCAATTTGCGCAACAGGGTTGGGAAGCCATAGACAAAACTGACCTAGAACACAGACTAAAATGGTTGGGGATATTTTATCGTCCTGTAACTCCAGGCAAATTTATGGTTCGAATGCGGACTCCTAGCGGTATTGTCACCAGCGAACAAATGGGAGTTTATGGCTCAATTGTGCAGCAATATGGCGAAGATGGCAGCGCGGATCTTACCACTCGCCAAAATATTCAGTTAAGAGGGGTGCGTCTGGAAGATATTCCTGATATTTTTGCTCAATTTGAAACAGTCGGACTAACTTCGGTTCAGTCGGGAATGGATAATGTGCGGAATATCACGGGTTCTCCCATGGCGGGAATTGATGCCGATGAAATTATTGATACTAGGGAGTTAGTCCAACAAGTCCAAGACATGATTACCAATACAGGAAAAGGTAATTATGAGTTTACCAATTTACCTCGCAAGTTTAATATCGCCATTGAAGGGGGACGGGATAACTCGGTTCATGCCGAAATTAACGATATTGCATTTGTTCCAGCTTATAAAGAAGGCGTACTAGGATTTAATGTCTTAGTTGGTGGCTTTTTCTCTGCCAAACGGGTTGAAGCTGCGATTCCCCTTAATGCCTGGGTACTTCCCAATGAAGAGGTAGTAGCGATATCTAAAGCAATTTTAACCGTATTTCGCGATCGCGGTTCGCGAGCCAATCGCCAAAAATCTCGTTTGATGTGGTTGATTGACGAATTAGGATTAGAACAATTCCGTTCTCTAGTAGCAGCCGAGTTTGGTAAACCTCTCATTGCTGCTGCTGAGACTGATGAATTAGATTGGGAAAAGCGGGATCATTTAGGAGTATTTAAACAAAAACAACCAGGATTAAACTATGTCGGAATGCACGTTCCCGCAGGAAGACTTACCGCACAAGATATGTTCGATCTCGCCAGAATCGCCGAAGTTTATGGTAATGGTGAAATTCGGTTGACTGTCGAACAAAATGTGATTATTCCTAATATTATTGCTGAAAATTTAGACCCGTTTTTAGCCGAACCTTTATTGCAAAAATTTGTTTTAGAACCTAAACCTTTAGAGCGGTCTTTAGTATCTTGTACAGGAGCGCAATTTTGTAATTTTGCCTTAGTAGAAACTAAAAATCGGGCTTTGAGTTTAGCTAGAGAATTAGATACCGAATTAAACATTCCAGATAAAGTAAGAATTCATTGGACTGGTTGCCCTAATTCTTGTGGTCAACCCCAAGTAGCTGACATTGGTTTTATGGGAACTAAGGTTCGTAAAGATGGTAAAACTGTCGAGGGAGTAGATTTGTTAATGGGGGGAAAAGTTGGCAAAGAAGCCAAATTAGGAAATGTTGTGCAAAAAGGCATTGCTTGTGAAGATCTTAAGCCAATGTTAAAAGAACTTTTGATTAGAGAATTTGGGGCAACTCCAAAATAGTGACTATTCTTTGACGGTCTGAAAAATGGAAGAAGTAGTTGAAAGCTAAAGAATCTAAGAGATAAATCGTAATTCAATTAAATTATTAATTACTCGCTAAAATTTAGAAGTTAAACTTAAGATTTTTTGAGGATTAGAAGCTTATGGGCTTTTTAATCCTTTTTTTATGTTTAGTAAAAATCGTAATTGAGCTTGATTTTCTCTCAATTTAGTTAAAGATGCAATAAAAGTATTTTAGCTATGCATAAAATTCATAAAAATGACTATTCTCAAGTTTTTTGTAGCCAAATATACCAAAAGCCCTAGCTAATAATGTGAACCTATAGACTCAGTAACTAACCAAAGTCAACACCAAACCAGCTTGATTTTTTAGTTGAACAATATCTAATAATTCCTAAATAAATTAAGTGCCAAAAATAAGTGCTGATTAATCAAAACTCTGCTTTTAAATTGAAGAATTATAATTTCTTAAATTTATTGAGCAGCTAGTTATAAATTTTAGATTTGTGTGTTGTCGTATTCAGTTTTATAAGGAAGGTAAAAATGTTAGCAGAAATGTGGCAATTCAGGGACAGATATAAAATTCTGCATATGACGTGGTTTGCATTCTTCTTGTCTTTTGTAGTGTGGTTCAATCTCGCACCTCTAGCGACAACAGTTCAGGCAGATTTTGGCTTAGAAGAAAGTCAAATCAGAACTATTGCGATTTGTAATGTAGCTCTTACAGTCCCAGCACGGATTATTATCGGGATGTTGCTAGATAAATTTGGTCCTCGCCTTACTTATTCTGTGCTTTTAGTCTATGCAGCCATACCCTGTATCATGTTTGCTGCTGCGCAAAACTTTAGTCAACTGGTAATTGCGCGGTTACTACTGAGTATCGTTGGTGCTGGGTTCGTTATTGGGATCCGCATGGTAGCAGAGTGGTTTCCTCCTAAAGAAATTGGACTAGCTGAAGGTATTTATGGAGGTTGGGGCAACTTTGGTTCGGCATTTTCCGCGTTTACCCTAGCAGCAGTAGGTGCTTGGTTATCTTTTGGGGCAGTCAACCCTGCTACAGGAGAAGCCTTGATTAACTGGCGTGCTTGTATTGCAGGTACGGGAATTATTGCTGCTATTTACGGCGTTATCTACTTTTTTAATGTTCAAGATACTCCTCCTGGCAAAGTCTATCGCAAACCTAGAAGTGCTAGAGGGTTAGAAGTAACTACTAAAAGAGACTTCTGGTTCTTAATGCTAATGAATCTTCCGCTTACAGGAATTCTCATCGTACTAGCTTGGCGTTTGGCGAAAGTTAACTTTTATAGTGTCGGTACGATGTATATTGTTTGGGCATTATTAGTTGGCTTATATCTTTTCCAAGCTTATAACTGCTGGAGTGTTAACAAAGATTTATTCAGTGGCAAAAAACGTTATTCGGCAAACGACCGTTATAATTTTTCCCAAGTAGCAATTTTAGAGTTAACCTACATTGTTAACTTTGGTTCAGAATTAGCAGTAGTTTCAATGTTACCTACTTTTTTTGAAGGGACTTTTGCTCTAACCAAAGCCCAAGCAGGAATGATTGCTGCTAGCTATGCCTTTATGAACTTAGCTGCGCGTCCTGGCGGTGGTTTAATCTCCGATAAATTAGGTAGTCGTAAAGTAACTATGGGAGTACTCACAGGTTGTATGGGTATTGGTTACTTGTTAATGAGTACGGTTAATAGCAATTGGTTCTTACCTGCTGCGGTAGTATTAACTATGGCTTGCTCTTTCTTTGTCCAAGCAGGAGAAGGTTCGACTTTTGCGATTGTGCCGTTAGTAAAACGTCGCGTTACAGGACAAATTGCGGGTAATGTTGGGGCTTACGGTAACGTTGGCGCAGTAGCTTATCTCACTATCTTTAGTTTGCTACCTACTTGGCTCGGTGGTGGGGCTGAACCCTCTGCTGCAATTATTGCCCAGTCGAATAGCATTTTCTTCCAAATTATGGGGGTAGCTGCTTTAGTAGTGGCATTCCTTTGTTTCTTCGTGCTTAAAGAACCCAAAGGCTCTTTTGCCGAACACCACGAAGGGGAATTAGAAAGTACTGCTGTTCCGACAATGCCAAAAAACATCGAAACAGAAATTAACTTTTAGTTTATACACCATAGTCGTTGAAGTAGTCTAGTTACTACTTCAACTATTTTGATTTAGAGACGGCACAAAAGTTTTTTACGAACAAAATCACGCTGTATAGCTTGGTTAAAATCAGTTTAATAATTAATTCAAAAACTGTTGAGAATCATCAAATTTAAATTTTTACCATAACTAATAATCAGGAGTACTTATGAGCGAACCAACTAAAACCCTTTGTCCTTACTGTGGTGTTGGTTGTGGCTTAGAAGTATTACCCCCTGCCCAACCAGGAAAAGCCACTCATCGCGATAGTCAGGGTAATCCCTTGTGGCAAGTTAGAGGCGATCGCGCCCATCCTTCCAGTAAAGGTAAAATCTGTGTTAAAGGTGGGACAATTGCCGAATCTTTAGACAAAGACCGTCTCAAATATCCAATGCTGCGAGATTCTTTAGAGCAGCCTTTTAGAAGAGTCAGTTGGGATGAAGCTTTAACTAAAATTGTGACCCGCATTCAAGAAGTTAGAGCCACTCAGGGTGCAGACGGTATCTGTATGTATGGTTCGGGTCAGTTTCAAACCGAAGATTATTACATTGCCCAAAAATTACTCAAAGGCTGCTTGGGAACTAACAATTTTGATGCTAATTCTCGACTCTGTATGTCTTCAGCAGTAGCAGGATATATTCAAAGTTTTGGCTCTGATGGTCCACCAGCTTGTTACGATGACCTAGAATTAACTGATTGTGCGTTTCTGATTGGTACTAATACCGCTGAGTGTCATCCGATTGTGTTTAATCGCTTGCGACAACACCACAAAAAGAATCGCCAAGTAAAAATGATTGTGGTCGATCCCAGACGTACTCCCACAGCAGAAGTCGCAGATTTACACTTAGCAATCAAACCAGGGACAGATCTTGATTTACTTAATGGGATAGCTCACCTGTTAATGAGATGGGGTGAATTAGATACTCTCTTTATTGATGAATGTACCCAGGGGTTTCCTCAATATGCGTCAGTCATCAAACACTATCCGCCAGAAATAGTTGCTCGGAGTTGTGGCATCAGAATCGATCACCTAGAACAAGCTGCTCGCTATTGGGCAGAATCAGAAAAAGTCCTCTCTCTTTGGTCGATGGGGATCAACCAGTCTTCAGAAGGAACAGCAAAAGTTCGCACGATTATTAACCTGCACCTCATGACTGGAACTATTGGCAAACCAGGGTCAGGACCATTTTCGTTAACAGGACAGCCCAATGCCATGGGCGGTAGAGAAGCAGGGGGTTTATGTCATATTCTTCCTGGTTATCGAGTAGTCAAAAATCCCCAACATCGCGCCGAAGTAGAGCAGTTGTGGCAGCTTCCTCCAGGGAGAATTGCCCCGACTCCTGGTAGAGATGCTTGGGCAATGATTACAGGCTTAGAAACAGGAGCAGTAGGACTATTATGGATCGCTGCAACGAATCCTGCTGTTAGTATGCCCGATCTAGTCAGAACCAAACAAGCTTTACTTGAATCTCCCTTTACCGTCTATCAGGATGCCTATTATCCTACTGAAACCGCTGCTTATGCTCATGTCTTATTACCCGCAGCCCAGTGGGGCGAAAAAACAGGAGTTATGACTAATTCTGAGCGAGTAGTAACTCTCTGTCCGCAATTTCGTAACCCTCCTGGGGAAGCTAGACCAGATTGGGCAATCTTTGCCGAAGTGGGTCGCCGTTTAGGATTTATTCAAGAATTTAATTTTGCTGACTCCGCAGCCGTCTATCAAGAATTCGTCCAACTAACTCAGGATCGCCCTTGTGATGTCAGTGGTTTGAGCCATAACTTACTCAAACAACAAGGTGCGATTCAATGGCCCTATCCTGCATCAGTCTTAGAAGAGCCAAATGAAGTTAGTCAGGAGCAACCAGAATCAGGATTGTTGGCGACTTTATTTAAAACGCCAGAAACAACCCCAGTTGCCAAAAGATTATACACCGATCGCCTGTTTAATACGCCCGATAAACGCGCCAGATTTGCTGCTTTCGATGCCAAAGGTCTTGCCGAACCCCCTAACAATGAATATCCCTTGGTCTTAACTGTCGGTCGGCTTTACGAACACTGGCACACTATGACTCGCACGGGTAGAATTGCCAAAATCATGAAAAAACAGCCCTCACCCTTTCTCGAAATTCACCCCAAAGATGCAGCCAAATTGGGCATCGTACCCGATATGCTAGTAGAAGTGCGATCGCGTCGCGGTCAGGGTCGTTTTGCTGCTAGAATTACTAAGGCGATCGCTCCTGGAACAGTTTTTATCCCGATGCACTGGGGCGCATTATGGGCAGAAGCTGCTGAAGCTAACGTTTTGACTCATCCCGAAGCCTGTCCGATTTCTCTTCAACCAGAATTAAAAGCCTGTGCAGTTAAGTTAATTCCTGTGACGAATCAACAGCTTGCTGATGTAAAAATTAATCAAGAAAAATTATTAAGCAATAGCTAATTAATCATCAAATCAAGCTTAATACCAACCGGCGCGCCAAGCTGCTTCGGCTTCTGCAACGGCATATTCTTTTTCTTTGGCGCGATATTGCTGACGGAGTTGGGCAACTTTTTTTGAGAAATTACGAATTTTATTTCTTTGAAAGCTAACAGAAGTATCGGTAAATTCAATTTCTGATAAACGCAAACGTAATAAACTAATTTGTGCAACTTTAGTTTTTTTGTTTTTTGCTTCTTTTTCGGTTTCTATAACTAAATTAAGAATATTGGGTAAGCTACTTATTTTCTGATTGTTTCCTGCAACTTCATGAGCCTGTATCGCCATATCAATGACTTTTGACGGTAAGCGATTAGGAATAATATCAGCTTCTTGTAATATTTGATTAGTTTTTCTAGATACGTTATCCAAAGCTTGTTTTAAGTTCTTTTCGATTCTTTTTTGCCAAAGCATTAGATGTTCTGGGTTCTTAAAGTTGATCTCTGATGAACCCTCAGAATCTGATTCTTCTGAAGCCAGATTTTCTAAATGTTCCGCTAATTCTTGCAAATTATTCTCGTCTCCTGCGATGATAATTTCTGGCGGTGAATCTTCCTCATCTACGCTTTCTGAAGTTGCCAGTTGCTCGATTTCTGGAGTAACTTCTGTTTCATTAGATGATTTGGCTAAAGGCAAATTCCGAATCATCTCCGCTAACAAATTTAATTCTGTTTGAGCTTGAGATGGATCATTTTGCTCGATATTATGAATCTGTTGCAAAAATTCGGCAATTTCTTGACTAGCTTCCCTAATTTTTGCTTGTAGTTGTTGTTTTTGTTTAAAAGATAATTTTAAAAATGATTCAGGATAAATTTGAGTACAAATCTGATAACTAGCCAATACTAGTTGTTGCTTCACCGACTGACTTAATACTTGAAGATAGTCATTATACAACTGCTGTAATTCCGTAGCTGCTTCAGTCGCAATTTGCTGTAAGGTTTCTAAGTCTTGTTTGATTTGCTGAATCGATCTTGCCATTGTCCAATAATTAGTAGTTAGTTTGCCTAATTGATAACCTCTTTCATGCTCTTTAAATTGTTCAAGATTGAAATAATATTGGGAAATTAAAAATTCCTAAATAAAAAAAAAGCAAAAGTTCTGCTTAAGCCAGCGTTACTCTGCCGTAAAACGACAGAACCTGCGCTGACCATTGTTGATAACTCATATTGCCAACTTTTGCCAATTTTAATTAGTTTATTCTCAATCTGCTGCTTCCTTGTCGATTCCTTCTCCTAAAACAAACCGCGTAAAGCGACGGACTTGGATGTTCTCACCTAAAATTGCCACGCTGCTAGTAACTAATTCTGCTACTGTAGTGCTTTGGTCTTTAATATAGGGTTGGTCTAACAAAGATAGTTCTTTAAGACGCTTATCGATTCTACCTTGAACAATTTTTTCTTTAATATTGTCTGGTTTCCCCTCTAAATCATCTCGCCCCATTTCGATTGCTTTTTCTTTAGCAATAACCGCTTCAGGAATATCTTCAACTTTGACATATTCGACATTAGGACAAGCTGCAATTTGCATTGCAATATTATGTACCAAATCTTGGAACTTTTCGCCACGAGCGACAAAATCAGTTTCACAATTGACTTCTACTAGCACACCAATACGTCCACCAGTGTGAATATAGCTATCAACTAGTCCTTCGGTAGCAATACGACCTTGTTTTTTGTCAGCAGAGGCGATTCCTTTTTGTCGCAACCACTCCATTGCTTTGGTCATATCACCGTCGCTTTCGCTAAGAGCTTTTTTACAATCCATCATCCCCGCGCCACTCTTTTCGCGGAGTTCTTTGACTAATTTTGCTGAAATTTGCGCCATTTTATTAATCCCTACTTCTTTAATAATGGTGACAAAATTACCCTCGGTTTCTGTGACTTAGGGTAACTCAAAAGCTACCCTAACTTTTAGACAATTATTTTTTAAATTACCAAACTCAGATCTCTAATGCGAAAAAGCAAGCTCCTAGATTATTTAGCAATCTTTTGTGCTATTCTTCGCTATCAGTATCAGTATCATCATCATCTTGCTCTTGATCTGCTTCATCAAGCTCTTCTGCGTCTGGGTAATCCTCTTCAGCAATCCCTTCTTCAAATTCATCATAGTCTTCTTGAGAGTCTAATTCACCATGATGACCTTCATAGATCGCATCAGCTAATTTACCCATAATCAGTTTGATTGAACGAATGGCATCATCATTAGCAGGGATGGGAATATCTACGACATCAGGATCGCAATTAGTATCTAAAATGGAAACTACAGGAATTCCTAGCTTTTGACACTCAGAAATCGCATTATGTTCGCGTTTTTGATCGACAATAACTACAATATCAGGGACTTTCCGCATATTCTTAATGCCACCGAGATATTTTTGTAATTTACCTAATTCTCGGCGTAGCATAGAAGCTTCTTTTTTGGGTCTTCGATCTAAAGCCCCGCTTTCTTCTAAACGTTCTAACTCTTTGAGTCGCTCGACTCTGGTTCTGATAGTTTCCCAGTTAGTTAACATCCCTCCTAACCAGCGTTGATTGACGTAGTAAGAACCGCAACGACTAGCTTCTTGAGCGATTATTCCTGCTGCTTGGCGTTTTGT
>DAXETX010000272.1:0-3120 GCA_051155735.1 Xenococcaceae cyanobacterium
ATGGCACAATTAATAATTTAACGGAGGAACATTTATGCCATACTCGATCGATTCTGCTCGTGGCATATTTCCCAATACTTTATCTGCTGATGCTGTACCAGCCTTAACAGCCCGATTTAATCAACTTAGTGCTGAAGACCAGCTAGCATTGATTTGGTTTGCTTACCTAGAAATGGGTAAAACCATTACTGTTGCTGCTCCAGGTGCAGCTAATATGCAGTTTGCCGAACCAACGTTGAATCAAATTAAGGCAATGAATTTCCAAGAGCAATCTCAGGTAATGTGTGATTTAACTAACCATGCTGATACGCCCATTTGTCGTACCTATGCCACATGGACTCCTAATATTAAGTTAGGATTCTGGTATCGCTTGGGAGAATGGATGGAGCAAGGTATTGTCGCTCCAATTCCTGACGGTTATAAGCTTTCGGCAAACGCTTCTGCTGTTTTACAAACTCTGATGGGATTAGAATCAGGTCAACAGATTACAGTCCTCCGAAATACTGTAGTTGATATGGGATTCGATTCTGCTAAATTGGGTAAGTTTACCAGCGTTGGTGAACCTGTAGTTCCACCGACAGAAATGTCGAAGCGAACCAAGGTCAATATTGAAGGTGTTACCAACCCTGCTATATTGAGCTACATGAACCTCTTAAACGCCAATGACTTTGATGAACTGATCAAACTTTTCACTCCTGATGGCGCGCTGCAACCTCCTTTCAAAAGACCGATTGTCGGTAGAGATGCAGTGTTACGATTTTTTAAAGAAGAATGTCCCAATCTTAAATTAGCTCCAGAACGTGGTGTTTCTGAACCTGCTGAAGACGGTTACACTCAAATTAAAGTCACGGGTAAAGTCCAAACTCCTTGGTTTGGTGCTGGTGTAGGGATGAATATGTCTTGGCGATTTTTGCTCAATTCTGAAAATAAAATTTTCTTTGTCGCAATCGATCTCCTAGCATCTCCCAAAGAATTAGTTAATTTAGCCCGTTAAAAAACACTTTTTTTATTGATTGCAACAAAAATTTACTTTATCTGTAGTTTTTTGTAATCTTGAGAATACACAGTAAGCCGTTTCCCAAAACCAAGGGGATCGGCTTTTTTGCTATTAGCTAAAATCTTTAAGTTAGAAACTATTAATAAGTTTAATTTTGATTATTAAGAATTGTAATAACAATTTTAATGTTATGATACCTATCGTAAGATAAATGTAATTAATTAAGTAAATTAAGATTTGGTATCAATGCTACAAGTAAGTAAAACTACATGGTCTGCAACGGAGGAAAGAATAGCCAAGCAAGCCTTGCAACAAGCCTACGACCGAGAAACTTCTGCCCTAATGGCTCATGTTCGTGATTGTGCTGGTTCACTTACCGAACTAGAAAAGTTATGGTACTTGCACGATTTGCTAAGTACTAAAAGATTTGATATAGATGGCAAATATGCCTATAATCGCTCCACTATAGTGTTTGATTTTGCCAGATTAGTTAAAGAGGGATGGATGCATCTTGACGAGCTAAAGGGTTTAAAACCAGAAATGCTTTCTAAAATCTCAGCATTGGCTAGGATGTAAAGCAGTAGCTAGCTTTACTGCAATCTCGGTTTTACCGAGGCGCTGCGCGATCACGCAGTGGCAGCTTACGCTGATCGCGAATGTTTTTTCCAGCCTCTATTTGTTCTGTAGGATGGAGAATCACCTGTTCTCCTGCTTTTAAACCTTGGGCGATTGCTGCTTCTAAATCGCTGCGTTGACTGATGACAACTTGACGCTGCTGGACTTTGCCGTTCTCAGCGACAAAGGTACACCATGCCCGTTCTTCACAGCGAAATAACGCACTCAGGGGTACTTTTAAGACATCTTCCCCTTCCCAAGTTACGATTCGAGCTTCTACTCGATAGCCATCTCCTAATGACTGGGGTGAATTGACAAAATCGGCAATTACATTGACTCGCTGCTCTTCTACTCCCAAAGCTGAAACCTCAGTAAATGCTGAAGGTTCAACATAGCGAACTTTTGCCTGTAAAGGCTCATCGCCCCCCCAATGTTCGATTTGAATTAAAGCACCTGGTTTGACCTTAACGGCATCTGTAGATAAGATATCGATTACCAGTTCTAGTTGCTCGGCATTACCTATCTCCAGTAGAGGCTCGCCAGCTTGGACATAGCGCGCACTTTTTTGCCTGACTCGTAAGACGTTTCCCGCAACAGGAGCAGTTATCGTAGTGCGTTGAGCTTCGTCCGTTAAATTCTTCAAGGAAGCCTCTACACGAGCAATCTGGGCGCGGTAAACCTCCTCTAGGTAGTCTGGGTCTTGCTGCTGGGCTTGTAATACAGAAAGGGCATTTCTCGCTGCTGCGACATTGGCGATCGCTGCTTCTACCTGACGCTGGGCTGCTTTTACTTCCTGCTGTCGTCGGGTTTCTTCCAGTTCGGCATCTTCTCGGACTTTACGGGATTGCGCCCCTGCTGCTGCGAGTTCTTGGGCGCGTTGGCGATCGCGGGTAGCCTGTGCCAGGTTTGCCTGGGCTTCCTCGTAATTTGCCTCTGCTTGCCTTTGATTGGCGATTGCTGCGTTAATTTGAGCCTCTGCCTGAGCCAGGGCTGCGGGTTTAGTCCGTTGGGTTTCCACCCCCGCCAACTGAGCCTGTAACTCCCGCAACCGCGCCTGTGCCTCTTGCACCTGAGTATTGAGGGGAAGTGCATCGATTTGAGCCACCACAGTTCCAGGTTGAACCGAATCCCCAGCCTCAAGTTTAATCCGCGCCAAACGACCAGATACGGGGGCAGCAACAATAAAGCGATCGCGCACCCGCGTTTTGCCCTCTGCATCCACCGTAACCCAGAGGTTTCCTCGCTCCACCCGACCTAAATCTACGAGAATCGGTTTTGGTCGTAGGGCAAAAACGATTAACCCTGCAACTCCCAGTCCCGCAATCCAATAAAGAATGCCACGGGGCAAGCGTTTACGAGGTCTGTTTGGAGGTGGAGATTGAGCATCGGGATCTCGTTCTGACTCAGGTTTGGGCGTGGGTGGGCTTGAAGGCTTTAGTTGGGGCAGTTGAATGCCAAAGATATTAAACCGATTTTGTTTGTGCTGCATAATGGCTTCCTTTTTATTC
>DAXETX010000273.1:0-11643 GCA_051155735.1 Xenococcaceae cyanobacterium
TAAAGTAAAATCCTTTTCTTAAAATAAAAGACTTGGCAGAACTATTCTTGATTTGTTCACCTAAAGGTTTAACTTTAACTGGACTAATCGCATCTCTAAGATGCATTAAATAATCTGAATAAGCTCTTTCTGTAGGGTTGCGTAAAACAACAATTAATTGAGCATCGGGAGTATATTTTTGAATCCTAGAAGCGGAAGATTCATAGTGAAAAATATAGTTAGGAGAAGCCTCACCAATCGCAATTTCATCTTTAACAGCAGTAAATAATTGACAGTAATCCTCAAAAGTAGCAATCCGATTTTTAAGCTGACTATTTTCAGCTAAAGTTTTTTCCCAGTCTCGTTCTAAAAAATTAGTCTCCTTGACAGGACTCATATAAACCTGGGGATGTTCTTGAAGATAATTATAAATAGATGTAGTTCCAGCTTTTTGGACTCCAACAATCAGAAAAGTAGGGAGTTTCATCTTTGATTGTGTTGCTTTAAATAATTAATAATTGGTTTAGTTGCAGGAATAAAAAAAATTGTTCCAAATTAAGATGAGATAGTCATTTTAATTAATTTCCTGATGATTGGTTAGTGGTTAATGACTAAAATCTTTGACGTAAAATAAATTCTGCGATCGCCAAATCAATCGGAGTGGTAACTTTAAGATTAGTTTCTTCTCCCGCGACGATAGTTACAGGAAATTGACATTTTTCCAATAAAGCAGCGTCATCAGTTACCACCCAGCCTAGCTCTCGTCCTTGATGATGACAATGTTTTAATAGTTTCACCTCAAAGCCTTGAGGGGTTTGCGCAGCCCAAAGTTGGTTGCGATCTGGCGTAGCTTGGATCGTGTTTTGGCGATCTACAACTTTAATCGTATCTTTAACAGGCACAGCAGCAATTAATCCTGAGCAATGAGCTAAAGTATTAGCACAACGGTCTAATAATTTGGGTGTGACCAAACATCTTGCTCCATCGTGAATTAGAACTCGCTCTGCAGTATGAGGTAATGCCTGTAAACCGTTATAAACTGATTCTTGACGGGTATCGCCTCCTGGGATGAGTTTGAGGGGTTTAGTGATGGGCAAACTCTTAACAATCTCTTGGAAATAAAGAAAATCTGTCGGTTGTCCGATAATCCCAATCCAACTAATCTGGTGCGAATTCTCCGCAGCCAAGAGAGTCCAAGCGAGTAAAGGCTTACCTAATAACTCTAATAATAACTTGTTGCGATCGCTTCCCATCCGCTTACCCATTCCCGCAGCAGGAATTAAAAGATACATTCGCTAGTCTTTCCTTAAAATTAAAGTTCGTTTCTCTCTATCATCCTTTAAAATTGACCACAGATATTATAGATATAAACTCCATCTCTGTACTTTGCGATGCGAATACTAGCCCTCATTCCTGGTGGAATTGGCAATCAAATTTACTTTTTCCCGACTCTTGAAACCCTTAAGAGTAAATATCCCCATGCAATGATTGATGTAATCGTCGAACCTCAATCTAAACCCGCTTATCGAGTATGTCAAAATGTTGATAGTGTTATCGCTTTTGATTATCAAGACCGCAACAGTATGGCTGATTATCTCAATCTTTTAGGGATAATTCGCGATCGCGAGTATGATGTAGCTATTAGTTATGGAGTTCCTTGGACAATACAACTACTGTTGTGGTTAAACGGAATTCCACTCCGAATTGGTGAGAGTAAAGCCAAATCTTGGTTAATTTCTCATCCTATCGCTACCTCATCAGAAGCCGATTTACCCGAAAAATATCATCATTATCTACAAGGACTAAACATTAATCTACCTTGCCCCAAGGTGAAAATTAACGTACCGCAAAAAGATATCGATTGGGCAGAAGCGGAACAACAACGGCTCGATCTTAAAGATGGTTACATTTTGATTGATAGTAGTACCGACGCTTATCCCGAAGCGAGTTGGAATAAAATAATCACCGATATCCAAACCAAACAGCCAGAATTATCGATTGTTTTAATTCAAAACTCCGAGATGCCAGACGAATGGATTGGACAAATCCTGTCTCACAACTCTAACTTAAAGGTAACTACTCCTTCAGATATCGGTAAACTAGCGGCAATTATTGCTGGGGCTAATCTCATCTTATCTACCGAAAGTAGTTCTCTAGCTTTAGCTTTAGCAGTAGAAACTTATACCATTGCTTTATGTCCAGCCTCAGTTGGGAAACAGCTAATTCCTGCTGCTAATGAAAACTACATTGTTATTGAATCACCCACAGATAAAATATCAGACCTCAAACCCGCTACTATTTTAGAACAGCTATGGCGTAGTTAATGTCGTCGCAGCGAGCTTAAAAGAGGCTGTGGGGCGAAGTCGATTCGCTCCTCTAAAAGCTGATTCTTTGACGCTGCACAATAGCTGCAATTTGAGCGATAATATGGCTTTAATTTAAAATAGGCTATATGGCAGTCTTAAATCATTCATGAAAACAATAAATGACGTTCAAAACTAAGAATTTTTACAACTTCAAGGAGCAAAGGCAAGTTTTTGAAAGAAGAAGCGGAAAGTTTACCAATATCTTTCGCTCAAACGGTTCAATTAATTGAAAGATATGTAATCCAAGAAGTTCAACAGGAAACCCAAAACAAACAACTTTACTATCATACTGTTGAACATGCTTTGGCTGTCAAACGGAGAGCCAATAGTATTTTTAATGCTATCTATCCCCTATTAGAGCCGAAGCTTAATTGTTTAACACGGCAACGAACTCAAGGACTAATTAATATTGCTGCTGTGGCTCATGACATGGTACAAGAATTTATGCCCTCAGCAACTACTACTAGTCCTCGCCAACGACCTAAAGGAGCGAGTGAAACTGCCACTATTATTAAGTTAACCAACTATATTCAACAACTTAATCAAAAATTATTACAAGCAAATCATTCTCCTTTAATTGGTATAAGCGATCCAGAACTAGGGATTATTCAAGAAGCTATTGCAGCTACTATCTGTCATAGTGGCTTATTTGAATATTCACTTTATCAATCAGATTTATACAACAAAAAAGACCTATCACTTGTCGCTAAAACTATCGCTCTAGCAGATTTAGGTACTTTAGGAATGGATGGCGTTGAAGCTTATATTCGCGAAGGAATTTTGATTTTTTTAGAAAACAATCTAGACATTGCTGCATTTTTTAATAGTCAGCCAAAGCCTCAAAAAATTCCGCTCAATCTAAAATCGAGAATTTTACATACAACTAATTTTGTAGTGAATTTTGCTAAAGAAAGAAATGCTAGATTTGAGCTAGAAATCCACAGTTTTAATCCAGCAATAAAAGTTATTTTAAAAAATAACTTATTTAAATATCTTAATTCTGAAAATTTAGCACATATAATTGAACTGCTTCCTACTAGTAATAATATATCTCTAGAAAAATTACTAATTTTTATTACTCAATGGTATTAGCGATCGCCATTTTTAGTTGAGAGTTAATTTATCCCTCATCCTCAATTATGGTAACCAAAAATCTTCGCTCAAACCAAAGCAATGATCTAATAATTTGATTTTAAATAGTTGATTTTTTATATCTAAAGACAGATTTTATTTCGCGAAAAATTGTTTTAAATTAATACTTATACGTTAAATAGCTAACAGCTATTGATTAATGGCAATGAGGAGAACCTAAAAAATGTCTAATAACAAAAAATTATTAACTATCGGAACTGGAGCTTTATTTTTATCGATAATTGCAGCTTTTGGATTAGTCAAAGAGCCAAACTTACAAGCTCAAGAGCTTGAGGATAACACAACTATTGAAGAAATAACCGAAGAAGAATCCAATTTAATCGGGCAAGAAGTAACTGTTAGAGGTGAAGTAGAAGAAGTTGAACCTGGTGTCTCTTTTATCTTAGAACAAGAAGAAGGCTTTTTGGGTATTGGAGAAGATGATGTTTTAGTGATTAATATATCAGAAAAAGTAGTACCGATAACCGCTACAGACGATTTGGGTTTACAAGTAACAGGAGAAGTAGGAAATTTAGTTTTAGCCGATATCGAACAGCAATACGGACTGACCTTAGATCCCAATCTTTATGTAGATTATGAAAATAGACCAGTTATTTTTGCTGATTATATTGTCTTGTCTCCAGAATTAGAAGATGTTTCAGAAAATCCTGATATTTATTATTTGCAGGAAATTGCTGTAGAAGGTGAAGTTGATCAAATTGTGAATGACAGTGCTTTTACCCTCAAAGAAGAGCAATTAGTCGGTGGCGAAGATTTATTGATTATCAACGTCGCAGCAGTGCAAATGCCCGCTCAAAATGAAACAGTGGTAGTAACTGGTATAGTTCGTCCTTATGTTCAAGCCGAATTTGAGAGAGATTATGACCTTGACTGGGATTTAGATGTCCAACAACAGATAGAAGCCGAATATACCGAAAAACCTGTTTTGGTTTTAGATGCTATTTATCCTTCGGCAGAAGATGAAAGTATTTTAGAATAATTTTCTTAGATTGAGATTGGCGATGAGTAATAGCTGGCTAGTTAACCATCGCCAACTTAACAGCGGTTTTCAGATTGATAAGCTCAGCAGTATCAAGTTAATCTTTTAAGATTGATTACTGATTACTATCAAATGTTCTCAAGTGAATCTGATTTTGATTCAGCTATTAAAATTTTAACCCAACGCGATCGCGATTTAGCCAGAGTTATTGAGCAATTTGGTAATCCTCCTCAGTGGTGCAGAAAACCTGGTTTTCCGACTCTAATCAGAATTATTTTGGAACAGCAAGTTTCTTTACTATCAGCCAAAGCTACTTATGAAAAACTGTGTGCTGCGGTTACTCCTTTGACTCCAGAAAATTTGCTTTTTTTAGATGATGTTCAATTAAAAACTATTGGTTTTAGTCGCCAAAAAGCCCGTTATGGAAAAGAACTAGCTCAGGCTATTATTAGCGGTCAATTGAATTTAAAAACCTTAGAAATATTAGATGATTTAACTATTAGAAAAAAACTCATACAAATCAAAGGGATTGGTGATTGGACTGTAGATATGTATTTAATGATGGCTTTGCAACGACAAGATGTTTTTCCCAGTAAAGATTTAGCAGTTGTGATCGCTATCAAAGAACTCAAAAACTTACCAACTCGTCCGAAACTTCAAGAACTAGAATTAATTGCGCAACCATGGCAACCCTATAGGGCGATCGCTACTCAAATTTTGTGGCATTATTATCTAAATCGTTAATAAATCTATCTTTAGACTAGTCAACAAAGCCTTAAAAATAAAGTAAGTTATAAGCATAACTAAGTTTATCATCCTGGTTTTAGCTTCATGTTAACTCTTGATTCGACATATTTATTCGCAACTACCGAAAGCAGAGATCTGATCCTAGAGGAATTAGTCAAAGCGATTGCTGATACTTTAAAAGTAGATCGTTGTTTTCTTTATGTTCGCGATCCTGAAACTCGTTTAGGTCAAGCTGCATTTTGTTACTGTCGCAATCCAGAAGTTCCTAATTTTAGCAACAAAAAATGGGAACAAGAACAACCCGAAAAATTAGAAGCCATAGATCCGATGTTCGCAGCAGCCTTAAACTGTCAGCCTGCGATCTTTGTCGAAGATGTCGAAACTGCCGATCCTAACTCAGTTAATCGTGACTTTGAAGCCAAAGCCTTTGGACATAGGGCATTAATTCACGCTCATTTTTGCGATGAAGGTCAACTTTGGGGTATTTTGCAACCCTGTGTCTTTGGGCGTCCTCGGAAGTGGCTTGAGGAAGACAAACGCTTAATTGCAACTGTAGTTGAGCAAGTCACTCCTTTGGTTAAGCAATATGTGGAAGCAAATCGGCAAGGACTTACCTGGGAGCAACTATAGACAGTTATGATCGTAAATATGCAAGCAGATGGCTGGGAAATTATTTATCATCGCGCCCACGCCTTGCTAGCAGCCCAAATTGCTGCCCATTGGAATCAACAAGACTCACCACAACGAATTACTGACACTATAGCTGCAATTTCTCATCACGACGACCTCGAAAAAGAATGGGAAAAAGACCAGTTAACCGAAGCGGGTGCGCCCAAAGACTTTACCGAAGAAGGACAAACTTCGGCGGAAAAACTAACTAAGCATATAGAAGATGCTTTATATCGCGGGCGTTGGGTTGCTTTATTAACTTCAATGCATACTTGCTTTTTAAATCAAGGAAGTAAAGATGAATCTTCAGAAATTGCCCAATTTTTAGACGCACAACAGCAATTACAACAGCAGTGGCGCAAAGAACTTGATATCTCTCAAGCAGAAGCAGATGCTGCTTATCAATTTATGAAATGGTGCGATCGCTTATCATTAATTTTGTGTCAGCAAAAGATCCCAGATAATCACCGCAAGCTCGAAATTAATCATGGTCCAGACGGTCAAAAATACTATATTGCTAAAACTGAAGCTGGTTTTCTATCTGTTTTTCCTTGGTGTTTTAAAGAAGCTGAATTTAAAGTTTATGTCGAAACATCCCACTTATCTCAAATTAAATTTAAAGACAACGATGAGTTAACCGCAGCTTTAAAAGCTGCACCACGCCAGTATAAAGAATGGATTTTGCGTAAAAGCCAATAAATTCCCCCATCTTTTCTACTCCCCTACTCTCCTATCTCCTCCAATATCATTCGGTTAAGCCCCCCAACTCTCCGCGCATTCCCAAGGGCGTGAAACGCGCGCGGGGTCGCTCTCCAAATTTGGGGGAGCTAGATTTACCAAAGTCACCCAGGATTGGGGGATTTAGGGGGAGGACAAGATAACTTGAGCAACTAACCGAACAGTATTGGATCGTTACCGATTGCACCAAGTCCCGTGAAAACTGGGGGGTATGACTTCTGGTAATTCTAAGCGACATACGGGGTCAGCTTCTAAGCGATCGCTATGATAAATTCTGACTTCACTGCTGTGGTTGTTGCCATCATAAACTACGGTTAGTAGCCAGCCTGTGGTGGGATTTTCTTGACTAGGGACATATACTGGTTCAGCAGGATAGAGATTTATTCCCATATCCGTTATTTCTAGTTGTTGTTGGTGGCGGTCAAATCTGGCGATCGCGGTTAAGATTTCCTGACTAGGATCGACTCCTGTTTGGTGGCAAGATAAGTAAGTATAACGCCAAGGTTTTCCCACTTTTGAGGGGTTAATTACAGGAAACTCACACATCTTGTCTAAAAGTTGGGTGTTAGCGATTACTTTTCCTGTATGAGGTTCGAGTTTGATTTCCCAAAGAGTACCTTTGGCTTCGGTGGTAGTTTTTCCTGTGGCGACTTCTTTGAGATACTGATTGGTTGCTAAGTCGGGGTAACGCACTAGTTCTATAGCTATATTACCAGCTTCTGTAACGTAGCCATTAGTGTAGTGCCATTGAAACCAGGCTTCTGTCGTGGCTTGACTGATTAAAGATAGAGTATAGCGCTCAAAAATTAAAATTTGCGTTCCTAGTTGGGGTTTCCACTCCATTGCTTCACAAAAGGCTTTGCGTCCTAACATTACAGGAAGTAAATTAGCTTTAACAGGAGGAATCAAAAAGACTAAGTAGTCTCCTGCTACGACAAAATCATGAACTAGGGACAAATAGGGTAAAGGAAAGCTATTTTGCTGGATAATCTTACCTTGTAAATTGCATTTGTAGAGATTGAGAATAATTTTCGAGCCAATACTCAGACCAAAGTTAAAAATTTCTCCCGAATCTAGTTTGGGATGGGCAGAAACCGGTTGATCGTGGGCTAAAGTGGTTAAATTATCCTCGCCATAAGTTGCTAAAGTTTGCAAATCTAAAGCATGGGGAAATCCACCTTCCCACAAAGCTAAAAGGCGATCGCTTAAGGGTAAAACTGAGGTATTGGCAACATTTTTAAAGGCTGGTTTCAAATTTTCCCACCAGCCTCCAGGAGCAGTCATGCCATAGTTAGGATAAAGAAACTTATTGGCTGTTGCTTCTGCTTGATAGCCTGCGGTTTGGATATAACGATAGACAGCACTTGCTGTTCCTGAGTGGAAGTGGACTGCTAAAACTGCGCCATCACCATCAAACCAATGTCCAACTCGTTGTTTGCCTCTACTCAATCTTCCTGGACCATTACGATACAATGAGCCTGTTAATTCTAGAGGAATTGAGCCAGATATTATCGGTAAAGGAGTTAGTTCAAATTCTGTTGCTGGTTGTAGAATTGCTTGTGACCACTTTGGGTGATCGCTCTGTACTACCATCATGATTAAGTTACTAAAACAAATATTTTAAAAGCTATTGGTTTAATCCTTCAAGAATTTATTTGAATCCTAATGCTGCAACTGCTAAACAACCCCAACCCAGAATAAAAGCGACACCACCTAAAGGAGTTATTGCACCTAACCACTTAATGTCACTGAGACTAAGGGCATACAAACTACCAGAAAAGAGCGTCATACCAACAATAAAAGCAATTCCTGCGATATTCAAGTAAATAGAAGTAGTTTCAGTTCGACTTAGCAGTAAAGCGACTAAAATTAATGCTAGAACGTGATCCATTTGGTATCTAGTGCCAGTTTCCCAAATTTCTAAGGCTCGTGGCGTTAATTTGGCTTTTAAAGCATGAGAAGCAAATGCCCCCAAGGCGACAGCTAAGCCTCCGAAAATACTGGCGATCGCTAAGAAGATTTTAGTCATAACCTAAAACTAATCATGATTTACTAGATGCTAGTTTATCCGCCAAACGAGTAGTTTCTGGCAGACGATATTTACTCAAGCATTGTAAAGTATATTCTCTAGCTGAGGCGAGACTTACTTTATGTCCGATCGAAACATAGAGAGGTTTGACATTAGTACGCGATCGCAATACGATACCGATAGTTTCATCTTGATCGATTAATGGTGTCCAACTACCTTTTTCTAGTGGTAAGGGTTCATGTTTGCCAATTAGTAAAGATTTCGCTACCCCAATAGTAGGGATATCTAGCAATACACCTAAATGAGAAGCGATGCCGAAGCGTCGCGGATGAGCAATGCCTTGACCATCGCATAAGATTAGGTCAGGAAAAGTTTTGATTTGAGCTATAGCCTCTAGAATCGCTGGTATTTCACGAAAGGATAAGTAACCAGGAATATAAGGAAAAGTTGTTGGAATTTGGGCGATCGCTGTTTCGACGAGTTCTAGTTCGGGAAATTTCAAGACAGCCACAGCAGCTTGCGTAATAGTATAGTTATTTTTAAAGCCGACATCTGTACCAGCAACATAATCTACTCGCTCCAGACAATCTTGGGTAATCACTTGATTTCGGAGTTTTTCCTGGATTTCTTTGGCTGCTGCCACCGATTTGATCTCAATCATTTAAAATATCCCTGAAGCTAGTATAGGTAATCAAGGTGGTTAAAAAATTGAATAACGAGATTTTGGTAAGTATTGGTATAGTTTTAATCTGTGGATTAATACTGGTTGTTTCTGCTGTATTTGGTGATAGTAGCCCTCAAGAAGCCATTGCTTCAGAAATTCAAGCCACCCAAACTACTCCTCAGTTAATTGCTCAAAATACTAACATCGAAGAAGAAACTACTAATATGGATATGTCTAACGCCGTTACTACTGATTCAGGATTAAAGTATATTGTCGTCAAAGAAGGAGATGGCGCATCGCCAAAAACAGGAGATCGAGTTACAGTTCATTACACAGGTACACTAGAAGACGGCACTAAATTTGATAGTTCTCGCGATCGCAATCGCCCTTTTGATTTTAAAGTAGGTGTTGGACAAGTCATCAAAGGTTGGGATGAAGGTGTTGGTGATATGAAAGTCGGAGAACAACGCACTTTGATTATTCCCCCTGAATTAGGCTATGGTGCTAGGGGTGCTGGTGGGGTTATTCCGCCTAATGCGACTTTAATTTTTGATGTGGAATTATTGAAAATCAGTTAACCCTTGACCGCATTCTGCGCTATCAGCGAAGAAATTGCGAGAAAAGGTTAGATTATGCTTTGTCTAACCTTTTTCTTAATTAACTTCTGATCGATCTTGGAAGCAAAAGCTAATTACAGCAGTTTTTGCCCTCCTTGCCTCCTCCAACCTCCCCCAACCTTGGGAGAGACAATCGTTCCCTCCCCAATTTTAGGGAGGGTTAGGGAGAGGCTAGGGAAACACGGGGACTTTTAGATCTATCTAATAATATCAACTCATTTGAAAACTGCTGTAACTACACAAGTATTCAAGGCTTTAATTTAAAATGAAGTAAGGAACTAGCACTAATAATCGGTGTTTCTGCGGGATTTGCCGATTGACAAGTCTGATTTTCAAAGTTACAACCAAAAACAGCAGGTTTTTGCCAACTCAAGGGAATTTCTAATAAATCTCTTGCCCCAGTAACACCCTGTCCGATAAACAGCAGTAGTGCTAAGCAATTTAAAATGATATGAACATTGCGCCAGCGATTGTGTTTATCTTGATAAATCTCTTCGACAATTGCCAAAGAAAAAATCATTAATAAAGAGACGACAATACCATAATAGTAGTGCGACCAATACCATTCATTGCCAAGGCGATATACTCCATCTTGCGCCCCCAGAATAATCAAACCCATTCCCGATAAAGTAGCGAAGATACCACGCCACAGTTTAGTTTTTGCCCGATACAACAACACTAAACTTGTGATGGTGGCAATAAACATTAAAAGCACAAAGATAACTTGAAATGTATCTAATTCTCCTGCTTTTTGCTGATCGACAAATCCTTGATACCCAAAAACTACAGAATAAGCTAAAGCCACTAAAGTTGCTCCTACTACACTCCCAGTGAGCCAGCGTCCGATTTGAACGTGTTCTCGCCCGACAACGGCAGGAATTTTGCTTTTATTGCCACTTTTAATCGCTAATCGTCTTTGTCGCGTTTGCCAAGCAAAGTTAACTGTCACGCCAATAATCGGAAAAACCAAAGCAACGGCGATCGCTGGATGTAATAGAGTTACAACATCCACAGCTTTAAGAGTTGTAAAAGCAGGAATCAACTGCGGAATAGTATCCCAGATATTCATAAATTCTCCTTGACCCAGTCAAGTTGTGTCATTATCTCTTTCCTAGGAAGTTAAAAGACTAGGATTAAGAATTGCTTAATTTTTTCAGATTAAAAGATGAAAGATTTATCTCGCCGTAGTAGAGCTTACACTTATAGCGTTTCTCGGACTCATGAGATCCAGTTGACTGCCTCTTTTGGGTTTATTAATTTAATAACACTAGTAGAGTCAAAGCAAAAAAATTTTGGCAGTTAGTCCTTAAAATATTTGTCTAAATCTAAAGCTTTCATGCCATTTTTCTGAATATCAATTAACATTTCGTCAAATTGTTGCCACAAAAAAGCACCAGCACCTACAGTCAAAAGCAGCGCGAACCCAAAAGCCGTAATAGCCCCAAAACCGAAAATTTGTAAGCCACCGCCGAGAAAAATCCAAATTCCTAAACAAATACCCTGATAGGAAAGAGTAATATCTGTTCCCTTAAGTCGATATGCGTCTTGTGTTTTCGAGTTTTTGCGCCAGTTTTGGACTTTTTGCTCCATTTGCTTTTGAAAAGTTATGCCAAAAGTCAGCGCAATCAATAAGCCAATGAGTGGAATAAAAAATGGTGGTTGTGGAATGTAGTAATACATGAATGAGGATTAGTTTTAGTTAA
>DAXETX010000274.1:0-22580 GCA_051155735.1 Xenococcaceae cyanobacterium
GTTGGCACTGAAATTTTGGCAAACTCTTGAGGCATCTCTGCTACCGCCTTTTGGCTTACCGAGGTATAAATAGTTCCTAAAGCAGATTCATCATCAGCCATTAAAAAATCTTCGAGAAAAGCACGGCGTTCACTGCTATCAATAGGACGATGTAAAAATCTTGCCATGAACATACGATCTGCTAAAGGAATTTTTTTAAACCAGTTATAGCGAAACTTAACTACATAGCCACCAAACTGATGAAAAGCAGCAAAAGCCTTGGGATCGTATTCAAAAATACCATTACAAGTGAGAATCGCTTGTTGAACGTACTTTGGATAGCGATTGATAAATAAAGTGGCAATCGATGCCCCCATAGAATGTGCTTGAAGCACCACAGTATCGAGCTTAAGTTGCTTTAATAAAATTGCTAAGTCTTCCGCATATTCCTCTAGGTCATAACTTAAATCAGGAGCATTTTGCGGTAAACAAGAACGACCAAAGCCTCTGAGATCGTAAAGCAAGCAATCAAAGTCTGAAGTTAAGGCTACTGCGGTGCTATGCCAGTATCGAGCCGAGCCTGCCCAACCGTGCAGAAACACCATTACAGGCTTGCTTACATTGGTTGTCACAGATTGGGAAACCCATTCATAATAATGATTTACACCACGAATATCTATCAGAGGCATTACTTCTTACCAAAACGATTATGATCTTTCACTTTAATTGAAATTAATCGCCAATCGAGTCAATTTAATCTCTATTTAAACAAGTTCCGTTAGCTGAAAAAATCTTACTGAATCAAAGAGATAAATTCAGCTTGAGAAATAACCTAAAACTTTATTAAGATAAGCTTCAGGGAGAGAACTCCTAGCCCAAAAAACAATATTAATATACTTATCCATCAAAATTTAATAAGCTCATTGCCTAATCTTACTTTTTATTACTATTGTGAGACCTTACCGAACTCAAAAAATAAGTTTAAAAAATGATTATCCTTGTCCTTGTCGGCGCAAAGGTTGTCTTAAACCCATTTTGCTCACCGAAGCTTTAGGATGCGATCGCTGTCAACAAATCTTTGTGGTTAAAGAAGATGGTCAAGTTATTGAACAACTATCATCGGTGTATCAAAAACAAGCTTGGAAATGGAATGGTTATCGCTGGACTAGTGTTTATTCTGGATTAAGCGGTCAATCTTTATCAGCTTTGTTTGTCGTGATTGTTTTGTTACCTTTAATCACTGCTACTGTATTACCGATAGTCTTGTACAAGCTTTCCTCCGATAATATTATTTTTTGGGGCATTGCTTGTTCTTTACTAATTGCTACTTTAGTAATTGTACTTTGGCTAGCCTACCGCCATTGACTATTACAATAGGGAAATGGATAGTTCATCAAACTTGACACTGACAATTGCCAAGCATACTTATCACGCTTCTCGGCAACTTGCGACTGCTGCGATAACCTCCCGCAGACAGGGAATAATCGCACTAGCAAAAAATCTGGAAGCTCGTTCGGACGAGATTCTAGAAGCTAATACCCTAGACTTAGAAATGAGTCGGGAAATGGCAGTATCAGAACTAATGCTTGACTGGCTGAAACTGACTCCAGAAAGACTAGAAATGACTGTAGCTATCTTAAAGCAGTTGGCTAAGTCTGCTGATTTGACTGGCAGGTTAATTAATGCACCTTATCAGCTAGAACCTTGTCAATCTTATAGTCAATTAATGCCTCTGGGTACAGTTGCCTTGATTTATGAGGCTTTTCCAGAATTGGCGTTAATTACTACGGGAATGTGTCTAAAAACGGGTAATAGCTTAATTTTACGAGGCTGTAGTACTGCTAGCAATTCTAATTTGGCAATAAGTCAAATCATTGAAGAGGCTTTAGCTGAAAGTAATCTTCCGACTCAATGCATTGAGGTGATTTTTCCTGATACGGGAAGTTCGATTGAAGAACTAATAGTTCAAGACCGCTATATCAACTTGATTATTCCCTATGGTCGTCCTAGTTTTGTTAACCAAATAATTACCAAAGCTACCGCGCCAGTATTACCGACAGCGATTGGTAATTGTTATTTATATTGGTCTGCTAGTGGCGATTTAGACTTAACTCGTCATGCGATTATCGACAGTCATCAGGGACAACCAGATGCGGTTAATGCGATTGAAAAGGTGTTAGTTCAAAGCAATAAAGCAGCATCTTCTTTAGTTAGTCTATTGACCAGTCTTCAAGAACAAGGGTTTCAATTGCGGGGCGAAGCTAAATTATGCCAAGAATTTCCCGAATATCTCCAACCGATCCAAGCTTCAGAATGGGGCAAACCCTACATGAATAAAATTGTCTCTTTTCGTTACTCTGAAAGTCTAACAGAGGCAATTGCCTGGATTAATCGCTACAGTAGTGGTCACGCTAATTGTTTAATTACCGAATCTTATCAAGAAAGCCGTCAGTTTACGCAACAAATTAATAGCGCGTTAGTATATATCAATACTTCCCCGCGTTTTTCCCGCAACCCTAGTTGTGGCGAAGCCATTTTTCTTGGGATGTCTCATCAAAAAGGTCATCGTCAAGGTTTAATTGGCTTAGAAACGTTTACTACTCTCAAACAAGTTGTGCAAGGATGAGTCCACTTCCCCAACCTATCCCACCCCAACCAGGTCAAGAATCGGTCTGGGACTATCCCCGTCCCCCGCGTCTAGAGCGATCGCCAAAAAGGATTCAGATCGTATTTAACGGAGTGACGATCGCCGATACTAATAATAGTTATCGCGTTTTAGAAACCAGCCACCCCCCTGTTTATTATCTGCCACCGCAAGATATTAGAATTGAGTATTTAAAACCTAGCGATCAAGCCAGTTCTTTTTGTGAATGGAAAGGATTGGCTCACTACTATAGCGTTATCGTCGGAGATAAACAGGCAGAAAATGTGGCTTGGAGTTACGATAATCCTACAACTGACTTTGCAGCAATTCAAAACTATATCGCTTTCTATGCCGATCCGATGGATGGTTGCTATGTCAATGGAGAAAAAGTCCAGCCTCAACCTGGAAGATTTTATGGTGGTTGGATCACTTCAGATATAGTAGGACCTTTTAAGGGTGAGTCTGGTAGCTGGGGCTGGTAAGGTTGCTTCTCTGATTAGGGATCGCGAAATAGTGTATTAAAGAAGTGTTAGTAATATGAAATCTTGGTTAGTTAGTGTCGGAATTTTATTTGTTTTAGTCGAAGCTTTTTCTTGGTTAAAAAACTTTATTTTACCTTTACCAATTTATCTTTTTGCAGGAGCTTTCATTGCGATCGCCTCTAACTATGATAAAGGAATTACAGTTTTATTTCGCCAAAAATCAGCAGAAAACGAATCGGTAATGACTCAGACAGCAGCTTTAATCGAAGCAAGAAAAGCGATTCAACCAGAAAGTATTTCTCAAAATTCTGCTAAATAGTTTACAACAAAAGTTTATTAGGTTGTCCAAATTAAAAGTTCTTCTAGAGAGCTTTTTTTTAAAGGTTGAGCAATAATTTCTCCCTGAACATAATTACAATCTAAAGACTTAACATAGGTAAGTTGTTTAGGAGATTCTAGATCTTTGGCAGTAATTTTTAAGTTCATTTGGTGAGCTAAATTAATTAGCAACTCGAACATATCATGTAAGGTTTGATTCCAGGCTAAAATTTTTTCTGATGTTTTGTGATTAAATTTATGAGACAAATTAATACTTATCTTGACATTTTTAATGGGAAAATTCATTAAATAAGTTAAAGCAATATGATTAAGATGACAATAACCTACACCAAAATCATCAATTACAGTTTCTATTTGTCGAGATTCTAGTTTTTCCAAAACTTTGAAGGCAAAGTTAGGATCGTGAGCGATCGCTTTTTCTGGTATTTCTAATTTTAAATACTTACCTTCAATTCCTGTTGCATCTAAAATTTCATCAATTTTTTCGATTAAGTTAGGTTGTTTAAATTGTCTTTCTGATAAATTGACACAAACTTTAATATTTAATTGATGTTCCCGTTGCCAAGTCATGATCTGATAACAAGCTTCTAAAATTACGAGATATCCCAATTCGACAATTAAACCTGTTGCTTCTGCTAAACCGATAAACTCAGAAGCATTAATTAAACCATAAACAGGATGATTCCAGCGAATCAAAGCTTCTAATTCAATAATTTTTCCTGTAGTTGAAGCGACAATTGGTTGATAATAAACCACAAATTCTTGATTGGCGATCGCTTGTTGGAGATAGGATTTATTTTGTGAAGTGATCGTACCGACTCCTTGAGATTGACTCAGAGTCATTTCAGGGTGAAAAATCTGATAAGTATTTTGAGTTTTAGATTCTTGTAAAGCAATATTAGCGTCTTGTAAGATTGCTTCAACTTGCTGATATTGATTATTGAGTAACACAATCCCCATGCTGTTATCAACATAGGTACTAGTATTTTTTAATTCAAACGGTAGAGCGAGATTAGTTTGAGCTTTTTCGGCAATGTGCATCACCGCTTCTAGTTCCGCAATATCGTAAAGCAAGATAGCAAATTCATCTGCTTCAAATCGACCAATATAAGATGAACGAGGAAAACAAGCAATTAAACGATTGGCAATCGCAATTAAAAGTTGATTTGCTTCAAAAATACCGTGTTCATTTTTAGTTGCTTTAAAAGCTTCACAGTCAATTAAAAAAACCGCAAATTTAGCATTAGGTTGTTTGTTCAACTGTTGAATCGCTTGTGTCAGTTGTCCAAAAAAAGAACTACGATTGATTAATCCTGTTAAGGGGTCTTGCAGTGCTTTGCGTAGCATTTTATCTTCTGCTTGACGCCGTTGGGCAATTTCCTCTTGCAGTTGTTGATTCGCCAATTCTAATTCTTTTGTCCGTTGTTGGACTCTAATTTCTAATTCCGCATTAAGACGGGAAATTTCCGCTTGAGTTGATTGAATGGTAAGTTGATTTCTAATTCTGATTAAAACTTCTTTTGATTGATAAGATTTGGGAATATAATCTACACCGCCGACTTGAAAAGCTTTTTCTTTATCAAAGATATCTTCTAGGGTACTTAAAAAAATTACGGGAATATCACAAGTTTGCTCCGTAGCTTTTAGATGTTGACATACTTCATAACCATCCATCTCTGGCATAACAATGTCTAACAGAATTAAATCAGGCCATTGTGCTTCTGCAATAGTGATCGCCGTCGCTCCATCTAAAGCACAACGCACAGCATAACCTTCTTCTCGCAGGAACTTAGAAAGTACCTTCAAGTTAGACGAAGTGTCATCCACAATCAAAATATTCGCTTTAGGTTCTTGACTGGCGTTAACGGGATTCAATGGACAATTGGGAAATTGATACTGTTATCTATCTTTAATTTGCCCGAAAATTCACCGTAACTTACCATCTTAATTTAGCTATTTTTAGCAGAACCCCGCGCCAAGTCCATCAATGTCTCATGAGTGCCTTGAGGTTGAGCATCTGTTGCGGGTCGTTTTTGAACATAAGTTCCGTCAGATTTTAATTCCCAAGCTTGACGATTATCTGCCAACATAATTCCGAGAATTTCTTGTAAATCCTTAACTAAATTGGGCGATTCGACAGGAGTTACAGCTTCAACTCGACGACTCAAGTTTCGTGTCATCCAATCAGCACTACCAAGATAAATTTCTTCTGCTCCGTCATTATAAAAGTAAAAAATGCGAGAATGTTCTAAAAATCGCCCAATCACACTAATAACCCGAATATTATCGCTAATATTTTTAACTCCTGGACGCAGACAACAAATTCCCCGCACAATTAAATCTATTTCGACTCCTGCTTGCGATGCTTCATAGAGAGTAGCAATTACTTGTCCATCAACCAAAGAATTCATTTTCGCTACGATCCGACCTTTTTTGCCATTTTGGGAGTGTTCTATTTCCCGTTGAATCATGGCAATCATGCGATCGCGTAAACTCACTGGCGCAACCAAAATTTTCCGATAAGATTTTTGGCGGGAGTAACCAGTTAAAAAATTGAATAAGTCAGTTAAGTCTGCACCCAAATCTTCTTGACAACTAAAAAGACCTAAATCTGTATATAACCTAGCGGTTTTCGGATTATAATTGCCTGTTCCAATATGAACATAACGCCGAATTCGATTTTCTTCTTGGCGCACGACTAAAGTAATTTTAGTGTGAGTTTTTAGCCCTACTAAGCCATAAACTACATGAACTCCCGATTTTTCTAAGGTTCTTGCCCAGTTAATATTATTTTCTTCATCAAAACGGGCTTTAAGTTCTACTAAGGCGACAACTTGCTTGCCATTTTCTGCTGCTTCAATTAAAGCTTTGATAATTGGAGAGTCTCCAGAAGTCCGATACAGAGTCATTTTAATTGCCAAGACATCAGGATCGCTGGCTGCTTCGGTAATAAAACGCTGTACGGTACGACTAAAAGAGTGATAAGGATGATGTACTAATAAATCTCCGCCACGAATAATCCGAAAAAAATCTGGTCCATCTTCCAAGTTTTGCAGTCGTTGTAGTTTTGTAGGTAAAGCGGAAGACCACGGTCGATCTTTCAGTGCGGGAAGGGGAAGACTCATAAAAAACATCAAATCCCCTAAGCTCAATAACCCCTCATTGTCATAAACGTCATTTTCTTCTAGGGATAATTCTCGGATAATTGTTGAGCGGAGTTCTTTGGGGGTAGAAGCCTGAATCTCTAAGCGTACTGCTGAACCGCCAATGCGCCTTTTTTGCAATTCTTGTTCGATTGCGAGTAACAAGTCATCCGCTTCGTCTTCTTCGACTGTCAAATCAGCATTACGAGTTACTCTGAAGCTATAACATTCTTGGATATTCATCCCCGTAAACAAAGCTTCGAGATTGTGCATGATTACTTGTTCGATAGGAACACCAGTCCAAACTCCGATCTGTCTTTTGTTTCTATGTCCCAACTCTTGGGGTAGAGGAATAAACCGTGGTAGTACTTTCGGGATTTTAATGCGAGCAAATAATTCTGATTCGGTTTCTGGATCTTTAACTACTACGGCTAAATTGAGACTGAGATTAGAAATGTAGGGGAAAGGATGGGAAGGATCGACGGCTAAGGGAGTTAATACAGGAAAAATATGTTCCTCAAAAAACTCATTAAGATAGGTTCTTTGTTCTTGATTTAAATCTACGTAATTTAATAAATAAATATTATTATCGGTTAATTTTTTGGTGAGGACTTGTTGAAAAAATTGATGCTGTTTGATGACCATCGGACGCAATAGCTGACCAATTTCCTCAATTTGCTGGGCAGGAGTACGTCCATCAATAGTTAAAGTACTAACTCCTGCTTCTACTTGCTGCTTCAGACCAGCAACTCTCACCATAAAAAACTCATCGAGGTTAGAACTAAAAATTGCCAGAAACTTCAGTCTCTCTAATAAGGGAGTTCTCTCATCTAAAGCTTCATGTAATACTCGACGATTGAATTCTAACCAACTTAGTTCGCGATTGAAGTAGTATTGAGGCTCGTTGAGATTAACGTTAAGATCGGCAGTCTTAGCAGAAGTCATAGCAGCAAATAGCAATTTAAAAAATGGCAGTCTATCTTAATGATAAGTATTAATCAACTTTTACAATAGACTGCCAGAATAATGCTTCGAGGCTAAGAACTGGTTAAGAATTTATGGCGTTTTAACTAAATTGCCAGGCAAAGTCTGCTATAAGTTAGCAAAAGTTCTAGATAGTCTAAATTATTTGTAAAGAATCAGAGCTATCTTGGCTCTTAGCATTAAGATTTTGAGAAGTTGGGGCTTGATACTTGAGTAAATCCGCTAAATCTTGTAGCTGATTAATGGCTTCTGCTCCTTCTAACTTCATCAATTCACGGTCATCACGCATTTCTGTCCAAGTGATTCCGTAATCAGAAACCAAAAAGCGGATGAGATGATTCTCTCCTAAACTCACCATAAAAGAAGCACTATTCATTTCGCCCCCGCAAGTATAGCAGGAAGCTAAATGACCGCGATGCTCAAGGGCGATCGCTAAAGCCTGAAGATTCATCACCAAGTCGCGTACGAATTGACGGTGTTGTTGTGCAAGTCTGTTGAACACTATATTCCTCCGAACACCATTCACTATTTTAGACTATTTAAGATTTTTTTAAGATTTATTTCCTTGATAGAGCCAGCTACCAATGGTAAGTCTTTCCTATCTCTGAAATAAAATGATACTCCTCAAAAATTAGGGCAATAAAAAATACTACACCTTTATATAATGCCTTATGTAAATCAAAAGAACGGTAATTTTCGCGCCACAACCTCAACTAATTGTCAAGAAATGATGACTTTTGTAACGAAAGCGGACTAAAACCTCGTAAAAAGTACTATCAGCTACAAAACTATACAATTTACCGCAAATTTTTCCTAAAGCGCGTAATCTCATTAAAATAAGTAGCAAAAGATCTTGGTACAGGGGAAATTATGACCATTCAATTACAGCAAGCTTTAACTGTCGGAAAATATTTACTCACACAACGGTTACTCGGAAAAAAAAAGTTTCCCTTGGTTTTAATGTTAGAACCTTTATTTAGGTGTAACTTAGCTTGCTCTGGCTGCGGTAAAATTCAGTACCCCCCAGAAATTCTCAAGCAGCATCTTACTCCTGAAGCGTGTTTTGCAGCAGTAGAAGAATGTGGCGCACCAGTGGTTTCGATCCCAGGAGGAGAACCTTTACTCCATCCTCAAATCGATCAAATTGTTGCCGGATTAGTCGCGAGAAAAAAATTCGTTTATCTTTGTACCAACGGGTTACTACTAGAAAAAAGTCTTAGTAAGTTTGAACCCTCTCCCTATCTTACTTTCAGCATTCATTTGGACGGTTTAAAAGCACAACACGATCGCTGTGTAGATCGTTCTGGCGTATTTGAAAAAGCAGTAGCAGCGATCAAAGCAGCTAAAACCCAAGGTTTTCGCGTTACCACCAATACTACTGTGTTTGAAGGAACAGACCCCCAGCAAATGCAAGAGTTCTTTGATTTTCTCGAAGGTTTAGATCTCGATGGGATGATGATCTCTCCTGGTTACAGCTACGAACTAGCCCCAGATCAAGAAAGTTTTCTGAAGCTAGAACAAACCAAAGCTTTATTTAAAGAAATACTTGCTCCTTGGAAATCGGGACAGAAAAAGTGGAACTTTAACCATAATCCTTTATTTTTGGAATTTCTGATGGGAGATGTTGATTTTGAGTGTACTCCCTGGGGTAGTCCTAGTTATAGTGTTTTTGGATGGCAAAAACCTTGCTACCTTTTAAATGAAGGTCATTATGATAGCTATGAAGAATTAATCAACCAAACTGACTGGGACAATTACGGGCGTGCTAGCGGTAATCCTAAATGTGCTGACTGCATGGTTCACTGTGGCTACGAACCAACCGCAGCAACCGCAGCACTGCAACCAGAAAACATGGGTAAAGCGATTACCGCTTTATTTAGTTAAAGCTGAAACTTTTCTCCCAAGTAGTATTGTCTAACTAAAGGATTGTTGTAAAGCTCTTCTGCTGTTCCCGAAGCGAGAATTTGACCATCGCGCATAATATAGGCTCTGTTAGTAATCGCCAGAGTTTCACGAACATTGTGATCGGTAATTAAAATCCCCATCTGGCGATCGCGTAATCGGGCGATAATTTCTTGAATTTCCGCAACAGCGATCGGATCGACCCCAGCAAAAGGTTCATCTAGTAATAAGAATTTTGGACCATCTAGTCCAGCAGCTAAAGCTCTAGCCAACTCAGTGCGTCTTCTCTCCCCCCCAGAAACCTGAGAGCCCAAAGTGCGAGCAATCGGTTCGAGACGAAATTCGCTTAAGAGTTGTTGGAGGCGAACAGGTTGAGCAGGATGGGGAATCTTAGTTTGTTCTAGAACTAGCTGAATATTATCTCGGATACTAAGTTGACGAAAAATACTAGGTTGTTGAGTTAGATAACCAATTCCTAATCTCGCTCTTTGGTAAAGCGGTAAAGTAGTAATTTCTTTCTCCCCTAGTGTTACTTTCCCCTCATCGGGTTTGACCAACCCCGTAGCCAGATAAAAAGTTGTCGTTTTTCCCGCGCCGTTAGGACCTAATAAACCCACAATTTCCCCAGGGGATACTCTCAGATTAACGCGATTAACAACTAATCTTTTGCCATAAGCTTTGTGGACATTTTCTAAAACTAAAGCCATGAATTTAATCGCTTATTGATTATTGGTAGGTGTCGGCTCGGTAACTAGATAAGTTGACTCTACTTGACGATCTGATTTGGGAGTAGCGATAAACCTTCTTTCGTCAATCAAATAGGTCATAGTTTCCGCTCGCATACTGTTACCTTCTTGAATTACATAAACATTTCCCGTCAGCACCAAACGACGCTCGCGACTATAATATTGGGCTTGGGTTGCGGTAGCTTGAATTTGTCGCGCTGGATAATTAATTTGGACATTACCTCTAGCGGTAATTACGCCTGTTTCGGAATTGGCTTCTTGAAGATCGGAACGAATCGTGATTGAGCCTCCAGCAGCAGGAGTTTCAGCCTGAAGATATTTAATCGGAACAGTTAAGGCGATCGCACTAATCATTGTCGTAACAACAAGTTTCAATATTTGAGCGCGAGCAATTTTAGTCACAGCAGGAAAGTCAAAAAACATAGCAGTTGATTGTATATAGGCTCAAGTTCAACATCTTCAAAGGCAATTGGCAACAGCCCTAGGTAAATACTTTAACTCGATAGACGCTACTTTGTTGATCACAAGTTTTAGAGTTTATTCTGTTCGTCAGCAATTTGATTAATTTTCTCTTGAATAAATTTTTCTTGTTCTGGTTTTAATTGAATAGTCATTACTGCATCCTCTACTCACTTAATAATTAATCTGGTCTCTAGCCTATAGCCTCTAAATCCTTCTAAACTCTAGATTTTTTTGTAGTATTTAATACACAAAATATAATTTGGTTCTTAAAAATTTATTAAAGAATTAACTTAATTGCAACTTTAATCATTAGACTTCGTGGATAATAATGATGTTTTCCCTATAACTATTTAACTTGAATGAAATGAAAAAATATTTGGCAGAATTAATCGGAACTTTTTGGTTAGTCCTCGGTGGTTGTGGTAGTGCGGTTTTAGCTGCGGTTTTTACCGCTGAGGGGGCGGTTATCGGTCAAGAAACTTATTTTCCTCTGGGAATTAGTCTAGTAGGTGTTTCTTTGGCTTTTGGCTTAACTGTTTTAACTATGGCTTATGCGATTGGTCATATTTCTGGTTGTCATCTCAACCCCGCAGTTTCTTTTGGTTTATGGGCAGGAAACCGCTTTTCTGGAAAAGAGCTATTACCATATATTGTGGCACAAGTCATTGGTGCAATTGTTGGTGGCTTTATCGTTTGGTTGATTGCTAGTGGTAATCCTGATTTTACTCTAGCTGGTTCTAATCCTTTAGCGACTAATGGATATGGGGTACATTCTCCTGGTGGTTATCCTTTGTTAACTTGCCTAATTACCGAAGTGATCCTGACTTTCATGTTCCTTTTTGTCATTTTAGGGGTAACTGACCGTCGCGCTCCTGCGGGGTTTGCTCCTATCCCAATTGGTTTGGCTTTGACCTTAATTCATTTAATTAGTATTCCTGTAACTAACACTTCGGTTAATCCCGCTAGAAGCACTGGCGTAGCTTTATTTGCTGGTCCAGCTTTGATTGCTCAGTTGTGGCTTTTTTGGGTTGCGCCAATTTTGGGTGCATTATTAGCAGGATGGTTATATAATAGCTATTTTGCTGAGCCTAGAACTGAACAAGAAGCGATGGACGCTCTAACCGATCGAGATTTTAGAGATGAAGAAGAGCAGCTAGAAAATATAAGTTAGTCTCGATCTATGAAATTGAATTTTCTTAGGTAATTCATCCCCTGACAGAGGTTTCAGTGGGATGAATTTGATGTGCGTCGCTATATTAAAAAAACTTAGCTGTCTATTTGTTCGGGATTTTTTGATAATACTGTAGCAGAATCAGTGAGATTTTTGGCTTGGCGATAACCATTACCATTTTTGGGGTCAGAATCTCCCAAATCATCAGATTTGCTGTAGTGAGATTCAATGCTTTTAACGGTGATGTAGAGCGAAGGTACAATAAACAGACTTAAAACTGTCGCAAATAGCATTCCGCCAAATACTGCCGTACCAAGTGACCAACGACTAGCAGCACCCGCCCCTGTCGCTGTTACCAAGGGCAGAAATCCGACTAAGCTGGAGATAGCTGTCATCAGAATCGGGCGGAAACGCTCTTGTCCAGCTTTAATGGCAGCACGGACAATATTTAAGCCTTGTTCGCGCAGTTGATTGGCATATTCTACGATCAGAATCGCATTTTTACTCGCCAAACCAATCAGCATGACTAATCCTACCTGACAATAGACATCATTGTTAATCAAAGGCCAAATACTACCTGCTTGTAAAATATTGGCTCTGCCCCAAATAGCTGCGATCGCCCCTAAAATAGCTAAAGGTACAGTGAGCATAATAATTATCGGATCGATAAAGCTTTCATATTGGGCTGCTAAGACTAAGAAAGCCATAACTAAGCCAATACCAAAGATAATTGCCGATTGTCCGCCAGAATTTTTTTCTTCTAGGGCTGTACCTGTCCATTCATAACCGAAAGCGGGAGATAAGACTGCTGCTGCGACCTCTTCCATGGCTTGAATCGCTTGTCCTGTACTATATCCTGGAGCGGGATTGCCTTGGATGTTAACGGCACGGAACAGGTTATAGTGGGTGATGGTTTGAGGACCAGTAAACTCAGTAAGCTGGACTAAGTTACCCAAAGGCACTAGATTGCCATCATTAGAACGCACATATAGTTGGTTGATATCTTGGGGATTGGAACGATATTGACCTTCCGCTTGAAGATAAACGCGATATTGTCTTTGTCCGAGAACAAAATCATTGACGTATTGCGAGCCTAAATAGGACTGAAGAGCGTTAAAAATAGCATCAACGTCGATATTAAGAGCTTTGGCGCGATCGCGATTTACTTCTACTTCGATTTGGGGTGTATTAGCAGCAAATTGGGTAAAAGCTGCGGCGATTTCGGGTCTTTCGTTGGCTGCTGCAATAATGTTATTGGCGTTGTCAATCAGAGCGGAAATCGGTAATCCGCGACGGTCTTGTAGTTGAAATTCAAAACCGCCAAAGGTACTTAAACCGCGCACAGGAGGAGCGTTTACCGCAAAGGCTCTAGCCCCTTTAATCCCTTGAAATGCCCCATTGACTCGACCTAGAATCGAATAGACCGATTTAGCTTGTCCTGGTCTTTCTGACCAAGGTTTGAGCTTAGAAAAAACAAATCCGCGATTACTCCCGTTACCACTAAAGCCAAACCCACTGAGAGTAAAGTAACCATCAATCTCTTCAACCTGTGCCATCTCATCCCCAATTTGCTCCATAATTTTGTCGGTGTAGTTGAGAGATACACCATCTGGGGCTTGAACGATTGTGAAAAAGTAACCTTGGTCTTCTTCAGGAACAAACCCTGTAGGGATCAAATTGTAAAGCAAGTAAGTTAAGATAACTAAAACGGCAAAACCTGCTAAAACAAAAGGGCGGACATACTTTTTCGTCAGAAATTCAATGGTTTTGCCATAAGCTTGCGTAACCGAGTCAAAAACCCGATTAAACCCCTTGAAAAACCAACCTAAAACCCCTCTAGTTTCTTTATGAGGACGCAATAATAACCCCGAAATACTAGGAGAGAAAGTCAGAGCGTTAAACGTCGAAAGGGCGATCGCAAAGACAATGGTTAGAGCAAATTGCTGAAAAATTACCCCTGTTGTACCAGGAAAGAAAGATACAGGAATAAATACTGCTGCTAATACCAAAGAAGTCGCAATTACTGCCCCACTCAACTCATTCATCGTGTCAATAGCAGCAATCCGAGGCTTCATTCCCCGTTCGACTTTAGTGGCAATCGCTTCTACTACCACAATCCCATCATCTACCACTAAACCTGTAGCTAAAACCATGGCAAACAGAGTCAGGGTGTTAATCTGAAAGCCAAATACCTGGAGAAAAGCAAACGCCCCAATTAATGATACAGGAATTGCGATCGCCGGAATGAGAGTTGTTCGCCAGTCTTGTAAAAAGATAAAGATAATCAAAATAACTAGTAATACTGCTTGTACCAGAGTTTTGACTACTTCTTGTAGGGATACTTCCACAAACGCCGTGGCATCGAGTGCTACTTCATAATTCATTCCTGGGGGAAACTGTTGTGATAATTCCGCAATTGATTGCTTGACTTGACTGGCAACTTCTAAGGCATTACTTCCTGGTAACTGAAAAATCCCTAAACCAATGGCAGGAACACCATTATAGCGAGCAGTTGTATCATAGTTTTCCGCACCTAATTCCGCTCTTCCTACATCTCGCAGCTTAATTAAATTTCCCCCCTCACCGACAGCAATTACGAGATTTTCAAACTCTTGGGTAGTTTCTAATCTGCCAACAGCGCGGAGAGTAAACTCAAAACTTTGGTCATCTGGAGCAGGTTGCTGACCAATTTTCCCTGCACCCACTTGAATATTTTGCTCTTCTAGGGCATCAACCACACTTTGAGCGGTGAGGTTTCTGGCTGCTAGCGCTTCTGGATCGAGCCAAAGACGCATTGCGTAGCGACGTTCCCCAAAAATTACCGCTCTTCCTACCCCTTCAATCCGTTTAATTTGATCGACAACATACAAGTCGAGGTAGTTACTCAAAAATAAATCATCATACTCGCCATCTTCGGCAAAAAAAGCAATCCCCAGTAACAAGTCTGGGGAAGATTTTTGGACAGAAACACCAGTTTGTTGCACCAAACTCGGTAACTGCGGTTCGGCTTGAGCTACCCGATTTTGGACGTTAACCTGAGCGATATTACGGTCAGTATCCACAGGAAAAGAAACTGTAATATTAGTTATCCCGTTGTTACTGGTGTTAGAGGATATATAGCGCATATCCTCTACCCCATTAATTTCTCGTTCAAGAATATTAGTCACATTGCTTTCTGCGGTTTCGGCATCTGCACCAATGTAAGTGGCTGATACTTCTACCTGAATTGGGGCAATTTGAGGTAGTTGCGAGATCGGTAGAGCAGGAATACTAATTGCCCCTACCAGCACTACAATAATGGCGCATACCGCCGTTAGAATAGGCTTCCTAATAAAAGTGTCGGCTATGCTTAAAATCATTAGGTGAGTGGTGAGTGGTGAGTGGTTGGTGGTTGGTTTTTACTTATTACTCAATAACTAATAACTGATGACTGATTACTGCTCACTGTTTACTGATAACTGTTCACTAGAAATAGGTACTCCATCAGCGAGATTGAGAATTCCTGAAATAATCAGATTGTCCCCTGGTTTGACCCCAGAAATAACTTGATAGGCTTGTCCTTGAATATCACCTAGCTTAACGACTTTTTGCTTGGCTACTAGGGTAGTTTCACCATTTTGCTCTGTTGTTTCAGCGACAAAAACAAAGTTTTGTCCCGCAATACGAGATATCGCAGTAGTCGGAATTAATACTCCTGGTTTTTCTGACCAAATAACTCTAGCTTTAACGTACTGTCCATCTTGTAAGCTTCCATCATTAGGGAAAGTCGCTTTAGCTAAAATCGATTGCTGACTGGAATTGACTGTGGGAGACATAAAACTAATATTGCCTCTGACTTCGCTATTGCCTTGATTATTAACAATTGCTACAGGTAAACCGATTTTTAGTCGCTCCCCTTGTTCGATGGGAATATCGATATTTAATTCTAAAAGGTTATTTTGAGTAATAGTTGTAAGGCGATCGCCTGCTTCGACATAATCTCCAACTTGGGGAACAATGTTCCCGACTATGCCATCAATAGGCGCAACAATCCGATTAAATTCTAAATTCTCGCTGGCAACTCCAACTCTAGCTTGAGCTTGTTTAAGTCGGGCTTGTTCACGCTCGACATTAGCTAAAGCTGCTTTGACATTTTCTCTAGCTGCGATCCAGGCTTTATTACTAGCATTTAGTGCTTGTCTGAGGGCATCACGTTGGGCGATCGCAGCATCTAAGTCTCGGCGACGATCATCTAGCAACTGTTGGGATTCTGCACCTTCTTTAACTAAAAATTCGGCTCGTTCGATATTCGCTTTGGCTAAAGCTACTTCCGCTTCTTGTCGCCGTAAATCCGCTCGACTTTGCTCGACTTGCGCTCTAACTCTGGCAACTTCAGCTTCGGCGGTTTTTACCTGTGCTTGAGCATTAGTGACATTTGCTTGGTTAATATTAACATCAGAAACCGCTGCATTAACTTCGGCTGCTTCGCGATTTTGTTGCAATTGGACAATCAGTTGTCCTCGTTTTACGCGATCGCCTTCTTGGACGGCAATTTGCACGATGCGCCCTTCTACCCTCGGAGCTAAGGTAACTCTAGCTTGTGCTTCTAAATTACCTTTAAATTCGGAACTTTCTTTTAAATTACTTACCGTTAAGCTTTGAGTTTCTACTGGTAAAGCTTGAGGTGCTTCTCCCTGTTGCTGTTCCTGGTTTCTCTCACAAGCAGAAACAGAAATTACCAAGGTCAAGGCGATACCTGCTAGTTTTCGCTCTAGCAGATTGCGAGAAATGCTCATAAATAGTTCAGGCTAGGTTGAAGTGTCTCGAAAAAAATACTTTAAAAAGAGAAATTTTATTTTATAAATATTAACATTTTCTAAAATCCACTTTTGTACTTTCTAAAACTGATTCTTGTATCGGCTAAATTCTATGATCAATTTAACAATGATTGACTAATAGCTAAAGGAAGTAAAACTCTCGTTCTCGTTAAGGGATTAATACAAACATGATTGGTGGTTGCTTTAACTACCGTTTTAGGCTCAGAAGAATTAAGCTGAAAAATTTCATAGGCGATCGCAAATTCTGTTTGATTAACCGCTGTAAATTGTAACGTAATTTGCAACTTGTCACCACAAAACAGAGGGCGAAAAAAGTCAATATCAGCGTGTACGATAGGAAGAGCGAGTTTTTTTTCTGATAATAATTTTGCTAAATCAAACCCGATTGTAGCCAACCATGTTTCATAAGCTTCATGACACATCTCCATAACTCTAGCAAAATAGACGACACCAGCAGCATCGGTATCAGCTAAATAAACAGTTCTTTGGTAGGAAAAAGCCATAATTATTAGTCAATAGTCAGTGGTTAGTTGTTAATCAATTACTGTTTGCTGCTCAAAAAATTATTTAATATTTTATACTTTTTAGCAATAACCAACTTTTAATTAGCAAAATGTTTCCCGATTATATACCTACTGATGCCAACAAGTTAACAGAAGCAACATCGATCGCCTTGGTTAAACAAATTCAACTAGAATCGATCACAACTTCTTTTAGTACCGAACCTATCCCTACATCTTTTGTCAAACAAGGAGTAGGAAATACACCAATATTATTGCTTCATGGTTTTGATAGCTCTTTATTAGAATTTCGTCGCTTGCTGCCATTACTAGCAGCAACTCAGCTAGTTTATGCCGTAGATTTATTAGGATTTGGCTTTAGCGATCGCCTTGCTAATTTACCCTATAGCGTAGCAGGAATTAGGGAGCATTTATATTATTTTTGGAAACAAATTATTCAAAAGCCAGTGATTTTAGTTGGTGCTTCTATGGGAGGTGCAGCAGCAATTGATTTTGCTTTAACCTATCCCCAATTAGTGACAAAATTAATTTTATTAGATAGTGCTGGTTTAGGAAAACAACCGATTATTAGTAAGTTGATGTTTTCCCCTCTCGACTATTGGGCGACAGAATTTTTACGTAATCCAAAAGTTAGACAAAATATTAGTAAAGCAGCTTATTATGACAAGAGTTTTGCTAATAGTGATGCTCAAATTTGTGCAGCGTTACATTTAAAATGTTCTAATTGGAATCAAGCTCTCATTGCTTTTACCAAAAGTGGTGGTTATGGTTCATTTATTCATAAAATCCAAAATATTACTCAACCAACTTTAATTATTTGGGGTAAGCAAGATAAAATTTTAGGCATCAAAGATGCAGCAAAATTTGCCAAATTTATCCCCGATAATCAACTAGTTTGGATTGAGCAATGTGGTCATGTACCCCATTTAGAAAAACCGCAAGAAGTAGCTACAGAAATCATTAATTATATTTAATATCGCGTAATGAACAATCAACTATTAACCCATCAACAAGACAGTTTTGCAATCACTTTTGCGCCTCTATCTTTAAACGAAATATATGCTTTAGCTGATGATCCTGGTAATGGGGCGATTGTGGTAATGAGTGGTACAGTGAGAAATCAAACAGAAGGCAAACCCGTCAAGTCCTTAGAATATCAGGCTTATGAACCAATGGCGATCGCTATTTTTCGTTCTATTGCTCAACAAATTCGCGATCAATGGCAAGATGTTAATCGTATTGTAATTCATCATCGCATCGGACACTTATATATCGGAGAAATAAGTGTCTTAGTAGCCGTCGGTTGTCCCCATCGAGGCGAAGCTTTTGCAGCTTGTCAATACGCCATAGATAATCTGAAGCATAACGCACCTATCTGGAAAAAAGAGCATTGGGAAGATGGTTCTAGCACTTGGGTAAGTATTGGCGCGTGTGAAGCAGAATAAACTAGAGTTATCAAGTTTTGATTTTATTCGCAGAAGCATCAGTGTTCATCAGTGTTCATTTGTGGACGATGTTACCCTATCCTTCAAACAAGCTTCTAGTAAGTTTTATCCCTATTAGGAAGAAGCAGAACAGACTCCTGTAAAATAGGAATAATTCTCAATTGTATAGAAACCTGTCATCTCTATCTCTCGCTGCTAAAATCAGCAACTTTTGGACAATCAGCAATAAAATCAATATTTTAGAGGATGAAACCCAAACGAACAATCATTTGTGTTCATCAGTGTTCATCTGTGGATGATTTTACCTTACCCCTCAAACAAGCTTCTAGTAAGTTTTATCGCTATTAGAAAGAAAGAAAACAGACTCCTATACAAATAGGAATAATTCTCAATTGTATATAAACCTGTAATCCCTATCCCTTGCTGCTAAAATCAGCAACTTTTGGGCAATCAGCAATAAAATCAATATTTTAGAGGATGAAACCCAAACGAACAATCATTTGTGTTCATCAGTGTTTATTTGTGGACGATGTTACCCTACCCTTTAAACAAGCTTCTGATGAGTTTTAGCGCTTTTCGAGAGAAGCAGAACAGACTCCTGTACAAACAGGAATAATTCTCAATTGTATATGAACCTGTCATCCCTATTCCTAGCTGCTAAAATCAGCCTCAAAAACAAGTAACGCTAGCTTATGTCCCTAACCCCAGAACAACAAACAGCAGCTTATACTCCTAGTAGTGTAGTAGTCACCGCAGGTGCAGGTACAGGAAAAACCCACCTATTAACAGCAAGATACTTATACTATCTTAAAGAGCGCGGTTTATCGCCTCTAGAAATAGTTGCGGTGACTTTTACCGAAAAAGCAGCTAAAGAATTAAAGTCTCGGATCCGTTCTTTAATTACACAACAATTACCAAACCGTGATGATATCATAGCGGAACTAGAAGCAGCACCAATTAGTACAATTCATGGTTTAGCAAGTCGCATTTGTCAAGAACATTCAGAAATTACAGGAATACCAGCTAATTTCACTGTTTTAGAGGATGCTAGAGGTAAAATCTGGCTTAACAATAGTCTTGATGCTGCTTTAGCGACTCTTCCCTCTCAGTATTATCGCGATATTCCTTATTCTCTGATGAAACAGAGTATTGCCGAATTATTAAGCGATCCTTATACCGCCCAAAAAGCACTACAACAGGGAATTCAAGATTGGTCGAAACTTATTACTATTGCCAGAAAAGCAGGCTTAACGCAATTAGTTAATAGTTGTATTTGGCAAGATACTCAAGAAATTCTCAATAACAACGTCGGAAAATCAGGAGATAACTTAGAAACTATCCGTCAAGAGGTGATAGCTGCCATGCAAGAAATAGCAGCAGCAGAAAATATTGCAGCAGCCCTAACAGTTATTGACAAAATTGATACCAGAAAAGGCAGTAAAAATAATTGGACAGATATCAAACTAGTAAGAGAGACATTAAAGAACTTAAGAGAATTGACGCGAGAAGTCAGCAAAAAAGGCTTAATTAATGCCGAGTTAACAGCAGCAGATACTAGATTACAGCAAATACTTCCTGCTTTAACTGAAGCGTACAGAGATGTTATCAACTATTTAAATCAACTCAAATATCAAGCTAGAGTATTAACTTTTGCTGATTTAGAAATATACGCCCTAGAAGCATTAAAACATCAAGAAGTAAGAGAGTATTATCAACAACGTTGGCAAGTATTTTTAGTAGATGAGTTTCAAGACACCAATCCGACTCAGGGAGATTTATTAGAAAGATTAACTAGTAATAGCGAGCTTACAATTGTTGGAGATATCAAACAGGCTATTTATGGCTTTCGGCGCGCCGATATTCAAATATTTCAACAATTTCATCAAAAAATTGTTAGTAGCCAGGGCAAAGAAGTTATCTTAAACACTAGTTTTCGGACTCACCAACCTTTAATTAGTCAAATTAATCAGATATTTGCGTCATTATTAGGCAAAAATCACCAAGAGTTAGTAGCATTTCGTCAACAACAAGCAGCGGAAGATCAGATTACTGTTAAGACAATTCCTTATATTCAAGCTTTTGCTGTTGCAGCAGCTAAAAACAGTGATAAAGTACAACGTCAGCGGATAGAAGCCGATCATTTAGCACAAAAACTCAAACAGTTATTAGATAGTAAAACTCCAGTTCACGACAAATCTACAGGAAAACTACGACCCATTGAACCAGGAGATATTTTAGTTTTAACTCGTACTTGGTCGCCTCTTACTATATATGGCGAAGCAATATCCGCGTTGGGAATACCCATTGCCCCAGCAGCAGGTGGTAACTTATTAGCAACCAGAGAAGCTAAAGACTCTTGGTCACTATTACGGTTTCTCGCTGATCCTCAAGATGATATCGCCTTAGTTGCGGTATTACGTAGCCCTTGGTTTGCCATCAGCGATCGCATTTTTTTCCAAGTTTCCCAAACTTTTCCCCATCCTAGCTGGTGGGAGGCGATCCAAAACACTACTTTTCCCGAATTACAATACCCCATTACCATACTCAGAGAACTTCTCAAACAACGAGATCGCGAAGCACCCTCTAGATTACTCCAAATTGGCGATCGCTTAACAGGATACACCGCAGTTATCGCCAATCTTCTAGAAGGAACCCGCCGACTCGCAGACTGGAAGGGATTTCGGAAATTAGTTAAAGAATTAGAAATCGGAACACAGGATATTTTTAGTGTAGTTAGAGATTTAAAACAACTCTACGAGAATGATGCAGCGATTTCCCGCCCACCCTTAGACATCGCTAATGCTGTAGGATTAATGACAGTCTATGCAGCCAAAGGTCTAGAGCGATCGCTGGTAGTGGTTGCTGACTTAAACTATCAACATCAAGCTGCTGCTAATTCCTCTATTTATTTCGATCCCCAATGGGGTGTTGCCGTCAAAAACAAAAATTCCCAAGGAGAATGGGAAAAACCTTTTTTGTCCCGTTGGTTAGAATCGCAAAAACAGCAGCAAGAAGCAGAAGAAGACCTGAGAATTCTTTATGTAGCCCTCACTAGAGCCAGAGATTACCTGATTCTAACCGCTAATGAACCAGATAAAGGCTATTTAGCCAAATTAATCCCTGGTTTAACTGCTGCTAATATTCCTCTCGAAATTATTCCCTGTGATTCAACTCAAGCCAAACCGCCTACTTCTACTTTTCCTCCCCTACCTGATATCACACCCCAGTTACTTATTACTCCCGTAAAATCTGGGATCTTTGAACTACCAGTAACAGCATTAAGCGAATTTGCCAGATGTCCCCAAAGATTCCACTTGCATTATCTAACAGGACATCCAGGGGCGACAGAAGGCATAGCCTATAGTATGGAAGTAGGAACATTAGTCCACACTGCGCTTGAACATAACATTAAACAGGCTAGTCGGCTATTACCCTTTTGCGACTTAACAGCGGATACTACTGTCGTTACCGAAGCGATTAATTTAGTTGACAGATTCTTACAGCATCCGATCTACAAACCTTTTAGAGATAGTGCTATTGCTAAAGAAAAACGCATCACCCTCAAGTTAGGTAATATTACTTTTACTGGGGTAATAGATTTACTTGGCAAAGATTGGCTTTTAGATTACAAGAGCGATCGCCACATCCAACCCCAACATCATCGTTTCCAACTTTGGGCTTATGCCCAAGCTTTAGACTACACTACAGCACATATTGCCTATCTGCGTCATGATTTTATCCACACTTTTTCTGCCTCAGATTTACCGCAAATAGCTTTAGAAATACCACAATTAATTACCCAAATAGAAACAGGAAACTATGAAGCCAAACCAGCTGTAGAAAATTGCGCTATTTGTCCTTATCTATCGATCTGCGAATTTGCTAAATGAGCGTAATAAGCTATAGTAAATCAACTTAAAATTTTTATATTATCTCTTATTGAGG
>DAXETX010000275.1:0-9196 GCA_051155735.1 Xenococcaceae cyanobacterium
TGGGTAACAGAATCACTCTTTAGCCATCGTCTTGTAACAGGACGGGAAACAGAAGTTCCCAGCCGCTTTTTTATCAGACGTTTTGTACTGCCATAGGTATGGAATTTTCTACGGTTTTAATGAAACATAACCAAGTAGTTCGATTAGAGTGATCGCAAATACCAGAAGCTAGTGAAATTTCTGCTCAAGCTTTTATTATAAGCGTTACGTATTTGTATTATTTGTATTAGGACATGAATTTATTTACGAATCAATATCCAGAACAAAAACCCCCAACAGAGGCGCAGTTAGCTGAATGGATTGAGTTTTTTCATCAAAACGGGTTTTTGGTAATTCCCCAAGTTTTAACTCCTGAAAGATGTCAACAGTTACGAGACGATTTGGATCGCGATATTACAGAAAAGCCTTCAGAGTATGCTGATTCTAATATCGCTTTTAGTCACAGAATGTTTGAACGCTCTCCAGCCAACTTAAGTTTATTTGACCTCGAACCGATAGTAACATTTGCTGAGGCTTTAATTGGTGGTGCTAATGGGCAAGGAATTCCCTCAGAATGGGGATTACCTAATGCTAATACAGTTCATGTAATTCACAATAATTCGTTTGTGGTTGCGCCTCATAATCCAGGATTAGGCAGTAGTAAATGGCATCAAGATGATACGCCTCATATTCTCTCTCTTGATGGTCAACCTTTAACGAAGGTGCGACTAAATGTCTTAGTTTTTACGGTTAATTATTATCTTACTGATGTATTAGCAGTTGCTAATGGACCAACTCAAGTAATTCCTGGCTCTCATTTGTTTGGTAAGTTTTGTTTACCAGAGATAGAAGGTTACGAAGCACAAATTCAGAGTTGTCTAGCTCCTATGGGTTCGGCTATTTGTTTTAATAATCAAGTATGGCATCGCGGTGCGCCAAATCTTTCAGATACTCCGCGCTACATTACCCAAGTAACTTATGCTAAACGATTAGTCGGACATAAGTATGCTCCTTTTATGAACTATCAAATGCCCGAAGCTTGTTATCAAAATGCGAATCCTCGTTTAAAAAGATTGTTAGGCTTCTTGCTCCCTGGTGCTTACGGTTGATAAGTTCTACCGCGCCATTGGGTGGGAGTTTGAATCGAAGATAAGAAAATTCGCCACACCGCCAGGGGATCGGCTAAAGGAGAAAGCCAAAATAAGCTAGACGCTAAAGCTGATTTGGTAGAACGCTGATAAGAAGGCGCGATCGCCACTAAGATAACCAAGCGCAGCAGTAATAAAAATAGATTCAACCCGACTAGTGAGAAAAGAGTAGTTGAATTGTAACCAAAATTTAGTAGTAACCAGGCAATAAGTAACATCGGAAGTGGTAATCCTTGAACTAACACCAAAAACCACCAATCACCCCAAACTTGTAAAGAGGAAGCAGCATCTTTGAGATCGAGCGATCGCCCCCATTCTCGCCAAGTTTCTTTTGCTCCTTCATACATCCTCACTTTGATGAGTTTCGATCCATCTAGAAAGCCAACTTTATAACCTGCTGCTGCAATGTTACGGGCTAGGGTTACATCATCACAAAAAGAAGCTGCTGCACTACTATAACCAGCTAAAGCTTCTAATACTTGACGCCGACAGAAAAAACATTGTCCATTTGCCATCACTCTTTCGGCACTATTAGAATTTACTCCTACTGAATCAAAACGGTACAGTAAAGTAACGAGTAAAGCTGGTTGTAACCACCATTCTCCTGGATATTGCAAGACAAATTGTGGGGCTAGAGAAATGAGATCATAGTCTTTGGCTTCAGCAATAGTTAGCAAACTGTTAATTAATCCAGCTTGGGGAATAGTATCAGCATCTATGCCCAAAATCCATTCACTTTGGGGTGAAATGTTCAAAAAACCATTATGTAATGCCCAAGGACGACCCACCCATTCTGGCGGTAAAGGCGGATCGTTAATCAGTTTCAAGCGAGGTTCGATTTGAGCTTGAGCTTTGACGATGGCTGGGGTGGCATCTTGAGAATAACTATCGACGACAATAATTTCTCCTAATGCCTCACCTTGAAGACTTAAACCCCGTAAGCAGGGCTTAATCCTTTCAGCTTCATTCAGTGTCGGAATAATCGCGCTCACTTTTTCTGAAAAGCGAGAATCATCAGGTTGAGATGATAAAGGTGCATTGCGTCTTGCCCCTGGTAATAAACGCGATAATAAAATCAGAGTTGCTACTCCCTGAAAGCTTAAAATTCCCAGAGAGATAGCATCGATCAGTTCTGAATTCACTGCTGAATTACTCCCACAGCAGCAACAGGAACTTTAGTCGTAACTAATTCAGTGGCTTTAGGGGTAACAATAACTTGATTTTTTGCCATTTCATAAAACACTAATACGGGAAAAATGCCAAACATTACTCCTAAAAACACGGGGGGATAAATTCCTGCTGCCCAACTTAAAATTGTGGCAAAAGCAAAGTTACCTAAATAAACTGCTAGGGGTAATCCTAAATCGCGATGGGGTAATTGCAAAGGTTTAACGCGCCATAAAAATGTCGCTACAGTCATAAATACGACACCAGTACCTAGCCAACCTGCGAAATTTTGATAAGGCATCCCAAAAAATGCCCCTGGTTGTTCCCAAATCCAAAACGGAATTGCCGCCTGACTCATTGCCGGATCTAGCACAAAATCCCAAGAAGTAAGGCATAATGCGCCAAAAGCGATCGCTAGTACAGGACGCAGCCAAGATCTAAGCTTAACAGTTTCTAAGCCAGCACGGGCAATTAGATAAGCACTAAAACCCAAGTAAAACCAAGATAAAGGAATGGTAAAAGGCACTAAACCCGCAATTTTATAGCCCAAACCACTCAGGTAGCGATAATGACCAAAAGGAAAGCCCGTACTAGTACCTAGTAGTTCACTCCCTAAAGATAAGGCAATAGCAGGAAGCATAAAACTCAGCCAGTGCCATTTGCCAACGGTTCGATAAGCATAAATCGCTACTGCTAGAGTTCCCAATACCATATACATTACGCCACCGCCAGCCATCGACCAGGCAAAAATTGTCTGACCCCAGGCAAATTGAGCTAGTTTGGCTTGAAATTCTGTATTTGGTAAAACTAAAATAATTCCTGCCAAGCCAAAAACCATCGCTAAAAGGTGACCGATTAATAATAAACGTTCTGTCTTATGCAGTTGCTTCATAGAAAAATTGCAATTTAATAAGTATGAGCTACCTCAATAGTTTACAAATATTAATCAAAAAATGGATAGCAGGTCAACACCGCGATTGGATATGCCGACTCACCGTCGGCATCCCTCGCGATCAATCATTTTAGACTGCTTTGGCGATAAAATGCTGCTGAATCAACTTGGGCTAGAGTTTAATTACTTTACCTTGCTGTTCCATAGAGGTGGTTAAACCTCGCAAAATTTTAACTAATTCTGTAGCTATCGTACCTGAAGAAAAGCGATCGCTGTTATTAGTCAGGATATTTTGGATAAAGCGATCGCAAACTGCTTTTAGGGGTTCTACTGCTTCAACTGGAATCACTTGACGGGATTGTCCTTGGGGAATAAATTTGTCACCGACTTTTTCTAAGTAACCTTTTTGGAGAGTTAAAGGCGCATCAGTCGCCATTTCATCAAAAATTAGGGTTCCCTGGCTACCTACGACACATAATCTTCTTTGTTTATCAGGATTGAGCCAAGACAGATGAATTTGCCCTTGAAAACCATCAGGATAGTAGAGGGTTAACCAAACTACATCTGCCAAACCCGATAGAGAAGCGATCGCCATATTGGTTTCAGGTTGCAACCACACTTGACCTCTAGCTTGTACTTGGGCGGGAGTTTGTCCGAGCCAATAATTAAAAATCGCAATATCGTGAATTGCTAAATCCCATAGGGCATCTACATCCTGACGGACTGGACTCAGATGGGTGCGAGTGGCATAAGCGTAACGTAATTCTCCTAGTTGCTGGTTTTGAATCACTTGTTGACCGCGATTAACCGCAGGGTTAAATAGGTAAGTATGATCGACTAAAAGTTGTAAGCCTTTAGCTGCTGCTAGCTGGGTCAATTCTCGACATTCTTGCGGGTCGAGAGTTAGGGGTTTTTCTGCCAAAACATGATAGCCAGAGTTTAAAGCATCAAGAATTAGGGAGTAATGGGTGGTAGCAGGAGTCGCGACAATTACGGCATCAAAGCTCGCCAAGTGCTTAATTTGTTCCCAGTTTTTCCCTAAAACCACTTGATTTTGGTCGAGAGAAAACTTTTGTTGACACAGGGTTAAATGTGCTTGATGAGTGTCTGCTACTGCGACTAATTCTGCTTGGGGATGCTGGATAATATTGCGGACAAAATTAACTCCCCAACGTCCTACCCCTAATACTGCAATTTTGACTCTCAAGCTAATAATTCCCCCGTTTCTTGCAGCGAGTGCAAACGATGATAGATCCCGCCATGATTTAATAGTTCCTGATGATTTCCCACTTCAACAATTTTGCCTTCATCTAGCACGACAATTTGATCCGCTTCGCGAATGGTACTCAGACGATGGGCAATCACTAAAGTGGTACGAGTCCCTAAAATAGAACGCATTGCCAATTGAATTGCTCGCTCTGATTCATAGTCTAAACTAGCAGTTGCTTCATCAAATACCAGAATATCAGGATCGACAATTAAAGCTCTAGCAATACCCAAACGCTGTTTTTGTCCACCCGAAAGACGTACCCCTCTTTCTCCTACCTTAGTATAGTAACCATGAGGCAATTGGCTGATAAATTCATCGACTTTGGCAATGTAACAGGCTTCTTCTACCTTAGAAAAACTGATCCGAGGATTACCGTAACGGAGATTGTCTAAGACAGTACCATTAAAGATATCTACATCTTGATGGACAATCGCTAAGCGACGGCGATATCGAGCAATATCTAAAGTCTTAATATCTATGCCATCGACTAAAATTTTGCCTCGATCTGGTTCAAAATAACGAAACAACAGTTTTACCAAAGTCGATTTACCCGAACCAGATCGACCGACTAAAGCGACAGTTTGGTAGGGTTCGATCAAAAGATTAATATTTTGCAAAATCGGACGCTTTGGGTTGTAACCAAAAGTTAGGTCTTGTAACTCTAGCTTCCCTGTAAATTTACAGGGATTATCTGCCAAATATTCTGGGACTAAACTCGCAGCATCTTGTCCTGCTGGAAGTTGCATAAACTGGTGAAACCGTTCCATCGAGGCATAGCGACGGGCAAAGACTTCAGCTAATTGGGTAATGGGTTCGAGTTCTGCATACGCCATACTAGAGACGGTTAGGGTTGTAATAAAATGTCCTAAAGAAATTTCGCCTCTGACAGCAGCAATCAGAGTCAGCAGCAAAATTAAAAATACACAACTCTGAATCATGGTTCGCTCCCAAGTTGCTAGTTTGACGTAGCCTTTATGGATGCGAAAAGTGATCACTTGGTATTCTCGCTCAAAGCGTTGTCTTTGTCTTTCTAGTTCTTGGGCTTCAGTAGCAAAGGCTTTGACAGTTTTGATATTGGTAATGATTTCTGAGGTACGGCTTTCGGTGTTTTCGATGTGTTTGTCAATTGCTTCTTCTTGTTTAATTAAAGTCTTTAAGTTTTTCAGACTAAATGTCAGGATGAAAATAAAAGAACCTAAAAAAGCGATCGCAATCCAAGATTCGATTAGCCAAATAATGCCGAATATTCCGACTATTCTGGCGAGTTTCGGTAAAAACTGCCCTGCAATCTCAGGATATGTCCAAGTATGATTTTCGATCCCTCTGGCAATTCGACCTGCAATCCGTCCTGGATTATTTTCGTCGTAATATCCTAAAGGCAGAGTTAAAATCTTCGCAATTACTTTCCGTAAATGATCGCGACGCGCCCTTAAAGAAATTTCCCAGTGAAACCAAGAACCAATCCAGGGCTGAATCGGCGCTCTTACTACGGTAACAAGAAAAATTAAGCCTAATAATACTCCCAAAGCTAAAAACTTGTTTGCTGTTAGATTAGCAATCTGGGCTACTTGATTGACCAAAAATTGCACAGGCGCGTCTAAAGCTTGGTTCGATAAAACATTAAGAATTTGTCCAATAACATAAGGAACAACTAGATCGATAATTTCAAACAAACTCGATGCAGCGATGCTCAAAAATGCGATCGCTCGGTAAGGGTAATAATAACCGAGAATATCTCGAAAAGATGCCATGATTTTGCTCGCAATTTGCTTAGTAATACTAATGCTTGATTCGCTCAAGCTCATCCTCTGTTTTTAAACAGTAAGATTTAGTGTTGCTCTCAACATTAATGACAAGGGACTATCCCTCTTACTTCGATCCTTAAATCAGCTTTCTGTCGCTTTCTTTAAAGCTGTTATTTTACTTACTTTTAACTTTTAGTAATGGTTGGCAGCGGAATTGGAGATTAAAAAAACCTTGACGAACCGCGGTACAACGACGTAGTACTTTGGACAAACCAATAATCATGCTTAAGTACTTAATGCCACATTTGTAACTTGATAACTTTGTTATCTGGTGCTGAGTTTTGTTAAAGGGAGCAGTTTTTATATTATAAAACAATACAAAAATGCTACAAAATGAAATTACTAAAAATTAGGTGCAATATCTAAAGAAAAATCAACTCTCCTTCTCGTGCATTTAAAATCACCCGATGACCTACAGGTAAGGCTGCATTAGCGCCATCATGACCAAAAGGAAGCTCCGAAACAATGGGAATCTTTAAATCTTGAAGGCGATCACGTAACACTTCTGTAACTGACCAGCTATTAGTCCCTGGGTAGGGTTCACAGCGACTAAAACGCCCTAAAGCAATCCCTTTAATCTGTTTGAATCCCCCCATTAAACGCCATTGAGTTAACAGGCGATCAATCCGATAAGGATATTCGGTGACATCTTCTAAAGCCAAAATTGCCCCACTAAAGCTAGGCTGTAAGGGAGTCCCCAGTAAATGAGTCGCGACAGTAAGATTAGCTGGTAATAAAAAACCCTCAGCAATTTGCTTATTCCAACCTTGACCTTTTAAAGTTGCTAAAGCATGACCAGTCAAATAATCAAACAATCTATTTTGTGACCATGCTGGCTCATCAGCTAAAGTTGTTAATACCGCACCATGAACTCCGGCAATTCCTACTGTTGCCAAACTCCACAACAAACTAGTGACATCAGAAAACCCGATGAGCCATTTGGGAGTAACTTGTTGATTCCAAGTCCAAGCTTCTAATAGTCTAGCAGAACCATAGCCACCTCTAATACACAATATTGCCTTACATTCAGGGTCTTTCCAGGCTGCTGCTAGAGCCTGTCGGCGTTGGCTATCTGTTCCTGCCAAATACCCGCTCATACTATCCCAGTTATCTCCTAATTCTACGCGATAACCTTGCGATCGCCATAATTCTAGACCTCGTTCTAATGCTGCGGTTTCCCGCAATGCCCCACTAGGGGCGATCGCTTTTACTAAATCTCCTGGTTGCAGACAAGGCGGTAATTGTAACAAAAAATTGTTATCGCTCATAAAATAATTGAGACAGACAAAGGCGTTAAATCATCCTCGGTCTTAGATTCTAACTTTCGATTTTTTCAGGAAGTGTGTCACAATCTTAGGGAAAAATATTTAAAAATAAAATATTGTCAAAAAATCTTAAGAGAGGATGAGATAGGTATGTATATCGTGCAGATTGCCTCGGAATGCGCCCCCGTAATTAAAGCTGGTGGTTTAGGAGATGTAGTTTATGGCTTAAGTCGGGAGTTAGAAATTCGGGGACATTGTGTTGAGTTGATTCTCCCCATGTATGACTGCATGAGATACAACCAAATTTGGGGTCTTCACGAAGCTTATCGAGGTTTATTAGTACCTTGGTATCATGGGACAATTTATTGCGATGTCTTCTGCGGTTGGGTACATGGCAGACTTTGTTTCTTTATCCAACCCAAATCAGACGATCATTTCTTTGATCGCGGTTATTACTACGGTGATAGCGATGACAATATGCGTTTTGCTTTCTTTAGCAAGGCTGCTTTAGAGTTTTTACTCGTGAGTAATAAGCGTCCCGATATTATTCACTGTCATGATTGGCAAACTGGTTTAGTTCCCGTAATGCTGTACGAAATCTATCAGTATCAGGGAATGGAACGTCAGCGCGTCTGCTATACCATTCATAATTTTAAACATCAAGGTCTGGGCGGGATAGAGATGCTGATGGCGACAGGTTTAAACCGTGAAGCTTATTATTTCCACTATGATCGCCTCAGAGATAATTTTAACCCCTTTGCCCTCAATTTTATGAAAGGTGGTATCGTCTATGCCAACTATGTCAACACTGTTTCGCCTCACCATGCTTGGGAAGCCCGTTATCAAGATGTGGGCTATGGTTTGGGTCATACCCTAGAAATTCATCAAGGTAAGTTTAGTGGCATTCTCAATGGTGTTGATTACAATATCTGGAATCCTGAAATCGATTCTCACATTCCCTTTAAGTATTCTCTAACGGATTTCACAGGCAAGGCTAAAAACAAAACTGCTTTGCGAGAAAGATTGTTACTGCAAAATGGAGATAAACCACTGATTGCTTATATCGGCAGACTCGACCAACAAAAGGGTGTCCATTTAGTACATCATGCCATGTACTACGCCCTCAACCAAGGAGCGCAATTTGTGCTGTTGGGTTCGGCAACTGAACCTAGTATCAATAGCTGGTTTTGGCACGAAAAACAACATCTTAACGATCATCCCGATATCCATCTCGAATTAGGATTCGATGAAGAATTAGCCCATTTAATTTATGCTGGCGCAGATCTGATGATTGTACCGAGTAATTATGAACCGTGCGGGCTAACCCAATTAATCAGTTTAAAATACGGTACAGTCCCCATTGTCAGAGGCGTTGGCGGATTATTAAGTACTGTATTTGATCGGGACTACGATCAGAATCATGCACCAGAAACCCGCAATGGTTATGTATTTTATCAAACCGATCATCGAGCTTTAGAATCAGCACTAGAACGAGCAATTGGTTTATACAAAGGATCTCCTAAAGAATTTGAGCAATTAGCTCAACAAGGCATGGAATATGATTATTCTTGGAACAATTCGGGAGCAAGTTATCTAAGTGTTTATGAATATATCAAGGCTTAATTTATAAATAATTGCCAATCAAGATTCAGAAACTGTTTGTAAACAAA
>DAXETX010000276.1:0-19757 GCA_051155735.1 Xenococcaceae cyanobacterium
GAAAATCCCGTATCTATAAAAAACCAAATACTAAGTAATGAGGAAATTAACAATACTAAGTTTTCTGATTGCACAAAATTCAAGACAAAGAATACTTCCATAGAAAACAGTTCCAAAGATGAATCCCACCCTGCCCTCCCTAGTGAGTGTAATAATTCCAATTCAGTTAACCAAGAAAAAGACCGTCTAGATACAGGTGAACTATCTTCAGACTTAAAAGAAGCAGAAGAAATTGGTGATAAACAAAAGGCTGTTAGAAAAGGAAATAGTTCCGCCGATGTTGAAAATAAAATCAATCAGAATATAGGTACTACACTAGATGTGGAATCCGTTCCCAAACCCAAGCTGAAAGTCTCAAAAGTAACCAAGCAAAAGAGGGAAAAGAAAGCTCCCTGGAAGGACGAGGGACAGTTCAAGCAGTTTTACAGGGAATTAATTCAAGCCTTGCCGATTGTGGCTAATTCTCATTCTCCGCAAGGACTGGCACAGACGATTATCAGACAGTTGCGCTCAGGTATTCCCCACAGTTATTGGGATGATTTTATTGCTGGGTTGCCCATTGGCACATCATCTAAACCAGAGTGGGAAATCGAGCCTGGAGTTCCTTACCCCATGTTCGTGGAGTATTTGACAGAGAAATTAAGGGCGGGAAATAACAGTAATAGCGACGAACAAACCCGTAACGAAGTCTTCAGGATTCTCAACCAACCTAGACAAGCCAAAGCCTTTTGGGGGCAATTCAAACGCAGTGTAGTGAATGTTGCCAAGACTGTAGAACGCGATCGCACCCTCGGTGTAACTAATCCCAATACGCCCGTGTGGACGAGAGAGAGGGTAGAGCCGTCTATTGAAGAAGCCAAGATTGCTGGCGAGAAGATTATGGCGATTGAAGCTGTTACGACTCTAAATGAGACAAGCGATCACTTACCATCAAAACAAAAAGACAGATCGTCAGATTCTCAATGTTTGAAGTCATCGCCAGACAAAGATAAAAAAATATTAGACCCTTGGACGAACAGAGAAACAGAACCAACAGAGACAGAAAAACCATCTTTGAGGGAATTATTGACCCAAAAACTAGGAAATCGTAATCTCAAGGGTTTTGTTAAAGCCATACCCAAAGTGTCGAAGTCTGAAATTGAGGTTAAAAAACGTCAGGCGATGCAGCCAAAGAATAGTATTTCTCAGATGTCGATTGTGGAAATTAACAATTATCTGTCAGACCCCATTTTGAGAAAACAGATAATGCCCCAACTCTGGCACAGTAGCTATCAGTTGATTATGGATGAGTTGGGAGAAATTATAGCCGTCAAACCGCCATTGAAAGGGAGTGAAACATGAATGCTCCTACACTGACATACGAGGTTATAGACAACTTATCTCTCGATTGTGCTGAATTTTCCCTCTGTCCCAAATGTTCTAGCAAAGTTATTAGGCTAGCTGACGATTGTTCTGTCTGTGGCTGGAGTGATCGAGATAAATTGCAGGGGAGAAACAAAAATTGTTCTAGCAAAAGTTTTAGCACTTTAAATAACTGTTCTAGCAAAAATGCGATCGCTTCAGAAAACAAGCTGGCTATCCCCTGTCTGATAAAACAACCAAAGCAAGCAGAAGTTAAAGGAGTCATTCAGAAGGATTTGGGCGATCGCTTTACGGTCTATATTCCTTCAGATAGTTCTACTGTCAACGTTCCCAAGCTCTTAGTCTATCCAGATTTTTCTGATATCGGCGATGAATTATTGCAGGGGGGATTAAATAAATGTTCTGGCAATTGTTCCAGCACTTTATCTAAAAGTTCGCTGCATAACGATATTAATGTAAAAGTGTCGGACACATCAGTTAAATGTTCTAGCAAAACTAGCAATCCCCCCTGCACAGAAAATAGTAAAACTCGCAGACAGAAGGGAGAAGGAAGCGGACATATCTATTACAGAACCGTCACCAGGAATGGCAGAAACTACCAGCAGGCTTACTATCAGTGGCGGGAGAACGGCAAGCAGAAGACTAAATACATTCCTGTAAAACTCTTACCAGATATAGAAGAGGCGGAAGAACAGAAGTTACCAGTCACGAAAATACTAGAAATATTGCAGGGGGGATTAGAAAAATGTTCTAGCAATTGTTCCAGTACTTTTCCCGATGCAGAAGTTCTAGCAAAAGATGAAAGTGTTGAAACTATAGATAATTGTTCTAGCCAAATTAGCAGTCCCCCCAGCAAAGATTTAGAGAAAATAAAAGGTAACTTAGGCGATCGCTATTTAACCATAAACAACGAAGAAGATAGTAAGAATAGAGTCTGTAGCACTCCTAAAGATGTTCTAGCAATTAATGAAAGTCCTAAAGGATACCGCTCCGCATATGTCGGAACTAACTTTGACAATTGTTCTAGCAATTTTAGTAATCCCCCCTGCACGAAAAAGAAACGCTCTGCTGGCTATGGTGGAGGTTACATAGAGTATAGAGAGGTCAAACGCAACCATAAAGTCTATGGTCAATATTGGTATCACTATGAGTTTTGGGAGAACGGACGTTGTGTTGAGAAAGGAAGTAAGTATATTCCCAAACGATTGATACAAAAGATAGAAAGGATGAATAGAGAGAAAGTAGCAGTAAGAGAGATATTGGAAGCTTTAAAAAATAAAAAGAAAAGATAATGAAACTATTTGCTTTAAATTGCTTTGATAAGCGAAATCAGAAAAAGACTAACAATAAATTATTTCCTAGAGAGTTCGAGCGAGAACTTATAGGAATGACATTTGATGAATTCGTTAATTACGAAACTCAACAAAAAAGTACTCTAGTATCAATGCTTAAATGCTTAAAGTACAAGTAAGTATCATTTATAGATAATAGTGATGGTATCAAAGATGTTGATTCGCGTTGGTTATGAATTTTTATTTGACGCACCTGCTCCTGTCCCCATGCTTTTAAAGCTCTACCTGCATCCATCGCAACTCTCGAAGGTAAAAAAGCCCGAGAGTCTGAGAATTGAACCAGAGATCGGGGTGGAAGAATTTGTCGATGACTTTGGGAATCGGGTAGGTCGCCTTGTTTTGCCAGCAGGTCGTGTGCGTTTATGGAATGAAGCAGTAGTCTCAGACAACAACCAGCCAGATACAATTAATGATACTGCTCAAGAGATTCCCGTAGAGTCCCTCCCCGTGGAAGTACTTCCCTATTTACTTAGCAGTCGCTATTGTGAAGTTGATCGCCTCTCAGAAATTGCCTGGAAAATTTTTGAGCAAACGCCAACTGGCTGGGGACGGGTGCAAGCGGTTTGCGATTGGGTTCATGACCACGTGAGCTTTGGCTACGAGTATGCTCGCCCCACCAAAACTGCCTATGAAGTTTACACTGAGGGCAAAGGTGTCTGCCGCGATTTCGCACACTTGGCAATTACTTTGTGTCGCTGTTTGAACATCCCAGCTAGATATGTAGCTGGTTACCTTGGAGATATTGACATTCCGCCTCAACCTTCGCCGATGGATTTTAGTTCCTGGTTCGAGGTATATCTAGATCATCAATGGTACACTTTTGATGCCCGTTACAACGTCCCCCGTGTGGGCAGAATTTTAATGGTTCGAGGTCGTGACGCGGTAGATACAGCCCTGACCACCTCATTTCAGCCGATTAATTTAGTTAAATTTACGGTTTGGACTGATGAAGTCTCAGAAGTGTAAAGTAGCTGATTAGGCGTAAAGCTAAGGAAGCTGTCACAAGGTTATGGCAAGGCAGATAAAGATGAAGTGGCTGCAATGGTACAGGTATTATTCGGTCTAGAAACCCTACCCATAGATGATACATCGATGTTTAAAGACTTGTAATTATCGAGCGATTTTGAGAGGAAACTAGAGCTAGAATAAGAGCGTTGAGTAACCTCATGTTATTGCTTATCAGCAAGGAGGGATCGATGAAAACTCAAAGTGATTCTAATCCTAATATTCCTCATTACGATCAACATATCATTCCCGCCGAAACTGTAGCGCGAGAAGCCAGAGAAGGCAAGCATTTCGGTCATGTCGAACATGATGACCCCGCCGACACTGAACACATTCACACCAGAGATGGCTACACCATCGACCAAGAAGGGCTGATTAATAACTATGCAGTGGAGACAGAAGCTTATATCTCTGAACCTGGAGATTTAAGACAAAAAGAGCTTGAACTCAAGGCTAAACGCCGTCGCGAATTTCAAGAGTTGTCAGAAGATGAAGAAGGTAAATTGACTATGGAACACGACTGGAGACACAAAGGACCTGGACTAATTTAGTAATTTAGTACGGTACGGCAGCAATAATCTACTATAACGAGATTTTCCTTACATCATTATTCTTTAATCTCTCTCTCAATCTCGTATACCTGAGTTGCTGTTTTACTTGTTTCACAGCGATCGCAATAGCTTTCTCCGAACCCACAATCAACGCCAGCTTCTTAGCTCTAGTCAACCCAGTGTAAAACAGATTGCGACTCAGCATCATGTAGTGTTGGGTATAAAGAGGAAGGATAACTACGGGATATTCAGAACCTTGAGATTTATGAATACTGGTAGCCCAAGCTAGAGTAATTTCATTCAAATCGGCATAGTCATACTTTATATCTCTGCCATCAAAATCGATAATGACTTCTTTTTCCTCTTTATCAAACGATACTACATTACCCAAGTCACCATTAAAAACTTCTTTGTTGTAGTCATTCTTTAGCTGCATCACACGATCGCTAGTTCTTAAAATACTATCTCCTCTAACAAGTTCTTCTTTACCTTCTGAAGCTGGATTGATTAACTGCTGTAGTACCTTATTGAGATTGCGCGTTCCGACAATTCCCCTAGTCATGGGACACAATACCTGCACGTCAGTAGCGGGATTAAAGCCAGCATGGGAAATGTAATATTCGATTAACTCTTGAATGGTTTGTACACCGTGTTCGGGTTCTGTTCCGCCATTGTGCCAGAGACAATCTGATGTGGCATTCATACTAACTGGTTCGAGTTGGGGATATTGACCTCTATTAATTTGGTGTGCCGTCCTGATAATGGCACTTTGGGCTGCCTGTCTGAATACTTGAGTCAATCGCACGACGGTAATCTTTTCTGACGCAATAATATCTTTTAAGACATTACCAGCACCGACACTTGGTAATTGATCGATATCTCCTACCATCAACACCTGAGCGTCTTTAGGTATAGCTTTAAATAGAGAATGAGCTAAGAACAAATCTACCATAGAAGCTTCATCTATCACGATCGCCGTACACTCTAGAGGATTATCTAAATCGCGTTTAAATCCCATTACAGAAGGGTCAAATTCTAACAAGCGATGAATGGTTTTAGCTTCCAATCCCGTCATTTCAGATAATCGTTTGGCTGCCCTACCAGTGGGTGCTGCACATAGTATCTTCTTGCCCATTGCTTTCCACAGCTTGACAATTGTATGGACAGTAAAGGTTTTACCCGTTCCAGGGTTGCCTGTCAGAATCATCAACTTCTCGGAAGCTGCCTTAGCTACTGCTACATATTGCTGTGGTGACAGTTGAATCTTTCTCGATGCGGTGTATCTGTTAATCCAACTCTTCACGCGATCGCTTTCTACATCTAAAGGATTCTCTATTTTCTGTAATATCAGTTTTGCCAGATGTTGCTCCGAATAATAGAAAGTTGGTTTATAGTAAATTAGTTCTTTTTCATCTGTCTCTCTAATTAATTCTTCTAACTGCACCATCTCTGAGAGGATTGAGGCGATCGCTGTTTCGTCTGCTTCATGTTCATCCGTAGTTAACAACTCACGACTCATTGGAACGAGCTTAGATTCAGGTAAATAACAATGTCCGTCTTCCGATGCTTTATCTAAAACATGAAGTACTCCTGCCCTGTAACGAAACTCCGACCAAGGAGACACACCTACATTGACTGCAATTTTATCTGCTGTTAAAAACCCAATACCGAAAATATCTATGGCTAACTGATATGGGTTAGTTGTAACTGTAGCGATCGCAGCATCTCCATACTGTTTGTATATCTTGACTGCATAGGTAGTCGAGACACCGTGACTTTGCAGGAATATCATCACCTCTTTAATTGACTTCTGTTCCTCCCAGGTGCGCCGAATCATGGCAACTCTTTTTTTGGCAATTCCTGGTACTTCAATCAGACGGTTTATATCATTTTCGATAATATCTAAAGTTTCTTCTTTGAAATGCTTGACTATTCTTTTAGCCGTTACTGGTCCTACTCCCTTAATCAATCCACTACCCAAATATTTCTCTATTCCCGTTAATGTTGCTGGTTTGGTTTCTTTATATTGAACTACTTGAAACTGCGAGCCGAATTTAGGGTGTTCCGTCCAAGTTCCCTGTAACTGTAACGTCTGTCCTGCTTGAATGTTGGGGAAGCTGCCAACAATAGTAGTCAACTGTTTGACATTGCCCGTATTCAACCTCGCTACCGTATATCCCGATTCTTCCGAGTGAAAGGTGATTCTCTCAATAACTCCAGTTAAAGATGATAGCGGTGCGGTAACAGTTGATGCTCCCATAGGACAAAGGTTCTATTCTTCTCGCTAACAGTTTACAGTACTGATTAAACAATCTTATTGATACAATAAGTATCTATTTGTCAAGTATAGTTTACAAAACTTCAGATATTTGTTACATTAATTTACATAGAGAACTAAATATCAGAAACAAATAAACAGAAACTACTATGTACACCACTCAATTAGATAACGGAACTCTTAACAACTACGCTGTCGAACCCAAAATGACTTACCAAGAATATCCAACATTGTGGGAGCAAAAACGTTACCTACAATTAGGTGCGGTAGCAGCATCTTTCGTTACAGTATTAGTCTTAATTTCTTTTGTAGTCAGCTAAAAAGTTTTGTCTTCTCTCGTCAATCATTGATTTCTCCTACTGAACCTTGGTATCTGTGCCGAGGTTTTTTGCTGTCTTCTCAAGTTGGTAATGTATTGATAAATTATTTACTACAAGTAATGAGTCAAACATGGTTGGGCATCGACCCAGGATTGGCAACAATCGGTTGGGCATTTTTAGCAGAAGGGAACTATGGCAATGCCAATTTACTAGACTACGGAATAATCGAAACTAACAAGCAGTTAACTACAGCCGAGAGATTGCTAGAGATAGAGCGGGATATGGTGGAGTTGCTAAGAGAGTTTCAGCCCTACAATGTTGCTATTGAAATGCCATTCTTCAATCGAACTATCAAAGCAGCAGGAGGAGTTTTACAAGCTTTTGGCGTAATCAATCTCGTCTGTTACCGAGAAACGGGAGTCATACCAGTATATCTGCATCAATCCAGTTGGAAGTGTCATCTAGGTTATGGCAAGGCTGATAAAAATGAAGTAGCGGATATGGTGCAGGTTTTGTTCGATTTAGAGACTATGCCCATTGATGATAGTGTCGATGCTATTGGTATCGGTTATGCAGGTTTGTGTGGTTTGAGAAACAATATTAGTTAAAGGCGAGCGCTATTTGCCCTAGCTTATACTGTTCGCTACTATCATTATATTTAGATAGCCAAAGCAATCGAGATTACCAAAGAGTAAAATTTCTCATGACAGATTCACCTCGATACTATCTGTGGAAAGGTTTGAATTGTGCCTACACCGTTCGTGGTTCTAGTAATTCTCTTGACCGAACATCGGCAATAGTTACAATCCATCCCATTGGCGTAGGATTATCAAAAGTATTTTGGCAACCTTTTATCAAAGTCTGGTTGGAGCAAAACCTCAATTCAACAATCTATAATCCCGATTTGATAGGTTGTGGTGATTGCGATATGCCTTCTGTGGCTTATTATCCAATTGATTGGGCAGAACAACTCAAATATTTCGTTGAAAATATAGTCAAACAACCCGTTGTTTTGATAGTTCAAGGAGCTTCATTTCCCATTGCTATTAAGTTAATACAAATAACGAGCAATACCGACTCGATTAAAGGACTGGTTTTATCTACTCCTCCAGCATGGCGTACCATGACCGAAGCAGCTAAACCACTCACACAAAAATTGCTTTGGAATCTTTTGTTTGATTCTCCAGTTGGTTTGGGACAGTTATTTTATCTTTATGCTCGTCGCCGTCAATTCCTCGAATCATTCTCGAAACGTCAATTGTTTGCCGATGCTCTCCAGGTCGATTCACAATGGTTGGATTCTTTAATCGAAGGAGCAAAAGACCTTCAAAGTCGCTATGCAGTATTTTCCTTTCTAGCTGGTTTTTGGCGAGAAGACTATACATCGGATCTTGCCAGGATCGAACTACCTACATTAATCGTATTAGGAAAACAAACATCCAGTATCAGTAGAGAAAGTTTCACTGAAACGCTTCAAGAAAGAGCAAATTCTTATGTCAAACATCTGACAAAAGCGCGAGTAAGTAACATAGAGGGGCGTAACGTACTTCCAGTAGAGTCAACTTCGAGTTTCGTGAAAGTTCTTACAGACCATTGGCAATATCTAACAGACTGATTGCTAGATAGTTAAACTTAAAAGTGCGATCGCTTAACTATTCAATGAATAACATTTTTAATTACCTCCATCATTACCAGATAAAGAGCTATTCGAGTCAATAGTATCTAATGACAATATTCTAATAGAAAGAATTATCTCTACTGGTCAGACTACACCACCAGGGGAATGGTACGACCAAGACAAAGATGAGTGGGTAATTCTTCTGCAAGGACAAGCTGTTTTATCTTATAAAGATGATTCGAGAATCAAACTAAAACCAGGAGATTATCTATTCATACCAGCCCATCAAAAGCATCGAGTGGAACATACATCTTCTGAGCCTCCCTGTATTTGGTTAGCCATTCATGGAAATCTAAAAAGACTTTCATAGTTTCCCAATTCTTAAAAAAAACTAAAAATACTTGTCACTTAGAGTTTTACCGCTTATCTTGTAGCCGAATAGACTCTGTTACTTTCAAACTTACAGACTTTGTAACTAACAAACTCACGTACTTCGTTACTTACAGACTTATGCCTAAAATTATTGCGATCGCTAATGGAAAAGGAGGAGTGGGAAAGACTACCACCGCAGTTAATCTAGCTGCCATTCTCGCACCCAAAATGAAAACCTTACTGGTAGATACCGATTCTCCTCAATGGTCGGCTAGCTGGTGGAGCGAAAGGGGTGATATGCCCTTTGATTTGGCACAAGAAAGCGACCCAAATCTACTCAATCAGTTACGGAAAGTTAAAGATTACGAACTGGTGGTAGTTGATACTGCACCTTCCAGAGAATCGGAAGCTCTCAAAGCAGTCATTGACAAGGTTGATTATGTCATCATGCCTACCAAACCATCTTCTCTAGATATTCAGGCATTGATTAAGACTGTAAAAAACTTAGTGTCCCCAGCAAAAGTTACTCATCGCGTACTTCTTACAATCGTCGATCCACGTAGTTTAGGCGATGCTCTAGATGCCCAACAATCCTTGATGGCTGCCCAAATTCCCGTATTCAGTAGCTTTATTCGAGCCTACAAAATTTACGAACGCATACCCGACGAAGGAATTCCCATTGTCCAAGCTAAAGGAAAAAACGCAGGAGTGGCAGCTTCGGATTACAAAAAATTAGCCGATGAATTATTGAGGGAGTGGAAGTAATGGCAAAAAAACGTAGATTGTCCGATCTAATTGGCGAAGAAACTGAACAAATTGAATCCACAACGAACGAATCTGTAACTGCGGAAGTATCGGAGTCAGTAACTAACGAAGTGACAGAGTTACAAACTACTAAAGTAAGAGACTCCAAAAATATCGGACTCCCAAACCAACAGACTCACGAACTATCGGACTCTGCAACTAACGAAGTACCGAAGTATTTAACATTGATTCGTAAAGAAGCTCGACTGCGGGAAGATCAGCTAGATAATTTAACCAGCCTAACGCGATCGCTCAATCGCAAACGAAAAGGTGCGGGAGAAAGAATTACAGAAAATACCTTAATTCGCGTAGCTATTGATTTACTCATAAACCAATCGGGTGAACTTAAAGGAGCTACAGAACAGGAAATTAAAAAGTCTGTTGGCTTGGAAGTTACAGACTAACAAAGTCTGTTAGTCTGATTGCCAAAAAAACCTAGAATTCCCCTTTCAGCTACCAAAAATCAACACTTTAACCCCAGTTCCGTTTCGTAGTAGTTCCGTTTCCCCAGCCCCTATAGAAGCGGAAAAAAAATAAATTCTCCAAGTATCGACGAAAAATTACTGTTTTCAGATTATAGGGCTGAAGCTTATAAAGGAGATGAACCTCTATCTCCGAGAGTAGTAAATGAACCAAAGAAACAACGAGCCGAGTGAAGCTCAAAACAGATTATCTTCTAATGCCATTGATGCTGTAGCCAAAGCTTTGAATTTAAGTATGTCGCCACAGCAGCTTCAAGAATTTAAACAGCAAACGATCGCTGATGCCCAGGCAATAACTAACGAATGGCAACTAGACCAATCCCAACCCACTAAAAAAACTGATGACTGATGACTGAAGAAAGTGCCAATTAAGAGACACAGAAGAAAGCTAGCTAACGGCGAAGAAAAAATTTACACTTATGCCGTATCTAACGATGGAAAGAAAAGGCGATCACTTTCTGTTCGTGAAAGTAGTAATGCCCTGCAAATTTATCGCGCTAGAGAATTCCGTCGCATCGTGGCAGCACTTCAGGCAAATTCTAGTTTATTGGTTGTCGGGGAAGCTGGTTGTGGCAAAACCTTCTTAGCTCAAGCCATTACCGCCGAATTAATTGAAATGAACTTTCAGGTAGCCGTTACCAAACCAGGAACGGTCAAACAAATCCTGAGTGAAATAGCCAATCAGTTAGGAGTTGATACAGAAGACTTGGAAGGTAAAACTCTCTCTACAATGGGGCTGATGAAAGAGATTGCTGACTGGCTATTGGTTAATACCGCATTTCTCATCTGTGACAATGCCCATCGTTTCCCTGTCTCTTTACGCTGCTGGTTAGACCAACTCCACACCCAAGGACAACCAATCTTACTGTTAGCTACCTATCCTCCTGCGCGGGACATTTTTCTCAAGCTGCCCAGAATCGAGTTAGAACCGATGAAAGATTTGGCTACTAGGGCAATCATGCTAGAAGCTGCTGCGGAATTAAACCTGGAACTCACTCCCGCCCAATTATCTTCCCTACAGCAAAGAGTCGGGGGCAACCCCATGTTAGCCAAACGAGTAGTTAGGGAGGAATATTTAGGTTTGGATGGCAAAGCATTAGACCATACTCAATGGATTGATGGCACGCCCTATCTAATCGCTACTTTAATGTGCTTCGTTATCATTCGCTTCATCGGTTTGGGCTTCAACAACACCAGTCTTTATCTCTTAGGAGGAATCATTACCGTAGCCATCGGCATCATTCGCATCCTACTTTACAGCTTGCCTCGTAAATCTAGCAGATTAGGACAATAAACAGTTAAACTGTAGTCTATAAGCTACAGTAAATTATGGAAGCCCAAGAAAAAACCATTCTCACCTATGTCAAAGCCAATGGCAGCGCACCTTTTAACGATTGGTTAGAAAACCTCAAAGATAGAAAAGCCCGTGCCATAGTTCGGACGAGAATTAACCGCATTCGATTGGGTAACTTGGGCGATTGCAAATCTGTAGGCGAAGGAATCAGCGAACTGAGAATCAAATTTGGTGCTGGCTACCGAGTTTATTTCGGACAAGAAGGAGACACCATCATCATTTTGCTATCTGGTGGTGATAAAAGCACTCAGGATAAAGACATCAAACAAGCAAAGCAATATTGGCAAGATTACAAGAGGCGTGGCAATGACTAGAACTAGAAGTTATAAAGACGATTTACTCAAAGCATTAACCGACCCCATTGAAGCCAGAGAATATCTTAATGCAGCCTTAGAAGACGAAAACCCAGAAGTCTTTCTACTGGCACTAAGAGACGTAGTAGAAGCTAACAGCACCATGAGCGAACTAGCCAGAGCTACTAACCGCAATCGCGAAAGTTTATACAAAACCCTTTCAGAAAAAGGCAATCCTCAACTCAATAGCGTCCGCACTATTCTGAGCAACTTGGGCTTCAAACTAGCTGTAGAAGTTAATGCTTCTTCGTAAGAAAAACAGATAAACCCATACGGCAGGGGTCTGGGGAAGTCGTAACGTCCCCAGTTGGAGGTTTGGGGGACACTCCCCCAAGGGTATTTTGGATTTATTTTTATGCTTAACAGGGAACAATAAATAATAACTGATGACTGATAACTGTTAACTGTTAACTGACCATGATGGCAACAACCCACACAGCATTTAGCCTGACTCTAACCAGTTTGGCATTAGGTACGGCAAATCCCGTCGCTCTGATTATTGCTGCTGTTGCTTCTCAACTTCCCGATTTAGACACCAGCAAATCTACCATTGGGCGCATTTTCTTTCCCATCAGTCGCTTTATCGAACGACGCTTACCCCATCGCAGTATTACCCATAGTTTTCTGGCTACAGGTATTTTTATCCTCGCTACCTATCCCATTACCTTTGCAGTTAAACCCCTCTACTGGCAGGCTCTTGTTCTCGGTTATTTCTTTGGCTGGTTTGCCGATGTGTTTACTAAAAGTGGTGTGGCAGCTTTTTATCCTTCTCCTGCGCGGTTAGTCATTCCAGGCAATCCTAGAATGCGGTTAGCTACAGGTAGCAGTGCAGAGTGGTTTGTCCTGTTTATCTTGATAATCTTTGCCATTCTCAGCATTCAGATCAATTCAGCAGGAGGCATAGTCAGGAATTTTAATCAGGCATTAGGCTTACCATCGGGGGCAATCGAAACCGTAAACCAAGACGCATCTCGTTATTTACTCAAGGCACACATCAAAGGACGTAACGCCATTACTCAAGAGCCGATAGAGAAGGCATACGAAATTATTCAACCCCTCAATCAGAATGACTTACTGGTTAAAGACGAACTGGGAACTACTTACAGAGTTGGTAATTCTCAAGAGAGTCAGATTGTTGCCAGTCAGATGAAAATCGAGCGGGTAGCACCAATAACTACTACCGTGACTAATATTTTTCTCGATGATGAGGATTTATACGAGAAGATCGCAGTTTTACCCCAGGAACGAACATATCTCAGTGGAACGCTAACTATCTTTGATGCTGATGGTTTGATTATTCCCACCCACATAGATCGCTATGACACCATTACTTTACAGCCAGGAAGCGATCTTGCTTATGCGCGGTTGATTGCTGCTTCTCCTGGGGAAGTAATTAGGTTGTTGGGGGATTATTATGCGAGTGGGAATTTGGTGGTTAGGATTATAAAGCTTAAGCAGTAGTCATTAGCCTGAAGTTATTCATTCTCAACCTCAGATCACACCCAAAACCCCCAACCATAAACGATAACAGGTATTAAACCCTCTAACTAATACCTCATCGATGTTTGCCAGGAAAGAAAAACCATTACCAGTAGCCGTACTCAAACCAGAACCTACCAAAAATACCCAATTCCTAGAAGATGCAGGTATTCATTTAGGAGAGGGTTATTACTGGAATCCCGAAGACTTACCCAACGGGCATATCGTAGCTATTGGGGCATCGGGTAGCGGTAAAACTCAAACCTTAAAAGCGATCGCCTATTCCCTCCATACCACCTACCCAGAAATGCAGATTATTCTGCTAGATTTTCACGGCGACCAAGAAATTATCAACGAGACTTGCTATCCGATACATATGGCATCTCCTCACGGTATTAATCCTCTGGTAGTAAATCTCGACCCTGAAGGTGGTGGCTCTAACTTACAAGCAATTCAAATCGCGAGTATCTTAAAAAAATCTCTCCGTCTTGGTCCTAATCAAGAGGGGATGCTGATTGAAATTATTAAAACCTGCTATCTCAATCGAGGTATAGTTCAGGAGCGACAGGAGACATGGAGTTTAGAACCACCAAACTTTAACGATATCCAAACCGAAATCCTCAAGAGAATTGAAGAGGACTGTAAAGAAAGCCAAAAACTCAGTCTCAAATTAGCAGCTACCTTTGAATACGGAATATTTAGCCGTTCCCAACCAGAGTTTAACGAGAAGCTGGTACGCATCGATTTATCCAAACTACCAACCGAACTAAGAGCGATCGCTGCTGAGTCTCTAGCATGGCAACTGATGAACCAACATCGTCTTATGGGTGAAATTGAAGGCAAACTCCCTCGTACCTTCCTTTTCATTGATGAAGCCAAGGAAATGCCTAAAAAAGAAGGTAGTGCTTGCGATCGCATAATCGCTGATGGTAGAAAGTACGGCTTGTCATTGGTTATGGCTTCCCAATCCGAACGCCATCTATCCGCCGATGTCATTGGCAATTCCAGCACCAAAATTGTCTTACCAGTTGACCAAACAGAAGTTAAAAAGGTATCCCAAAAGTTTAGATTTTCAGAGAAAAAAGTAGAAGCTCTTACTCCCCTAAATGCCCTCTGTCGCTTTGGTAAAGATGCCGAACTACTAGAAATCCAGCCCTATTACCAACGTTTAGAAGATGCTGAGTAAAGTTAGAAAGTTTCTCAAAAATAATTCTCCCGATTGGCTCAATACCGAAGTCAATAAAGACCTGCTGCAAAACCTATCTGCCCCCCTTACTAAGGGAGGTTGGGGGTATCTAGATCGATCGCCAGAACAAGTTAAACCAAGTTTAGATAAGTCTCTACCAGGGGAAGTTAAAAGAAGTCAAAAGAAGTCCGATAACAGCGAACGCCCAATCTCTACTGACTTGTCCTTATTATCCCGCCCTGACGGGACGAATGGGGAAAACCGCTTACAGTTCCCAACCCCAGGCACTCCACATTGGCGCAGAATCAGACAGGTATTTCAAGCACTCGACAACGCACCCCTCGACGCTTCTTATAACCAACTTATTGAATACGTCAGAGAAACTACAGGAGTTGGCTGTTCTCGCAAACTAATTTCTAAGTGGAAAAAATACCGTCAAAATTCCGATTTGTTACCACCCAGAAACGATCTGAGTAATGGTGAAGGTAGCGAAACCAATACTGTTGATGTATCTCCTGCAATGACTATTAGTGCTGCTATTCCATCTACTGTAAACAGTTTTCAGTTTAATCATTCGGTAGATAATTCTAGTATCAATGATTCTCTCAATCGCCCGAACTTACTACCTGTAAAAACTTGGTCGTATCTGGCAGCAGCAGGAATCATGGTTAGTTTAATCGGCTGTGAAATCATCCCTTTTAACAATCGTCCAAGCGAAAACATTGCTATTGCTTCCGTTACTGCCCCCATAACTCCTCTAACCCCAATACCAGAAAGAATCAAGAATCGCCTCGAACCCCGCACCATCAAAATCGAACTAACTCTGTCTAACCCGACTGACCTCAAAGTAAAACCAGGAGACAAAATAAGCGCAGGACAGGTATTAAGCGATCGCGTATCCGAACGTAACCGCCTCCAGGCAAAGAAAAAACAGCTACAGCTATCCCTAGAAAAACTCAACCTACCATTAACCCCAATTCCCCAACCCAAACCCATCCTCGAAATCAGTCCGTTACCTCCAGTTTCTTATGCTGAAGAAGAAGCAGCTATTAAACTCAAACAGCAAAAGTTAACCGAAGCCGAACGAGCGATCGCCCTCCAGCAGAAAAAAATTGACTCCCTCACCCAACTAAATTCAACTTCCAAAGTTAGGGAGGTTAGGGGGGATCGAGAAAAGGGTTCAAAACCCAACCTAAAACTCATCCTCGAACACGAACGAGCCAATCTAGCTAACCTTGAAGCTGCCAGACAGTCGGCACAAATCCAGCTAGAAGTGCAAGAAAGCAAACTCACCACTGCCAAAGAACAACGAGCATACATCGAATATCAAAGACAGCTAGAACAGACCAGACGGGCGATCGCAGTAGAACAACAGCAGCAAGCAATTGCTAGCCAGAAGTCAGAAAGAGAGCGAATGCTGGCAGAAAGAGAATACAGCCAAGCCCAAATTGAAACCCAGATACAAACTCTCGACTACCAAATCCACCAACTCAGCACCGTTACCGCACCCTATGAAGGCACGATTGAAAAAGTTAAATGGACTGGTCAATCCGACCATAATCTCACTGCCGTTGTTACTTTGTCAGTTAACAGTCGTCAGTCATCAGTCATCAGCAACAACTCCTCAGTTAACGGTGAAAAACCATGATGAAATATCGGTACAAAACTCTCCTCTGCACCCCTGCACCCCTGCACCCCTGCCCTGCATAGATAGCAGTAATGAGTGTATCGAACAGTTAACGGAAATAGCGATCGCCAATTCTCCTGAATTAGTTACCCTAGACGAACAAATTGCCCTGATTGACAAGCGATTAGAAGTAGCAGCAGAAAGAATCGACCATACTTCTAAAAAACGCTGGACTAACTACATATCAAGCGATCCCCTGCGTATTGCAGCTAATATTCTCGGTGGAGGAGACGTGCAGAGGGATAATATAGCGATCGCCGACTTAGAAGTTAAAAGTGCAGAATTGGAGGCATATCGAGCTAATCTGCACAGGCGCAAAGCTGAGATTAAATCGCAATTGAGAGAAGAAGTTTTGGGTTTGGTGTTGGAGTATGAATCAGCCGAAAGAGAATCTGTTTTAGCTCAATCTAAATTAGCTACTTATAGTCAACAAAGACAACTTATTGAAATAGACTACCAATTTGGTAATGGTTCGACAACGCAGATGTTGAGTATGTGGCAGCAGGGGGAGAGTTTAGAAGCTGAGGTTATTCAAATTCAGAGCCAAAAGATAGAAATAACCCGAAAACTCCAGCAAATCACTGGTTTATCTCCAACGAACCATAAGGGTCAAAACTAGCGATGCTACTGTGAGTAAAAATTTAGCTCGAAACTTTTATTCTGTAAGATTTTTAAACCGCTTTTTTAGCGATCGCTAATCTCCACGTTATTTTTTGTCGTCTTTTATCGGACAGAATCACCATAAGCTCGTGATCGAGATCAAACCCTTTTAAAATCCGATTACTGAAGATGGTAAGCGAGATGTAAGTTACTTGCTTAAGATTGCCCAAAAACATTAATGAAAACCTCAGTACAGGACAAAAAAAAGGTATGAAACTTGCAAATGGTCACAGAAAAGGGGTTTTATGAAAAGTAGCTACACTTTAACAATCAACCCCTATGAATCAGGTTAACCTACTCCGACAAACTTTAAAACCGCTTTTGGGATGGCATGGCGCGCGCTTGAGTTTTCTGGCCTTGTTTTTAATTGCATTAGTGAGAGTAAAGACCGTTAACCTAGCAGAATTGGCAGCAGGGTTTAGGAGCAACGCTAAAACCGACTCTAGTTATAAAAGACTACAGCGTTTTTTTCGTAACTTTGATTTAAATTATTCGGCGATCGCTAAAACCATAGTTACTTTGATGGAAATACCTCAACCTTGGGTCTTGAGTACAGATCGAACTGAATGGTCTTTTGGACAAAAACGGTTTAATATTCTTGTTCTGGGAATAGTGCATGATGGAGTTGCATATCCTGTGGTTTGGGAAATGTTAGATAAAAAGGGTAATTCCAATGGTCACGAAAGAATGGATTTACTAGACCGCTTTTACTCTATCTTTCCTGATGCAGAGGTGTCTTATCTGACTGCCGATCGCGAGTTCGTTGGGAAACAATGGCTAACTTATCTTTTAATTGAACCAATAATTCGATTTCGATTAAGAATCCGAGAAAGCGACCAGATTAGCAATGGACGAAAACCATTGAGAGCTTCTATTGTGTTTTCTCATCTCCAACCTGGTCAGACCCAGATTTTATCTGGCAAAAGACTTGTTTGGGGACGTTTGGTTTATGTTTCTGCTTTACGTCTTGAGAGTGGAGAATTATTGATTGTCATTAGTCCCGATTCTTCGTTTCAAGCAATTTCCGATTATGGGCAACGATGGGGTATTGAAACCTTATTTGGAATGTTTAAAACTAGGGGGTTTTGCTGGGAATCTACTCACTTCAATGATTCAGAGCGGTTGAGTAAGTTAATCGCTTTAATGGCTCTGGCTCTGTGTTGGGCAGTCAAAACAGGAGAATGGTTACACCAAATTGAGCCAATTAAAGTCAAAAAACATGGTCGTAGGGCTAAAAGTATTTTTCGTTATGGTCTCGATCATTTGCGCTCCATTGTCATTGACTTAGACCTAAAACAAAATGAATTTTTGCACTCTCTACAATTTTTGTCCTGTACTTAGTAACAAATTATGATATTTGGCGTTATTTACCCTAATGGTTATTTCTATGGCTCTTTGTATTATGTTTTCTCTTGCGAAGAAGATGCAAAAGCTGCTATTGCTATAAGTAATAGAAATAGTGAGTTCGATTGGGATAAAGTAGAATTAGACAAAATCCCCGTTTATGGAAGCTACAAAGACTTTATAAATGAGAGTGCGGGAGTAGAAAAATTTGAAGAACTTTATAAAGTCGAACTTGCCGATGGCGAATTTGTTGGTTTGTTCTCTAAAAAAGATGATGCCGAAATTGTTGCAGCGATGCAGCCTTATGATGAAAACATAGGAGCAGGTGCTTCCTTTGAGCTAGTAAAAGTTTACCCCGATATTCGCTCATGGATGAAAGAATACAGTGATTGAAATCCTCTTACTACTGGATGAGAAGAGGACATCGCACCCCAGACCCTAGAGTTTACAAAATCAACAACTGACAACCGCTCTCCCTATTGGGTTTGTCGATCTCGCTGTAGAGAATGTCTATCCATTCCCCATCACTGGGAAAGTATTTAGGCTCGACACAAAATATCCAATAACGATATATTTTGATGCTCTTACGCACCTGATTAAAAGCTGGTTTTTGTGCTTGTTTGAGAATGCAATAGGCTTTATTTTCCTCAGTCACTAAGGATACCCCTACGCGAGTAAATTTTCCTTGACAGTCTTCTAGATTAATCACTGCATCTAGATAGAGCAGTTCCCAAACCGTGTAGGGATCGTTGGGGTCTTTCCCGCGAGCGATCGCCTTCTCCCATCGGCTAGTCAGATGGGTGGCAACTAAAGCCAAAACTCTTTCAAAAGCTAAATCTGGATGATGATAATCGAGTAATTGAAGACGGGAAGCTGCTGTGCGAAAACGTAAACCTAAAATAGACATTTCTATCTCCTATAAACAGACACACTCAGCCCTTGGGCTGGTTCATAGGAAGACAAAAAGTCTCATCAGTGTTAGTTGACGCTACGCTCGAACAACGCAACGTCAATATAATACAACATTAATACGCCAAAGGCAACAAGATACCATCGGAGATTAAATACACCTAGTTAGAACCCAAATCCCTGCTCAAAATCGCTCAAATCAACTCATTTTAGGTAAAAATACGGTTTAAGAAAGAGTTAAGCTTCTCCTAACCTGGTATTAAGTCTGTTACCAGTTGTTACCCACAAGCCTTTTTGTAACCGATAACTGGTAACTGCGTTCTTGTTGACTGAAACCACCGTAACCATCATGAGCAAAGACAAAATCCTCACCGCCTGTTATCAACTCCTAGAAGAAGGAAAAAGCGTTACCGTCAGAGCAGTAATCGATCGCGTTGGTGGTTCTTCTCGCGACATTTCCCCCATCGTCAAAGAATTTAAGGAAAAACTCGAAGCAGAAAGCTCCCTCTCCGTTTCAGAAAAAGCCGAGGTCAATACCAGTGATAAAGATGAAGAAGATTTTATTGATACCAACCCCGTAACGGCTAACTTGGAAAGAGTTGACAAAGAGGCTCAACTAATTGCTGCCAGAAAGATTGTCG
>DAXETX010000277.1:0-2393 GCA_051155735.1 Xenococcaceae cyanobacterium
AAAATTGGCGTAAATCCGATTACTATCGACCCAGATAATCAGTGGGTTTATTATGCACCGATGAGTGGGACATCTTTGTATCGTATTAGAACACAAGACTTATTAGATAGTTCCTTATCACCTCAAATATTATCAAGTAAAGTCCAACGCTACGGCGATAAACCAATTTGTGATGGAATCACTATTGACGGTGCAGGTAATGTTTATCTTACTGCCATTACGGATAATGCTATTGGCGTTGTCGATTCTAGTGGTAAATATCGCACTCTCTATCAAGATGATAAACTCTTAAGCTGGACGGATGGGATGGCATTTAGTCAAGATAACTATATTTATGTCACCGTCAGTCAATTACAAAATTCTCCGCCTCTCAATAATGGTGAAAATGCTTTTCAGCCTCCTTTTTATTTAGTCAGATTTCCGGCTTTAGCAGCAGGCAAAGTTGGGAGATAAGATTTAATTGATTAGTACTGAGGCAGAATATGTGGCAATTCGAGCGCGAAATTTTAGACTCCAAACCCACTTACAAAATTTCTCTTTTTGCTGAGGCGAAGCAGATTACTTATTTACAGGTTATTAAGCTATGGCAACAAGATAGTAGCTTCAGAACGTTTTTTAATGCTTTACTCGCCGTCACTTCTATGACAGCTTACTTTTGGGAAACACCACCAATTACCAGATCTACTGTCGAGCAAGCATTTGAGTTTGTTTTAGTCAACAGTCCCCAACTCGCTAAAGTCCAGTCTGACTCTAGTGATTTTAAATCGCATTTTCAATCTGCAAAGGAAGCAATTGTCACTTTTCCCAACTTAGGAAAAGATGCCCTACTAGTCGTACCATGTCCTGTTGCTAAAGCATCTGTCTATTCTCATCTTGCCTCGTTTGTTAGAGAAGCACCCGAATTTCAACAACATTTATTGTGGCAAACTGTTGGACATAAGTTAGAACAGAAACTAAATCGACAGCCTATTTGGGTTAGTACTTCAGGATTAGGAGTTTCTTGGCTTCATATTAGATTAGATGCCTCTCCTAAGTATTACTGTTTCAAACCATACCGACAAAGTTTAAATTAACGAAGTCAGAGGAAGCCCCGTCGTTTCACGGCGGTGTAACGTTGACTAATCATTGTTTTAAGTCTGCAACGCTAATAATTCTGTAATTTTACTTTTGATTAATGATTTTTTATCGCCGAAACCCATTTTTAGAACTGAGTTTATAAGTAAACTTATGTATCATTTGCTAAGTCTTTTAAGAAAAAGTGATCAATTAGTAATTGAAGTCTTAAAGACTTCCCTGACAGAGATTACAGGATTGTCTAGATTTATTAAGGAGGTCAAACAATCTGATTTATCTAATATCTGTCTCGTTAAATAACAACATAAACACTCGACTAAAAAGCTGATATTTCCTTAAATAGAAAAAAGGAAGCTAATTTGCTGAAATGTTAAACAGCAAACCTTCAATTTAAACTAATTAAGCAAGGAAGTCTCTCGGTGATTTTAGCTTGAGTGTTGTTGTTTTGAAAAAACAATTTTAGTTCAGTTTTTAATCCTCATATTTCAATCGTCGATCCAGTGCAGCTACCCAAAACAGTGAACCCGCCACATTCTCTCAGTCTTGATTTTGGTGTAATTGCTTTTACTCGACTTGCTAGCCATATTATTGAATAATCTGAAACTAACGAATCAAATTAATTTGATGCTCCAGAACCAAGAGATACAGTAGAAATTAGAGGGCAAACTTCTTGAGGATTAGATTCAGGATGAGGATTATTTTTCCAAGCAGTACGATACTCTTCTAGTTCTGCTTTAAACCAAATCATTTGCTTAATTTGCAGTTCTAATTGCTTAATCTTATTATCTAGTAAACTTTGTACCAAACTACAAGGTTTTTCGCCACGATCTCTCACATCGAGAATTTGCTTAATTTCTTCGAGGGTAAATCCCAAAGTTTGAGCTTTTTTAATAAAATCTACTTGATGGCTGGCATTAAGACTATAGTAACGATAGCCATTGTCTCCTCTTTGCACAGGTTGCAGCAGTCCTAAATCGCTGTAATAACGTAAAGTCCCGACAGCAAGACCTGTTTGTTTTGCCAATTCGCCAATTTTGAGATGAATTGCTTTACCCATAACGACTTTTACAATATCAATAATACTAAGTTAACGTAGTTTAAAATTCAAAAAATGCGATCGCATCAGTTGGCAATTGAAGAGATAGATAGGAATGTCAAGGCTAAACCCTTTGTTAAATGGGTCGGCGGAAAAACGCAACTACTATCAGAATTAAAGTTGCGCATTCCCAGCAGTTTCTCCAGATACTTTGAACCTTTCATCGGTGGTGGAGCATTATTTTTTCAGCTGCAACCAAAGCAATCTATTTTAATTGATCTTA
>DAXETX010000278.1:0-4191 GCA_051155735.1 Xenococcaceae cyanobacterium
GACTGTGATAGTGATGCGTTGCTAATAACTATTGAACAAGTGGGAGATATTGCTTGTCATACTGGCGAAAGAAGTTGTTTTCATCAAGTCGCAAATAGGAAAGCGACTCCTCCTGCTGATACTTTATCTGAAGTTTTTCAAGTAATTTGCAATCGCCAAGAACATCCTGTAGAAACTTCTTATACTTGCCAGTTATTAGCAGCAGGAGATAACAAAATTCTCAAGAAAATTGGTGAAGAATCAGCAGAAGTCGTTATGGCGTGTAAAGATGACGCTCAAGAAGCGATCGCTTCAGAAGTAGCGGATTTGTTTTATCATACTCTTGTAGCATTAGCTCATCATAATGTGAGTCTTCGAGATGTTTACCGCCAGCTAGATCGCAGAAGAAAATAACCAAAGATTACTTGATAGGGGCTTTTAGTAAAAGCCCCAGCAATACTCAAATTTAATTAGTTTTTTTTCTAAAATTTAAAGCAGTTGAACCGAAAAATAAAACTCCTAAGAGACTCAAAATCGAACTAGGTTCGGGAACAGTAGTCGTTAGATCACTATTATCGGTCAAACTATCACTGGCGATAAAGACAGCAGAATCAATAGCAGCATCACCCAATCCATCAGCGATCGCTAATTTTAGAGTATGAGAACCAGGGGTTAATCCGAAAAAGCTAGCAGTAAAAACATCGGTGAACCCATCATATTCGAGATCGAAAAATGGTCCACCATCACTAGGGTCATTGTTATTATAAAATTCAGAGTGATCATCACCTGGTAACAAATTACCATCATTAACAGTGGTAACAGACACAGGAGTATTAGTTCCTGGTACTAAAGCAATATTTTCGCCATCTAAAAAGAAAGCTAATGCATCATTAGGAGGTGCGTTGTCAAATTCGTTGTATTCTTCAGAAGCAAAAACATATTGTAAGAAGACATCGCCTTCTGTAGATTCAAACTCAAACTCTAAGACTGATGCATCAGAAGTATTAGAGCCATTAAGTACATCAAGATCGCTATCACCTGCAACTCGATTAATAGTTGTGGTTACATCACTACTATTAGAGCCTACAGCAGCTGAAGCTTGACCAGTAGTTAAAATAATTCCTGAGTCAATACCAATGCCTGAAGCGATACCATCAGTAAAAATCCCCGATGAACCACTCGCTCCGATAAAGTTAACCGATGCTGGATCGATAGTAATTCCAGAACCAGTAATATTATTCACTAAAGTATTACCATCACTTGTCGGAGTTATGGTTAAAGCTTGGGCTGAATGATTACCAATCAAAGCCAAACTTAAACAAAGGGGAATAGTACCGATAATTCTGGTAGTGTGTTTCGATTTGATCTGGATCGGGGTCATACTAAATTTCCTTGAGAACTATTACTGATTATGTCAGTAATTATGGCAGCAGATCTAAGATGTTTTGTGCCAAAAATTAATCTAAGTCAGATTTGTTAGCAGTAATAGGTAATTATAAGCAGTTATTTGCCGACAAAACCGCCTAAATTTTTCACAATTGCTTATTTTATCAGGATTTAGAGCCAAAGCTAAATTCCCTAACTGATCAATCAATAATCCATTCAGAAGCCCGTTCCCCCAAGTCTAGAGGAATACTAACAGCTTTGCCTAAACGCGGTTTTTGGCGTGTTTGAGTAATAAAATTTTTTACTTGTTCTACTCCTCCCCAAGCATTGAGATAATTAGCAACTGCTTCTAAATGTTCGAGATATTCGGTTTCAGATAGAGGAAACGAGAGTTGTTCTAAATAACGCCACATTACTTGAACATATATTTTTCCTTTAACTTTGCGTAACTGCACATCGAAAGAATAACCCCATTTAGCTCGTAAAATATTGCGTAACTCTTGTCCCGTCATAATTGTTTCTCAAATCAATAACCCATCAATGAGCGCGCTGTTCACGAAGTCAGAGTCAGCCCCGCCTTTTTAAGGCGAGGTCTCTCTGATTTTCTATCTATTCATTTCTTGATCCCACAACCAATAAATTAGCAACAAAATTTTTTAGCTGCTCGATAGTCTTTGGGGATAGGTACTCAAATTCTGTAATAATTTAATACAGCAGTTGTTAATCTTTATTAAAGATCGGGACTTTGGCAACTCTGCTAAAGATTCAGTTATGGGAATTTAGCTATTTGGTAGCAAATTTCAGCCCAAATTACTTTGTCCTCGATCATAGTTTACAAAAATATACAATCGAAGTTTAGTTATGGCTCAAATTTCAAGCTCTTCTGATGTCCCAGATATCGGGCGCAGACAATTTATGAACTTGCTGACCTTTGGCTCAATTACAGGCGTAGCCCTAGGTGCATTATATCCAGTAGTCAAATATTTTATTCCTCCCTCTAGTGGTGGTGCTGGCGCTGGTGTGACAGCTAAGGACGCTCTAGGAAATGACATCATTGTCAGTGAATATTTGACCGAGCATCTTGCTGGCGATCGCAGTTTAGCTCAAGGACTTAAAGGCGATCCTACCTATGTGGTAGTTCAAGGGGATGGCGCGATCGCTGATTACGGAATTAATGCCGTATGTACCCACTTAGGTTGTGTAGTTCCCTGGAATGGTAGTGAGAATAAATTTATTTGTCCTTGTCATGGCTCTCAGTATGATGCCACAGGAAAAGTGGTTAGAGGTCCTGCACCCCTGTCTTTAGCTTTAGCTCATGCTGAAGTTACTGAAGATGACAAGTTAGTCTTTAGCAATTGGACCGAAACTGATTTCCGTACTGGGGATAAACCCTGGTGGGCTTAGTTTCCTGAAAAACAAGCCATGAGTAATATTTTGTAATGAGAAAATTGTTGACGAAAGAGATGAGAATACCTGCACTATTAGCAGTAAGAAGTTTGGTTCAAAAAACCCTAACTAAAACCCTAATTTTGGCGATCGCAACCTTAGCGATTTTCCTAGCTAGCGATTTAGCACTACCACAAGCTGCATCAGCCTATCCTTTTTGGGCGCAGCAAACTGCTCCTGAAACTCCCAGAGAAGCTACAGGTAGAATTGTCTGTGCTAACTGTCATTTAGCCCAAAAACCCGCAGAAATTGAAATTCCCCAGTCAGTATTACCAAATAGCGTTTTTGAAGCAGTAGTAAAAATTCCCTATGATTTAGAAAGTCAGCAAGTATTAGGCGACGGTTCTAAAGGTGGGTTAAACGTAGGTGCAGTTCTCATGCTACCAGAAGGCTTTAAAATTGCCCCACAAGACCGGATTCCTGAAGAAATGAAGGAAAAAGTTGGAGGACTATATTTCCAAGAATATAAAGAAGGAGATGACAACGTAGTTCTGGTCGGACCTTTACCAGGAGAACAATATCAAGAAATTGTCTTTCCTGTACTCTCACCTGACCCTAAAACTGACAAAAATCTCAACTTTGGTAAATATCAAGTTCATCTAGGTGCGAACCGAGGCAGAGGACAAGTTTATCCCACAGGGGATCTCAGCAATAATAATCAATATAAAGCTTCTGCTGGTGGCATAATTACTAGCATCGGTGAAACAGAAGCAGGAGGCTATGAAGTAGCAATTAACACAGGAGAAGATACTGTAGTTGATAACATTCCTGCTGGACTTGAATTAATTGTTAGCCAGGGACAAGAAATTGCTACAGGTGAAGCCTTAACCAATAATCCTAACGTTGGTGGTTTCGGACAAAAAGATACGGAAGTAGTTTTACAAAGTCCGGCTCGAATCGGTGGCTTAATTGCCTTGATCGGTGGCATTATGCTTTGTCAAATTCTTTTAGTAGTGAAGAAAAAACAAGTAGAAAGAGTCCAAGCAGCAGAAATGAATTTCTAAATCATTCCCTCAAGACTAAACTTAGCTAAAGTTTCTTTTTACTAAAGTTAATGCTCTTTCCTTAGAGACAAGGAGAGAGCATTAACTTTACTGAGGCTTTATTTGTTTTGAGACTTTTTAGCTTTGATTTTATGGCTATCTGGCGCTCTGGCAATTTCTCCCTCACAGTAACCCAAATCATACATACTCGCTGCTTGAGGGTCGTGTTCTGGAGATTGCTTAGATTTTCCCGCCCAAGCATCGGCTTTGCCTTGATTAATCCAATCTTCATCGGTCATTAAGGTAGCAGAGAAGCTATTCATTATTACTTACCTCTCGTTCTTGTTGAGCTTTACCTTTGTTATACCAGTTTTGAGCGAAGACCAAAACTAATTGT
>DAXETX010000279.1:0-10817 GCA_051155735.1 Xenococcaceae cyanobacterium
TTACTACACAACTCCCAGTACCAGCATCCCTTTTACTGGTCCGCATTTGTCTTAGTAGGTAATTGGTTGTAGAAAAAGTTTTTTCAAACAAGCCGATCTTGATTACTTATAGTTTATTAACCCGAATGTAACTTAAATGATCCAGAATCTAGTCAAAATTACTGAGAGTATGGTTAAAATTACTTAGATATTCCTAGTTACTATCGGCTATTCAATAAGTTCAAATATACTAAATGTTGTTGCCAGAAACCCAACCCTTACTCATCGTTGAAGATAGTAGAACCGATTTCTTACTTTTAACCAGGATATTGGAGCAGCTTGAAATTGTGTATCCGATTTATCATGTAGTTAATGGCAATGAAGCTTTAGACTTTTTGTATCGTCGAGGTACTTATCAAGAGCTATCACAATCTCCTTTTCCCATTGCTATTTTACTAGATCTCAATATGCCAGGTATGGGGGGAAAAGAGTGTCTGAGAATTATTAAGCAAGATCAAACCCTCAAAATTATCCCGACCATTATCCTTTCAAGTTCGGAAGACCCCCAAGACGTTAACTACTGCTATCAATATGGTGCGAATAGCTATATGCACAAGACAACAGTTCTAAGCGACTATCGCAGAACGTTAGAAGTATTTGCTAACTGGCTCGATGTTTGTTTATTGCCTAATTTTTAGTCGATTGTAAATTTAAAAGGCATTTGTGCGTAAATATTTAACGGATCGTTAAAAGTTTGAAATACAGCTAATTCTGCTTTGAGTTTGAGTAGTTCAGTAGTGAGATTATTATTGAGGTTAATTGTTTCTTCTGAAGCAAAGCGTTCGATGATTTCATCTTCCCAGTTGCGTTTTTGGGGATATTCTTGAATTTGCCAATCTTGGTCTAGTTCTGTTTGGGCTACGATATAGGCGATCGCCGATTCTAAGCCACCAATTTCATCGACTAAGCCAATTTTGACCGCTTCTTTGCCCGACCAGACTTTTCCCTGAGCAATTTCTTGCACTTTTTGGCTGGGAAGATTGCGATACTCAGCGACTTTATCGAGAAATAAACGATAAATTTGCGCTACCGATTTTTGATAAATAGCCAACTCTTGGTCATTTTTAGGACGATAGGGAGAATTTATATCAGATAATTCACCTGTTTTTACCGTATCCCAAGTTATGCCATTATTTTTGCCGATTTCTTCAAGATTATACAACAAGCCAAACACGCCAATCGAACCAGTAATTGTGTTTTCCTCAGCAAAAATCCGATTAGCACCAGCAGAGATCCAATAACCACCAGAAGCAGCCACATTACCCATTGAGACTACTACAGGTTTTTCTTGCTTAGTTAATAAAATTTCTCGGAGGATTGCTTCGGAAGCTGTCGCACTACCACCAGGACTGTTAACCCTCAAGACAATTCCTTTAACTGTGTCATCTTCGCGCAGTTGGCGAAATTCTTTGGCAAAGCGATCGCTGCCAATTTGTTCTAAAGTACCTTTGCCACCAACAATCGAACCTTCCGCATAGACTACGGCAATTTTGTTTTCGGAGACATCCTGTTCGCCAAAAGCCAGATGATCAGCGATATAAGTCTGGAGATCGATTTGTCTAACTGAAGATGTTTCTTTATTGCTAGATTCCCCAGTTAGCTCCCGTAGTTGTGCCGTAACATTATCAAAATAAACTACCTCATCAATCAAACCCATAGCATCAGCTTCTTGAGGATCGAGAAAGCCTTTTTGATCGGCGATTTGCTGGAGATTTTCTGGAGTTAGTTGGCGACTATTTCCAACTGTCGAGAGAAATTTTTGCCACACATCGGTTAAAAGAGCCTCGGTTTGTTGACGACTTTCGGAACTAAAACCATCTCTGGTAAAAGGTTCGACTGCCGACTTATAATCTCCTACTCTTACTACTTGTACTCCGACCCCATATTTTTCTAAAGCTCCTTTCAAGAAAATCTGACGGGAACTCAACCCATTTAACTCAATTATCCCCATGGGATTGAGTAAAATTTTATCCGCTACTGAAGCTAAATAATACTCTTTTTCGCTCCAGTTAACATCATAAGCAATAATTTTTTTGCCTGTAGCTCGAAATTTCTCCAAAGCCTGGCGAACTTCTGCCATTGTGGCATAACCGCTGCCTTCAGCGTCTTTTCTGCCGTCGAGAAATAAACCGACAATTCGCTCATCCTTAGCAGCAGCATCGATAGATTGCAACACTTGGCGTAACGGAATCGAAGTTTGAGTTTCTCCCGCCAAAGCTTGTTGAATGCCAACCCGCGTTTGAGAGTCACGAATTTGCGTTGCCAGATCGAAAACCAACACCGACTTGTCTTCAATTTGGGGTTCTTCCTTAGAAGTGATCGTAGTGATTAAAAGAAAGGCTAGCCCACCTGCACCTGCGGTAATTAAAATTAATAACCCTGCGATTGTACCGATAATACTGGCAAAAGTCTGTTTGAGAAATTGACTCATTTAATTTAATTGATTTGAACTTAAGTAAAGTTTAAAGAAATCAGTTATCTTGCATATAGCTGGCTTTATAGTTCCCTGAAGTTTTAGCTTGATAACATCAGAGGTCTGATTGCGCCTCATCCTTTGAGCGGTAAACAGCATCATCAATACTGTCACACAAATTTCATTTGATTGTCACAGAAAAGTCACATCGTTTTTTTATCCTAGGCAGTGTCAGCTAAAGATATGACTTCACTCAAAGCTCCTTCAGGCTGATCTTGGCTGACTTTTCCTCACACTTTATCTATATTGTTACCCTAATTTAATCCTAATCGATCAAAACCATGGATTCTTCACAATCACAGCAAAAGTTTTCTCGATGGAAAAAAGCAGTTACATCTCTATCATTAGTTTTGCTGGGTGGAGGAATGGCTTTAGGTGGAAATTATTTAATTAACAGTCCGCAACTTGTTGCTAGTCCCACTGATAATCAGATTGCGCCTCAAGAAACGGCTCAATCAGAGACTAGTTTCGCTCCTGTCCCGCAAAACTTTGTTACTGAGGTAGTAAATCAAGTTGGCGGAGCAGTAGTGAGAATCAATGCTTCTCGCACAGTCGAAACTAGATTACCAGAAGCTTTTAACGATCCTTTTTTCCGGCGCTTTTTCGGTTCTCAAATGCCGAATCTGCCCGATCAACAATTGCAACAAGGTACAGGTTCGGGTTTTATCTTGAGTTCTGATGGCTTGATTTTAACTAATGCTCATGTAGTAGATGGCGCAGACAAAGTAACCGTCACTCTCAAAGATGGTCGTACTCTAGAAGGGTCAGTAATGGGTCAAGACCGAATTACTGATTTAGCAGTAGTAAAAATTGATTCAGAAGCTTTACCTACCGTAACTTTTGCCGATTCTGATGCTTTACAAATTGGCGAATGGGCGATCGCCATTGGTAATCCTCTCGGTTTAGATAATACTGTAACCACTGGCATTATTAGTGCTACAGGTCGCAATAGCTCTCAAATTGGCGTCGGCGATAAACGGATTGACTTTATTCAAACTGATGCAGCAATTAATCCTGGAAATTCTGGTGGACCATTACTCAATGCTAAAGGCGAAGTAATTGGGATCAACACCGCTATTATTAGAAATGCTCAAGGTTTAGGTTTTGCGATTCCGATTAATGCTGCTAGAGATATCGCCGAACAACTCATTGCTACGGGGAAAGTTGATCATTCTTTCTTAGGGATTCGGATGGCATCTCTGACCCCAGAAGTTAAACAACAACTGAAAAATCAACAAAATATCGATCTGCAAGAGCAAACAGGGGTGCTAGTTGTTGAAGTCGTACCCAACTCTCCCGCAGCGAGAGCAGGATTGCGAGGCGGAGATGTGATACAGGCGATCGCTAATGAAACTGTTACTACTGCCGCTCAGATTCAAAAAGTAGTAGCTCAAACTCCACCAGGGGAAACATTAGCTCTAGAATTGCTTAGAGATAATCGCCCGACATCAGTAACAGTGGAAGTCGGAATCTTACCTGCGAGTTAGTCACCAAAATTATTTTCCTTTGTTACTGTTGCGAACATCCTTAAAAGTACTGCCAATACCTTGCAAAATTCCTTTGGCAATCAACCCCAGACCCCTACCAATAACTTGGGTCAACACAAACACTAAACCACTACCTACCAAACTAAACACTGATTGTAAACGGGGTGCGATCGCATCCCGTATTTCTAAGATAATAGTTATCAGCCAGGGTAATCCTTGAAGTTGATAAAGTTCTTCAGTTCTATGAGCATAAATATATAGAGTGACAATTTTACCGTTGCGTAGTCCAAAAAAGCGGTAACGACTTTCAAAAATATTTCGGGGATGCTCCCAATAGTTATCTTGCCGATAACGCCAGGATATTTCATTCCGAAATCGGGCAATTTCTCGCGAGCTTCGATACGAAGGATGATAAAGCTGGTATTTAAATATTTCTAAATCAGCAAAGTTATTTAAGATTACTTGCATTACGCCATTAGCTAGAGTAATTAGCAAATTCTCCACTAAAGTTACAACTCGATTTACTGCTTCAGGAGATTCATGACGATAGACCACATTATCAATGGTAATTGGTTGTTTTTGCGCTAGATAGTTAAATAGATCTTCTATCCAATGAAGCCTTAAGAAAAGATTATTTTGAATATTAGCAAATTCTGCCAATAAGATAGTTGTAAACTGTTCCTCTTCAATAAAAATATCTTTTTGATAGTTATTATAAAAAAAATCACTTGTGCTTTGTTGCCAAATTTCTTTTAAATAAAAATAATAATCGAGGTCGGATTTAAAAGAAATTGATTCGATAGTTTTGCCTAGATAATTTAAAATTAAATATAATAATTCTTGTTTTTTCTGAGGTCGTAAAACATCAATTTCTAAAAAAAAATCGGTTTTATTTATTGCACCCAAACTAATTTTGGCAATCACTTCATTAAAAATTTTAGCAATAATTCTATCGTCTTCTAGTACAGCTAACATAAACTTCGGCGGTAGATAATTACTGTCACGTTTTGTCACCGCCGAATCAGATTTTACACGATCAAATTGCTTTTGTTGACTATTTGGTAATGCTTTTGTGGCTGATTCTCCCTCAACAATTAAATCATTTTCCTCTTGAGAAATTTGATTAGCGAGCCAACGAGCTACATTTAATTCTCTTTTTCTCCCTGCCAGTAAAATTTGCTCGATTAATGATAAATCATTACTGCTTAATTGATTTTTAATCGCAGCAATATCCGCATCTATTTGTTGCTTACCAGTATTAGTAATGCGAGCTAAAGTGTTTTTAAACCAGCCAGGACGAGACTCAGCTTGCAGTTGCCAATAAGTTGCTCCTTGGGCAACCTGTCTGAGAGCATAAACTATAGCTTCTACTGAACTACCTTTAGCAATATAGCCCTTAATCCCTAAGTTTTTGTAAAAAATTAACTCTCGCTCACCTAACTCCGAAGTTAAGATAAAGACAGCTAAACTGGGGTAATTTTGTCTTAATCTTTGACAAAACTCTTGAGCCGTAAAACTGCTATCATCTAAGTCGCTTAAATTAAATTCGATGACTAAAATATCAGGGATAATTCCCTGTGCCAATTGACCTAAAGTGGCGATCGCAGTAGCTTCCTGAGCCGTAATTACCAAATCAGGAAAAGCTTCTAAGGCTACTGAGAAACCGAGACGAAAAATCGGATCGCGATCAACAAGAAATAACTCTATCTGCTTAGTGGTCATTGCATCAGCATTCAGCAAAGATAATCAATGATATCGCCAAATCTTTGCCTTTGTTAAGAGATTGTTATTTTACGAAGTTAGAGTCAGCCTCGTCTTGAAAAGGCGAAGTCTCTCTGACACCCAATGTTGTTTGCACAAACTGGGAAATTTTTTTAAGATACGTTGCACCCCCGACTTGAGCGATATCATTATGTCCCGCTCCTGAAATTAGATATAGTTGTTTATCAGGAAAAGGTACAGCATCGTATAATTGCTGACTCATGTAGCTTGGTACGACTGTATCTTCTGTGCCATGAATCAACAAAATAGGCACTTGAAGCTCGGTAATTTTAGCTAAAGAGTTAAACTTTTGGGTCAAAATCAAGTTGAGCGGAAACAAACGATTATAACCCATAACATTCGCCATGGCGTTCATCGAAGTAAAAGTTCCTTCCACAATTAACCCAGCCATTTCAGGGTGTCTAACCGCCATTTCGATAGCAACAGCACCACCTAAAGAATGACCGTAAAGCAAAAGGTTTTGGGGCGCAATGCCTCGCTCTTGAGTTAGATATTGCCATGCTGCTTCAGCATCTTGATAAACTTTTGTTTCATCGGGAAAAGTGCGATCGCTGTAGCCATAACCGCGATAATCAATTAATAATACGGCAAATCCTAGCTGCGACAACCGCCAAGCACGACCAACAGTATCACCGTTGTTACTGGCATTACCATGAAGATATAACAAAACTGGTGCATTAACTTGCGATGCGGGTATCCACCAGCCGTGAATTTCCCCTGTACTAACAGTAAGCCAAACATCTTCATATTCCAAACCATAATCTGCTGGAGTCGCTCGAATCATAGGAGAAGGATGAAAAATCAATCTAGTTTGTCCCCAACGCAAGAGTAAACAGAATCCTAAATAAGTAGTAATCAGTAAGCCAAAAATTGTCAAACTAAATTTTTTCCTCAAAGTTTTTGTCCAAATAAATTATCCGCTGTTTATGGTAAATTTAGCAGCTATCTTAATTGGAAATTTTAGATTATCTTCTACTTACAGCGTTTTGCATGACCAATAAGTACATCGCTCGATTAGAATTTTGGCAGAGTTCAAAATCTCAATCTTTTGTTGAAAACGAGTTTATTGTTTCTACTCAATTTGTCAGAGGAAACCCCGCCGTCAGACGGCGTACGGGACATAGTAGTTCCGTGTCCTCGAGACGAAATCAGCGGTTTGGCTTCCTCTGACTTCGTCAAGTTTGGGGGAACAAGAACAAACTAGTCCATCAAAGTCCCCCGAAGTCGGGGAATTTAGGGGGCTTCAAGATAACAATTTATACTTTTCAGACAACCTCTAATTATTCTAATTTGATATGTCGTATTGCCAGCAAAAGTCATTATGTCTAATCCCAACCAAATTTGTTTGATGCCAGAAGCAGGAGATACTGGTAGTTTTGGTTCTTATGTAGCGATAAATGATAAGTATCTGACAGTAGGAGATCCAGGAGCAAATCGAGTAGTTATTTATACTATTGATAATACTACTGGTCAATGGAGCAGAGATAGAGAAATTCAACCTCCTGTAGATGCAGCTTTTAATCGAAAAGATTCTCTTTTTGGCAACGGTCTAGAGTTGGATGAAGATGTTTTGACAATTTCTGCCAGAATCAGAAATCCAGAGGGTTCAAGAAATGATTTATCTCCATCTCAAGCAGCCAATACACCTCCGACATATTCTTACAGGAGATACTTAATAAATCTCAAGACAGAAACACAAGTCCGACCTATTGAACTGCTGGTGCGACGAGAACCAGAATCCAATTTGGTTCGCTTTAATCTGCTGCGTCAGGGAAAGATCGAGCAATTTATCTTACCTGATATGGGTGAAGAACACTTTGGTAATTATCATGGTGCTGATAGTTTTTATGGTAGTAATGTTGTCCTGTATCGAAACTTACTTTTGGTTGGTTATTTATCATCATTTGATAATACAGGAGGTGCTTGGCTGTTCGATTTGGAGCGACCACAAGACGAACCTCTAAAGCTAGCTATCGAAGATACTGCTCTAGGACGCACAGTAGCAATTTCTCAAAAATTTGCTGCCATTGGTCCTAACGGGCGTTGCTGGTATGTTCCACAGGGTAATATCCATGATAAGTCGTATAAACCCTCTTTCTATTGAGTTTGATCGCTTATTTGTTCAAGAACCACAAATTGCTGCCAATATTAGTACTTATGATGGTTCTGATTCGGCGGGATTGAGATATGATAATCTTTCTGCTACTGGAGTAGATATCAAGATCGAAGAGGAAAAGAGCTTAGATAATGAAATCAGTCATACTACAGAAATCGTTGATTTTCTTTTGATTGAAGGTAGTGGTAGCTTGAGTGCAACGCCAATTGCGCCTCTATCATCTAATGGGTTTTTGAGTACTGACGAGATTTTAAGCAGTCAGCTTGATGATTTTTTCTGGGAAGTTACTGAAGGTTAAGGTAATACAAAATCCGATTCTAAAAACTCACTTTAAAATCTGTTGCCCTAAATGGTTTTAAACCTTTAGATATAAGTGGAGTATGACAGCGGTATTTGGTATAACATATATTTTATTGTTTGACAAAATATCACAATTTTGAGGGAACTGTTGGCAATTTTCCCCTGTTTTTTGATTAAATATTATTGCTGAAGATAATATTGATATCGAGTTTCTAACTCCGAGATAGTTAATTTTTGCGTCCAAAACTCCACTAAAGCGTGACCAAAAGCCCAAGCATTAACTTCAGGTGTAGCATCATTATTAAGTAATAATAACCAAAGCGATCGCAAATCGAAATTGCTAATTTTTGGCTCATCACTCAGTAATAAAAATAAATCATAAGCCATTTGTAATTTACCAATCACCACAGGGAGTTGTTCGACAGGAATTTGTTGGGCTAAAACAGAAGCTAAAGCACTATTTCCTGTAGTCATTGTCGAGAGAAACTGGAGTATCGGACTTTTGAGTAAAGCTGTCAAGCCTTGAGTCGTTGACATCTGAAACGTGTAATGATCGATAATTTTAGCAGCAGCTACAGTACGAGCTTCGATATCTGCTAAAAAACGGGCTAATCTTAATTGTTTCGCTGGAGCGATCGCCTCTATAATAGCCCAAGAAACTGCTTCAATACCCCAAGCTTCTCGCTGAGTTTTGGCGTCTCTAGTAACTAAAGGTAGTACTAAATCGCAATAGTCGCCTAAAGATTGATTACGATATTCAATAGCGCCACGAATTGCCTTTTCTTTGGCTGTTTCGCCTTCTTGCCAATTATAAGGGGGATGCCATTCCCGAACTGGGCGCAGCCGATCTACTTGCGTCACGATGGTAATAGTAGGTAAATTAGCGATTGCGGTTTTAATATCTTGTAAAAAATCGCGATCCATTTGCAAGGCTGGATCGAGTGCAGGAGTGATCAGTAATAATAAGTCTGCATTGCTAGCATAATCAATTACCAAATCACGTAACTCAGTCTTATTTACCTGTTCATAACCAGGAGTATCCCAGAGAATTAAACCTTCTCCTAATTCTGGAGTTTGCCATTGATAACTTTGAATTGCATCAGTACTGGGTAAAACATCTATTTCCGCTAAATCTTGTTGAAACAGCGTATTGATACAACTACTTTTACCTGCGCCAGTGCGCCCGATCAAAAGAAGATTGACAGGCTTTTGGGCTAAGGTTTCGGGTGTTGCTATTTGCGCGAAAATCTCCTTTAAAGTCTGAGTTTTCCCTTGCGGTAGTGTCCGCGTAGTCGTAGCGAAAGTTGGAGGTAAGGCATTACCACGATAAAGTGCGATCGCCTGATGGGCTAAATTTCTTAATGTTGCTTCTCGCAGCAGTTGATTAAAATTAGCGATTAATTGGCGGTTAGCTGCATCGCTATAATTTTGACTCGCTGTTTTAGCGATCGCTGCTGCGGGATTTAATACCCATTGCGCCCAGTTCCATACTTTGATCAGTCTTTTGGCAGAAGGTTCTAACTTGCGATAGGTTTCATAAGTTTCATAAGCTTGACCGATAGTCACTCGATCTAACACAGGAGATAATTTAGCAATCCAGCGATCGGTATCATCTACTGTACCGCGAATCAAACCATAAGCTTGAGGAATATAGATATTGAGTAAAGGGCGTTTTACTTCAGGATGATAAGTATGGGCAACTTCGGTAATAATTTCCTGACAACGCTGCCAAAAAACGGCAAAATCTTCCCAAATTAAAGGATCGTTAGCTGATTCTCCAATAGTATTCGTAATAGCTGTTTCTAACTCTTGATTATCGGTAACTTTAGTTAAAACTTCTTGAGATTCCAACTCTTGCGTCACTGTTTCTAATTGAGATACAGCAGGTTTTGTCCACTTTACCAATAACCAACGCCACGCCACGAAAACTAAGATAAAAATCCCCCAAATCCCATTAAGTCGCCACTGATGAATTTGAATTCCTGCTGCAATTAGCAAGAAAATTACAATGAGAATAATTGGTGTTGCTAAAATAGCAATCTGCCAAGATTGAAAACGAATCATGATTTGTAGGAGTTAAAACGATTAAGAGAATCTCTAGTATCCAGCGTGGCAATATTACGGAGATTAATAATTTTATTATTTCGAGAACTCAGCAACGATATAGCGATAATGAAACAAAATGTTAGATAGTCAACAGATGCTTCAGCTACCTCCTATGGGTTGTGGGACTTGGGCTTGGGGTAATCGCCTCCTGTGGAACTACGATCCTAGTATGGATACTCAGTTACAAGCAGTATTTAATACCTGTGTTCGTAATGGAGTGACGCTTTTTGATACAGGAGATTCTTATGGTACAGGTAAACTTCAAGGACGCAGTGAAATACTCTTAGGTAAATTCGCTCAAGAATATCAAGGCGTTAATCAAGAACAGATTTGTCTAGCAACCAAACTTGCACCCTATCCCTGGCGGTTAACTAGAGGTGCGATGGTAGCTGCGGGTAAAGCTTCAGCAGCGAGATTAGGGAGAAAGATTGACTTGGTGCAGATGCACTGGTCAACTGCTAACTATTTTCCTTGGCAAGAATGGCAACTACTAGATGGGTTGGGTGATTTATTC
>DAXETX010000280.1:0-5905 GCA_051155735.1 Xenococcaceae cyanobacterium
ATAGAGCTAAGACTCACTTTTAGACAACACAGCATATACGATGGAAAATAAATCACAAGGTTATTTAGAAGGAAATATCTATTTTACATATGGTGTTAGGCAATATGAAAACAGAGCAAGACATACTTTTAACCTTCTTAAATCAATCATGTCTAAGTCAAGGGTCGCTCGACCTCTACACAAAGACTGATTTATTTTCTTTAATTAGAAAAATACCCGCAAAGCGGGTTTAATTTTTGTGTGAAGAGTTACACAATCATGTATTTTTTTATTTATACTGATACTTCACTCAGTTGTCGAGTCATATAATCAAATGGCTCATCAATAAAGGAAGTCTCTTCTACACCAGCATCGCTAACTATCTGATTAACCATATCTTTCATGATTTGGATTCCCACAACAGTAGGTCCAATCGGAACACCAAGAGAATTATAGGTTTCTCGCAATCCCTGTAAAACTCTTTCGTCTAAGACATTCATATCTCCAGCTACTAAAGCATAACTGGCATAACGCAAATAATAGTCCATATCCCGCAGACAAGCAGAATAGCGACGAGTTGTATAAGCGTTTCCTCCTGGACGGATTAGTTCTGGTACTTGTTCAAACAGTGCTGAACCAGCCTGACGAACAATAGCAGCAGCATTGCCACTAATAGCAGTAGTAGCAGCTACTCTGGCAGTTCCCGATTGAAAATATTGTTTTAAAGTATCCATCGCATCTCGGTCGAGATAGCGACCAGTCACATCGTAACTTTTGATTAGTTTAGTTACTGCGTCTCGCATTAAAGATTTCTCCCAACAGCAGTTTTGAATCGGCTGAGTAAAGCCTAGTTTTTATTCATTATCTATTTATAATCCCACATACTGGCAGGGACGATACGATTTGTTAAATAGCATTAACTTCTATCTCCCAAGTTTTTGGCGAATGCGAGTGGTTAGCATTTCTAACTCTGGTAATTGAAATTGCATCGCAATCAGAAAAAAGAGCAAAATTGCGATCGCACTACTAAAGAATAATTCTCCTAAAAGTAATATTAGATTACTGTTGCCAAGATAGTTTTCCCAAAGCCAACTCAGACCATAGCTTCCTAAGCTAGCAACTATACAGGCAAATAATAAGCCAGAAAAAGCAAAACTCCATTGTGCTAGAGGTAAACCGTTAAGACGAATATGAAGCAACCAGAGAAAAACAGCCATCGAAATAATGTTAACTCCGATCGTTGCCATCACCAAACCAGGCGCAGCAAAAGCTTTAACTAAGAAAAAATCAAAAAGACCATTGAGCAAGATATTAATAATACTGATCCGAAATGGCGTTTCTCCGTCTCCCAAAGCGTAAAATACTCTTACTAAAACATCTCTAGCCAAATAGAAAAATAAGCCCAAACCATAAGCCACTAAAAGTGGTGCGACTAATCTAGCTGCATTGTCATCAAACTGCGATCGCTGGTAAATTAATCTGACAATGGGCAGAGCCAGAGAGATAAAAATAGCAGTCAGAGGTAACATTGTCAAAGCCGTCAGAAATAACCCTTGGCGAATTCGCAGCTTTAATTCTGACCAGTTTTCGGGCGTAGCCAGACGCGAAAATACAGGTAAAAAGGGAACAAGAATCGTATTAGAAATAATGCCTAAAGGAGTGAGGGCGATAAAATTGCCATAACGCATTGCAGCAGCAGCACCAGGAATAAAAGAGGCAAAAAATAAGTCAGTATAAACATTAATCTGCAACATCCCTGAAGATAGAGTCGCAGGAAGCATGACCTTTAGCACCTCCATGACTCCAGGAAGACGCCAGTTAAATCTTAACCGCAATTGTCCCATGCCAGAGCGCCATTGCACAGTCAGTTGTGCTAGCCACTGTAAAATAGCTCCTGCTAGGGTTGCTCCTGCTAAAATAATTGCTCCTAATTCTACATATCCTGGGGTGTTGAGTTTCGCTCCTAATTGCCACAGCAATGCTCCTATTGCAATCACAATCGTAATACTAGAAAATAGAGGACTAATACTAGGTAGTAAATAACTATCAGCAGCATTCAACGTGCCAAAACCAATGCCAATAAGTCCTGCTAGCAAGGCTACTGGTGCCATAATCTGGAGTTGTAAAATGGCAAGATCTCTTACTGCAACTTCTAAACCTGGCGCAAGTAAATCAATAAAGGTACTAGCAAACAAAACTAAAATTATCGTTACGATCAGCAGTAGTGTACTTACTAAAGTCGTAACAGTTTCGACAATGGGCGCAGCTTCTGCTTTATCTCTTTTGGCTAAAACGCTAACTAAAGCACTGTGAAAAGGACCGTTAATGCCACCAAGTAAAATTAGTAAAAACCCTGGAATCACATAAGCATAAGCATAAGCATTAACTACCGTCTCAACACCAAAAGCAGCAGCAATCAACTGCTCTCTTACCAACCCAAAAACTTTGCTAATTAGAGTCGCAGCAGCGACAATACTAGCGATTCTGGCAAGAGAGGGCGAGGGGTTTTTATTGCCAGACACGATAGACCTCTTGCATAAGTCGAATCAACCTGATTTATTTTTGTCTATTATCTGCTAAGGAAAGTAATCATGATCTTAAGATTCAAGCTAAGATCATAAACTTAATTTCAGGGATTAAGGGGTCTTCAACATAACCTACACCTTGATAACCCCAACGTTGTAAGATACTTTTTAACTGGTTAGGAGAAATTGATTCGATATTCAGGCGATCGCTCATTGCTCTACCATGAGTATTAATGTAAGTTAAGGCTTCATGGTCTGCTCTAAATACTAGTAAATAGCTTACTGTTTTTGGTGAGTTTTCTGCTTCAATCCTAGCGACCAAATATTTACCATCTTTTTGAGAACGAATTAAATAATTAATTTGAGATAACATTTACGATGAAAAAATTGTTGGTGACAGGAGCAAGTGGTTTTTTAGGCTGGAATTTGTCTGAGATCGCAAAACCAAGTTGGCAAGTTTTCGGCACATATTTTAATAACTCAGTAGCCATAGATGGAGTTAAGCTCTTCAAAATCGATCTTACTGATTATAAAGCTTTAGCTGAATTTTTTACTACGGTTCAGCCTGATGCGGTGGTTCATTTAGCAGCAGCTTCTAAACCCAACTTTTGTCAAACGAATTCTCACCTATCTTATAAAATTAATGTTACTGCGACTATCTATTTAGCTAAACTATGTGCAGCAGCAAATATTCCTTTGGTTTTCGCTTCTACTGATTTAGTATTTGATGGTAAAGGTTCTTTTTATCAAGAGAGCGATCCTGTTTCTCCCATCTGTATTTATGGAGAACATAAAGTAATAGCAGAAAGAAAAATTTTAAACATTTATCCTCATGCTGCTATTTGTCGCTTGCCTTTAATGTTTGGACTGGCTTCTTCTGTCGCTGATAGTTTTATTCAGGGTTTGAGCGAAACTTTAAAAGCAGGAAAAGAACTAAATTTATTTATTGATGAGTTTCGGACTCCTGTCAGCGCTAACACTGCGTCTCAGGGTTTATTACTCGCTCTCGAAAAACAAGTACATGGTATTTTACATTTGGGCGGAAAAACTAGAATTTCTCGCTATGATTTTGGTTTATTGCTAGCAGAAACTTATCATTTAAATCAAGATTTAATCTTACCAGGCAAACAACAAGATGTAGTTATGGCTGCGCCACGTTCTCCTGATACTTCTTTAGATAGTAGTAAAGCTTGGCAACTTGGTTATCAATCTTTACCTTTACGAGAAGAACTAACTAAACTATTAGATTAATTCTTAATAAAATAATCTCTTGTCCCTTTAGCATCCATCGCCTCTCCTAGACGTTGTAAACCGTGAATATAAGCAGCAGTACGAATATCTGTCTGCTTTCTTTGAGCCAATTCCCAAACTTTTTGAGTTTCTGTTTCCATCCTAGCTTTGAGGCGTTGATTGACTTCTTCTAATGTCCAATACCAACCATTACGATTTTGTACCCATTCAAAATAGCTAACAGTAACACCCCCCGCATTAACCAAAATATCAGGAAAAACCTGAATTTCTTTGTCGCTCAAAATCGCATCCGCAGCGGAATCGATTGGACCATTAGCTACTTCAAAGATATATTTAGCTTTAACATCTAAAGCATTATTAGCAGTAATTTGATTTTCTAAGGCAGCAGGAATCAACACATCGACATTTAAAGTTAATAATTCTTGATTGGTAATAGTGCGATGTTCCACCATATCGCAGACACTATCACGACAATAAACAGCTTTAATTTCACGATTACGATATTTGTGTTCGCGAATACTAGGAATATCTAAACCATTGGGCGCATAAATACCACCTTTGGAGTCACTAACTGCTACTACCTTATATCCTGCTTGAAATAATAACTCCGCTAAAGTTGCGCCTGCATTACCAAAACCCTGAACTGCCACAGTGGTATTTTGACGAATACAACCAAATTTAGGCAAAATCATCTGGATTACGTAATATGCGCCTGTAGCAGTCGCCGTATCTCTGCCTTGACTTCCTCCTAAACTCAAAGGTTTGCCTGTAACGACACCGCGAGTAAGTTGTCGCTTAATTGTACTATAGCGGTCCATCATCCAACCCATAATTGTCGAGTTGGTATAAACATCAGGAGCTAAAATATCGATATTTTCGCCAATAAAATCAGCAATCTCGTTGACATATCCGCGACTTAATCTTTCTAACTCCGCTTTGGATAACTCTTTGGGGTTAACGATAATCCCTCCTTTCGCACCACCAAAAGGTAAGTCTAACAAAGCGCATTTAAAAGTCATCCAGAAAGCTAAAGATTGCACTTCATCGAGAGTGACATTAGGATGATAACGAACTCCGCCTTTTCCTGGTCCTCTAGTATCATCGTAACGAACGCGATAGCCTGTAAATACCTTTAACGAGCCATCGTCCATTCTGACAGGAATCGATACAGTAAGGCTAGCTTTAGGATAACTCAAACGAGCGATCGCATCCTCTGAGATAGTAATGTATTTTAATGCTGTTTCTAATCTCTTACTGGCATCTGCTAGTAGCGAAGGTTGCTGTTTAGAGGAATTGTAATTATCGCTCACACCCATTTCAGGCACAATAGCTTGAGTCATCAGCCTTACCTCTTGAAGTCTTATGTTTCTATTGAATCCTAAATAAGGTATAAATTGTTACTTTTTTATGATTGTTTACATTAAATGGCGTTTCATCGATTGATTAAATTAGAGAGAAATTTAGGGTGGGCAAAATTAAAATATGATGCTAAGATTTGGCTGCTAAAATTGATTTTGCTAACTAAACAAACTCGAAACATTAGCTTTTGAAAAAATTAACAATTTTCTGAGTAAAATCGCTCATTGCTCGACTCTTGAAGCTGGTGAATTTCCGCTAAAGTTTTCCATCCAGGCTGCCACAAAGATTCATCTTTTAACTGTTGGGCATTAAGCCAAAAACGGGTATTGGGATCACAAGAGGCTACCATCTCGGCAAATACCCATTTTCCTCTGTTTTGGCGATTAATCACTTGAAAGTGTCGCCAACCCCAAGTTTTTTGTTGTGCAGTCCATTTAGAACCCAATAAATAAGGAAACTTTTGTTTCTTGTTTTTCGACATTTTAACTTTAAGAGATAATAATGCTAACCTAGTCGCAATAATGTATTTTTTCAGATTGTGATGCCTTTATGAAAAAAACCTCTATTTTGAATCAACTAGTTTTAAATCAAACCAGTAAAATAGCAGCTATAACTACCGCTTTATTCTTTGTTATTCAGCCGACATCAGTCAAGGCGGAACTAAAAATTCCAGCTAAGGAAAAACTGATCGCTTTAGAAGCCATAGACCAGGATACTGGAGCTACAGTAAATTTAGGCACTAGTGAGACTAATTATACTCTGGGGGCAGGAGATGTCATTAGATTAGACAT
>DAXETX010000281.1:0-7501 GCA_051155735.1 Xenococcaceae cyanobacterium
AGCTAAGTAACCCAAAGATTAATTTTTATCTTGAGATAACCATGAACTTTAATGCTGATAAACATAAATTTCTTTATCCCCGAAGTACTTATTATGGTGATGTGCAACCTAAAAATTTAGTTTTTAACGCTAATCTCCAGGAGTTTGCCCAAAAGGTTAACTATATTTGTAATTTAGAGACTAGCGGAAAAATTACTTCTGAAACTGCTTATTTAAAAATTAAACATTTATGGAAGCAACTTAAGCGTAGTAAAAAAGAATTAGGAATTGGAAAACGTCTTGATTAAGATTGCTGTGGCAAAATATGATCGTTTTTTCTGGCAACTTAGTAATTAAGTAGTTGCTCAAAATTAATTGCCTAGTTGAGATCGGGAAAAGGTAAAAGGAAAGGGGAAAAGGAAAAGTTGAATATGTAATTAATTTTATTTAGATGCTTAAGTACAAACAAGATAATTATTGCTACCTCCTACCTTCTTCATTCTTCTTCCTGCTGTTTCGGTAATCTAGGTGATTGAGAACTAATAGGACCTAAAATTTGATTGAGTTTTCGCAGTTGTTCTGCTGTTCCCATACAAATTAGTGCGTCTGCTTCTAAAATTGGCGTATCTCCCATTGGTCCTGCAATCAAGTTACCGTCGAAACGGCGAATGGCTAACACCAAAGCACCCGATTGGGAGCGTAATCTAGCTTCTCGCAAGGTTTTGCCGACATAGGGACAAATCTGCGCATCAATTAAAAATTCCTCTAGATAGTAAGAACGATTTGCACCTGTAATAATCCCATCGACAAAATCCATTACTTGCGGTCTGAGGGCTGCTGCTGCTAATCTTTTGCCCCCTGTAATATAAGGAGATATTACCGCATCTGCGCCAGCCCGTTGGAGTTTTTGAACTGCTTCTTCATTACTCGCTCTGGCGATCGCCCTAATTTTCGGATTGAGAGTTTTGGCTGATAACACAGTGTAGAGATTTTCCGCATCAGAGGGCAAAGCTGTAACTAAGCAAACTGCCTGACTAATTTTAGCTCGATTTAAAGATTCATCTAAAGTTGCATCCCCAAAAATTACCGTATAGCCTAACTTTTTAATTTCTGCTACTTCTTCTAAATTGTCGTCAATGATGACAAAGTCAATGCCTTCGGCTGCAAATTCTCGCGCTACATAACGACCAGTACGCCCAAAACCACAGACAATATAATGTTGATCGAGAGAATCAATGGCAAGTTGCTCTTGTCTCATTCTAAGTCCTTCTTGAAAATAACCTTGAATTAGGGCTTCGGTAAACCGATTAACGATGTAACCAATGGTAATTACACCCATTAAAATTAAACAAATGGTAAACAGACGACCACGGTCATCTAATTGTTGGACCTCAGAAAAGCCTACAGTGGAAAGAGTAATAATGGTCATGTAAGCAGATTCTGACAAAGACCACTTTTCAACGAATCTGTACCACAGTGTTCCAATCAGAACCACTCCGGCTAAAGCTACGACACCACCAATTAATTCTTGGCGCAAGCGTCCATATTTATCCTCGAAGCTAGAGTTTCGCATTCTGAGATTTATTCTTTATCATTTCTTATATATACTTATCTGGAGTAATTTGTGAGTCAATCTACCACAGTTGAAAGCCCTGCTATTTCCGCTGTTACCGACAATTCCTTTGATGTTAATAGTTTTAACGCCAATGTGATGAACACTTATGGGCGTTTTCCCATTGCTATCGAACGAGGCAAAGGTTGTCGTCTTTGGGATACCACAGGAAAAGAATATCTTGATTTTGTCGCGGGCATTGCTACTTGTACTTTAGGTCATGCTCATCCCGCTCTAATTGATAGGGTAACGCAGCAAATTCAGAAATTACATCATGTTTCTAATCTTTACTATATTCCCGAACAAGGAAAACTGGCACAGTGGCTAGTCAATAATTCTTGTGCGGATCAAGTATTTTTCTGTAATTCGGGTGCAGAAGCTAATGAGGCTGCGATTAAACTAGTTCGTAAATATGCCCATACAGTTCTAGATTTTCTGGAAAATCCCGTAATTTTGACCGCTAAATCCAGTTTTCATGGCAGAACTTTAGCCACGATTACTGCTACAGGACAACCCAAATACCAAAAAGGATTTGAACCTTTAGTTCAGGGATTTGCCTATGTCCCTTATAACGATATTACGGCAATTGAAAATGCGATCGCTGATATTGATGAAGGCGATCGCCGAGTTGCTGCAATCATGCTCGAACCCTTACAAGGAGAGGGAGGAGTCCGTCCTGGTGATTTAGAATATTTTCTTAAATTACGCAAAATTTGCGATGAAAATAGTATCTTACTCGTTTTTGATGAAGTGCAAGTGGGAGTTGGTAGAACTGGTAAGCTTTGGGGCTATGAGAAGCTAGGAGTTGAACCCGATATCTTTACTAGTGCCAAAGGTTTAGCTGGTGGTATTCCCATTGGTGCAATGTTGTGCAAAGATTTTTGTGCTGTCTTTGAACCAGGCAATCACGCTAGTACTTTTGGTGGTAATCCTTTAGCTTGTGCTTCTGCTTTAGCGGTACTCGAAACTATCGAACAAGATAATCTCTTGCATAACGTTGAAGCTAGAGGCGAACAACTCCGAGTTAGACTGCGAGCCATTACTAACAAATATCCGCACCTTTTTACCGAAGTGAGAGGTTGGGGTTTGATTAATGGAATGGAAATTAAGTCTGATCTTGAATTAAATTCGATTACGATTGTCAAATCTGCGATGGAACAAGGATTATTAATTGCTCCTGCTGGTCCTAAAGTTTTGCGATTTGTACCCCCTCTAATTGTCTCTGAGGCTGAAATAAATCAAGCAGCAGCGATTTTAGAGGAAGTAATTGCGCAACTAGCTTAAATTAAAGCAGTTTTCTGATGAATACGGTACATTTAGGGATTAAGAACTATCTACAACTATTTTTAGTTCCTAATCCCTAATCAATCAATTAGCTCAAAAGAGTTAAAAAAAGTATCAATAGAATCTGGAGAAATGGCATCATTTTGTTGATTGACGGCTAAAACATAAAAACGGTTTTCAGTCACTAAGAGACGGAATACAATTGTTTCTGCTTGGTTTTGTAGCTGAAACTGTTTACCTGAATAATTTTCCCAAGTAAAATCATCTTCTGCAATCTTGAGTAGCCCCACATTATTACTAATAATCTGATCTCGTGCTTGCTCTAATACTTCTGGGGTATTTTCTAGTCTTTCAGCAGTTATCGCTTCAGAATAGGCAATCACATAGCGAGAAGCTGCGGGATGACTTGCAATAATATCGAATTCAATATCACCTCTAGGTGCTTCAACCACTTCGGTTTCGCGGGTAATTGCGCCTGAAGGTAACATGACAGTAAAGCCTGCTGCTTCTACTAATATGCGCGACCAGGGTAAAACCGTTTGCTCGATGGTGAGAGAAGAATTATCAGTATTTTCCGTTTCCTCAAAGCGACGTACTTCTGCTTCAAATTGATCGCGACCTTTTTCAAAAAAATCAGGGCGATCAAATAAGCCTGCTAGGGCAGAAGTCGCTGAAATCCAAGATAATGCGACAAAAAGCGGAATTTTAAGCCAAAAGCATACTTTCATAAATAACTGAGATTAGAGGCGATCGCTCTTTTAACTCTAACTTAGAATTTGCCGAAAAATAAATCAAAAATTAAGACTAAAAAGTCACTAATACTTCCTAGTCTTAACATTAATCCTAAACAGCTACAGAATGCCAACTACCATGAAGACCATAGGGAATATGGTGTTTTAGATGTAGTAAAGCAACTGCTTCTCCTGCCAAATTTTGTCCGTCAAGAATTGCCAAACTGGAACGATGATTTTTGCCATCGTAAACTAAAGTTAAAATCCAGCCCGCATCTTCTGCTAAGGCATTGGGCTTAGGCACAAAGATTGGTTCACTGACATAGCCGTGAGGAGCAAAAGAATGAAACTGACGTTCTCCTGTCGCTAAATCTAGTTTCAAAATTCCTTGCAGAGGTGCATTTTCTCCTGTAGGTTGATGAGCAGCACCAATAAACAAATAACGATACTCTCTTCCGACTCGATCTGGATGAATCGCAGGAAATTCGCAGCAGCGAGGTTCGAGCATTTTTTTCGCAACACTACCATCTACTAAGTTGAAACTAAATCGCCATAGTTGTCCAGGGTCTAAACTACTAAAATCAACCTCTTGATAATTGGCATCGGGTTGGACTTGCGGTAAAGAAGAATAAGCAATTGAATCGATGCATACTTGGTTCTCAATTTCCCAGGCATTGGCATGATGAAAGACAAAACCAGATTCGACACTAAAAGTTTTAATTTCTCTATTACTGGGGTCGCGGGGAATTAGCACCACGCGGGTTGGTCGATTCGGTTGAAACGCGACACACTCACCTGCGCCTTTTAACCCTAACAAAAACGGGAAAGGATTAAAATTAACTGCATTTTGGAAGAAAATACAATAGTGCGGTGTAATAGCAAAGTCGTGAATAAAAGAAAAACCAGGGATACTATGAGCATGACGACGTAATAGCTTTCCATCTGGGGCAAGTTCAAAAATCGTAATCTTACTAGAGATTCCTGGTTCAAGAGAGAAATTAACTAAACAGGGTTGACCTCCATCTAGTTCACAACTTGGATCGATCCAAGGATGGGCAGCAAAAGCATCTCCTGGTTTTAAAATTCCATTAAGATAATCGATTCCATGAGTCTCTAAAGTATGAGGGTCTAAAGCATAAGGTTCTGCTGCTTCCCAAAGCGCTAGCAGTTTATCCCCCCAATAAATTACATTAGTATTGGCAATATTTTTTAGCTTAAAATCGAAAATATTATTGAGCCAACCACCAGGTTTTTGTGTGCCAAATACACCCCGATACAAGATTTTTTGGGCTGCTTGTTCTTGCAAATAAGCTTCGGTTTTAACAAAGCGATTGCGAAAATGGGCTTGACCATTTTTAATCCTAAAAGCACAAATCATGCCATCTCCATCAAAGGGATGATGGATTGGTGTTCCAGCAATATCCAATAAACCTGGACCATTGCGAAATAGTGTGCCTTCTAAATCTAAGGGAATCTTCCCTTCAATGTCTTGTATCAGATATTCAGTTTCGTGGGGCTGAGATTGATATCCTCTTTGCCACTCATCAATGTAATAAGATTGATTTGACTCCGACTTGGCGATCGCATTATTCATGAAAATCAAATTAATTAGTCCATTTACAGAATATTAAGTTTTTCAAATAAATCGCAAGCTAAAACTAAGTCTTAATTACTGAATTTCAGAGTTCTAGCAATTATCATTAAAAAAACCGACCCAATTAGGTCGGTTTTAAACTTTAGTACCCCCAAGGGAATTCGAATCCCTGTCGCCTCCGTGAAAGGGAGGTGTCCTAGGCCACTAGACGATGGGGGCTTAATCAAAGTTGGAGTTTTTTGAGCTTCTGGCTTACTCGCAACGTTTTTTATTATATCTATTATTTTTTTTCCTGTCAATACTTTTTAGTTTAACTCTTGCCTTGCCTCAATTGTCTAAAACGCTGTTGCGCCACAGGATCGAGAGCATGAAATAAAAAACGGCTCGACGACTTTTTAGCGGGTCGTTTTTGTCGCTGGATTTTGCGGGCGGTGATTTCTACTTCCCCTGCTAATCTTTGAGCGGAGATACATTCTGCTCCATAACCTGTGACAGTTAGCCTTTGAGCGCGATCGCTTGTTGCCACAATCAACCGAGAATGTTTTGGGGGGACGGGGCTACGATTAAAAGCAGCGCAAGATTTTTCGATATAAGTATCTGCTGTTTCGGCAAATGCCGTAAAATAAACTGAAACGAGAGATGTATAGTCTTGAGTATGACTAGGAGTATTTTGATAATGAGCATCAAATACTATTTGAGTCCGATAAGAAACCATTGCAGCATAGTTAATTAAGGACTCGATCAAAACTTCTCTGGCAGCTTCTAGTCCGTGGCGATCGCGATTTTTTTTGAGGTCAGACCAACTACCGATGATGTTATAGCCATCAACCAGTAGTAATGCCTGATAGGAAGGGGCAGACATGGCATTTATGTACTATTTAGTAATAATAATTCTGCTCCTATTGTAAATAAGAATGTTAATAAAAATTTAATTTTATTGCGAAGCTGTGGCTAAGACCTGAGCTTTTAGGGCTTGAGGTTCTCCTTGGGCAATCACTTTCCCTTGTTGCAGCAAAAATGCGCCATCGCTGTAGTCCAATTCTTCTAAACGATGGGTTACCCAAAGAGCGGTTAAACCCCTGGTTTTAACTAAGTTTCGTACTTGCCGAACTAACTCAATTTGAGTATCAGGATCGAGTAAAGCGGTGGGTTCATCAAATAAAATTACTTGGCAATGGCGCGCTAATGCTCCTGCAATCGCAATACGTTGCTTTTGTCCGCCACTAAGAGCGTAGATCGGTCTGCGTTCTAATTCTAATAAATTTACTGCTGCTAGAGCCTCTCGCACCCGCTCTCTGACTTCAATAAAAGTTAAATTTTCCTTAACTAAGCCAAAGGCAATATCTGCTCCCACGGTAGGCATAACTAACTGCTGGTCTGGATTCTGAAAAACCAATCCCCAAGGAGAATGGATCGCCACCTTGCCTGAGTTGGGTTTGATTAATCCTGCCAACAATCTTAATAATGTCGATTTGCCACTGCCATTGTTCCCCAACAGCATCCAAAACTCTCCTTGAGGCACTTTTAGAGAACAATTTTGCAATACAGGGTTAACCGACCAGCTAAAACTGACCTGTTCTACGGTAATCGCTGGTGGCTGAGATGATTTTGCTTGGGGGGTAGTCATTACTGAGTAACCGCAGTACTAAAAAAACCAGCAGCACGACCAGCAGCAGCACTACCAGACTTTTGCGAAACTACCGCAGCAGCGATCGCACTAGTGGCGATCGCTACTTTTTTCCCTTCTTGTTTTTCACAAGTTAGCTCTAATACTTGAGGTTCGGCAGAACTCATCGCCGAGAGTATTTGCTGATAAACTTGCTCTGCTGCTTCAGCTTCTTTTCTTTCAATTGAAATAGGTAAAGGGGTGTTTCTGACAACAATATCGATCGTGTACATATTACTTTGGCTTTTATTTCCCAGATTCAGTCAATACTGCGAGGTATCCTCACGGTTATTTTTCGATTCTACTCTATATGTAGTTTCTGGGACATTTTAGCTTTTATTTAGAATTAACCTGGAAATAAATTTCAATTTCTCTTAATATAAGGTAAGTAACGAAAAGTAAACTTTTCTCATCATTGGCTTAAGAAAAACCCCAACATTTTATTGATCCAAGTGGTTTAAGTTCAATGTATTAGCAATAAATAAACTTTACTTATAAACAGTTGGAGACTATTAGATGACTATAGCAGTAGGACGCGCCCCAGCACAGAGAGGATGGTTTGACGTTCTCGATGACTGGTTAAAACGCGATCGCTTTGTCTTTGTCGGTTGGTCGGGAATACTACTCTTCCCCTG
>DAXETX010000282.1:0-6022 GCA_051155735.1 Xenococcaceae cyanobacterium
ACTTATCGGCAAAAAGATTCCTCGACTCTTAAGGCTGCTGCGCGAAATCAGCTAATAGAGAAAACAAAACAATATTTAGATTAACTCTCCTGCCTCCCTTGCTATCTAACCTTGCTATCTAACCATAGTTTATCCATCTTGTCTCTTCCTCTTGACTTGTGGGTAGCGAAGCCATGCCATCAGGTTTATCGCTTGCTCTACTTCTTTTTCCAGATATCTTTTTTTAATAGCTAAGTCAAGGTGTTATTTCAGCATTATATCCATCCAGAACAATCATGGCTAAGTTATGATTGTGCTTCCTGATTAGATATCTAGTTGCTGTCTTGCTTGGAGTTTAAAGAATGGCTGGTAATGAGTCGAAAGTATGTGAATTCATATTTAATAACATAAATCTTTTAAATTTAAGACATTTAGGTAAAATATATGAAATAGCTGCGCCTATTAAAGGAAGTTCAGAAATAAAAGTTATTCAATCAGTTAAGGATTTATCTAACATATCAACAGAATCCTCTAGCAAAAAAGCTGATATTTATCTAAATAGAAGTGGTGTTTCAATTAAACAGACAGGAGGTAGTTTTTCATTTAACCGCATCCAAAGAGCCAATATTATCGATCTTTATCAACAACTAGAATTTACTGCAATTCCCAATAAACTTTCCTTACTTGACCAAGCTGTTAATAAATTTCATCAAGGTCAATTAACTACTCGTAATGTTCCTTGGACAAATTTTTTATCAGAGCAAGAGTTTAAAACGTTATTAGAATTTCTAATGATGAAGGGAAGTCCCAATTTAGGATTTTCTAAGTATCCAGCCCAATATATTGTGGAAGCCCCCAAAAAGGATATAAATCAAAACAATATTAATTTATATTCTTTTAGCGAGTATTTCGATCTATACAAAAATAATTTATCAATAGCAATTAGACGACAATGGGTTGGTCAAAGCAGTAATTCAGAGCATAATAGAGCTTTGGGTCTATCAAAAAAGCCAGATAATTTTTCTTGGATATTCCATGAAGTAGTAAGAGAACCAAGATCTGGTTGGAGAGATAATTTTCCTACCAATGAAAGAAAAACAGTTTACTTTTTAATGATTGAGAAAAAACAGTAACCTTTAATTATTTATTAAATCTAGCTTTTAGCTTTTAGCTAATTAATTAGTAGATAAGAGATACTAATTAATTTAATCTCTTCGCCTCTTCGAGGTAGAAGAGGGGACTTAAACCGCGGATGAATCAAGACCTTTAGCGCGGTAGCTATTAGCTAGCGCGAAGCGGTTAAATCTAGCTTTAATTGTTCAATTGTATATGCAAAATTTAGTGTTTCTCGTTCGCTATTTTTTGATTCAATTGTCTCATTAGTAGAAAATAAATCTCTGTATATAACTTGAGCTAAAGCAGTACTAAAGTTAACTGGAACAGCATTGCCGATCATTTTGTATGCTGATGCTAGATTGTGATAATAGAATATAAAATTATCTGGAAAAGTTTGAATTCTGGCGCATTCTCTAATTGATAATCTTCGATATGGTTGTGGTGAGTTCTCGTCAAACTTACATATATCTTTTGCCACTTTAATCATTTTATTAGCTTGAGGGTGGATTGGTGCATGACGACCACCTGCTTGAATAGTAAACGATGGCTCATCCCATGACCTAACTCGATTTCGCGACATATAAATGCTAGAAAATCCGCCAATCATATATTCATGGTTGGGGACATGGCATAATTCTCCTTTAGTTTTGTTAGTATCTTTAGCTGGGATAGCTGAATCTTTTAAATCCCAGATTGCGTTTTTTAAAGTGGGAATAGATGTTGCAGGAATTAATGAATCGAAGTTAAAGCATTTATTCAAAGAAGTATGATAGCCAATAAAAATTACTCTCTTCCTATCCTGCGGAACATTATAATTAGCAGTATTTAGTAGCTTGTAGGAAACTACATAACCAGCTTCTTCAAAGGTCGCAATGATGTTTTTTAAAGCTAGAAAATGTTTTTGATGGAGCATTCCCGAAACGTTCTCAGCTAGAAAAAATAAGGGCTGCTTGTCTTGTAAAATTCGGACATATTCTAAAAATAATTGTCCGCGAGGGTCTTTAATCCCCCTTTGGCTACCCCCTTCACTCCAGCTTTGACATGGTGGCCCACCAATAATACCAATACAATCGGGAATTTCTTTTGAGTCAATTTTGCGTAGATCTCGCTTATCTAAAATCGTTAAGGGATGGTTCTTTTCGTAAGTTTCCCAAATATCTTTGTCGTACTCATTTGCCCATATAACATCAAAACCTGCATGAACAAATCCCAGATCAAGCCCACCACAACCTGAAAATAAACCGACTATTTCTTTCTTCATAAATCCTCAGATTGCTCTATCAACGAAATTGTATCGATTAATTAAAAATTAGATTAATAATATAGCTTGATTGATTTTATCAATTATTTATTTAATCAGCTAGTGAGCTAGTTGTCAATATAGCTAGTTAGCTGATATATACTAGAAAGCGAAACTATTTATCCAAAGTCCATAGAATGGCTAAAACCAATAGGAAAGCAGTATATATTCAGCCAAAGCATCACCAAATTCTTAGACGAATAGCCTATGAGCAAGATTGTAATATATCAGATGTTTTAGATGTGGTTCTTGAACAAACTGATTGGTCAAAAGTCGCAAAAAAGACAAATGAAAGTGCCTCTAAATAATTTATGGGTATGATGTTGGAAAAGCGATCGGCGTAAAAGGAAACGCAGATTTATTAGCCCAAACCAAGATACTAATTAGATAAACTATCTCCTGTACTTTTACTTATAAATATTGCTGGAAAAACCTCATAAGCTCTTGCCAAGAATCCTCAGCTGCTAAACGATTGAAAGAAGAACGTTCGTGACAGAAAAAACCATGTTCTGCATTAGGATAAACTTTTAACTTATAGTTTTTGCCAAGTTCTTTAAATCGGGAGTCAATTTGCTTAATGCGATCGCTATTGATCAACGGATCTACTCGACCGAAGAATAAATATACGGGAATTGAAATGTTTTTAACTGCTTCAATCCATTCATCAAAAACCATGCCGTAGAAAGGTGCAGCCACCGCCACTCGATCTGAAAATTTAGTAGCAGTAAAAAAACTCAGACCACCGCCTAAGCAAAACCCAGTAACTCCTATTCTGTCTGAACAAACATCTGCTTTTGACTTAATGTAAGTTAATGTTGCCTCAAGATCATTCTCCAGAGGCTTACCAAAATCAAGCTGCCACATCATTGCTATCGCTTTTTCTACCTCGTCATACTCAAACTTGTTATTTGGTAATTTACGATAATATAAATCAGGCGCAACAACTACATAGCCTTCATTAGCAATTCGGACAGCTACATCTTGGATATGTTGTGTTAATCCAAAAGCCTCCATTAATAATATAACGGCAGGTTTGGGGCTATTCTCAACTGGCGAACCTACAAAAGCAGGCATTTGTCCGTCAGGAGTAGAAATCATGATTTCTTGCTCTTCAATTTGCATCTTCTTCCCTTGGTAAATCAATGATTAAATTTACGAATAGCTTAGACAAGATGCTATGGAAAACTATAGAAAAAAGCTGCGGAATTTTAGTAAATTATTGCGATTTGCCATAAAATTGTCTTGGTGTAATTCCAGTAATATGCTTAAAGGATCTGCCAAAGTGGCTTTGGTCGCAAAAGCCCACATTGGCTGCAATCTCTGCAAAATTGATTTCTCCATGTTGCAATAAATACTTTGCTTTTTCGATTCGACAATGCAAAATGTATTGATGAGGTGTTTGACCAATACTATTTTTAAACAAGCGGATGAAATGATAAGGACTCATTTCGGCGATCGCAGCAAGCTCAATAATTTTTAAATTGCGATCAAGATTTTCATGTATATATTCAGTTACTTGGTGTAAATTTGATTTGGATAAACCAGTTTCATCCCTAGAAAGTTTGGGTTTTGTAGAGCAGTATTTTCTTAATAGGTGAATTGCTAAGGTGATTTTGAGACTATCAATTAATTGACCACTACCAATTTGGCTAGACTTTACTTCGTCTCTTAGGGTAGCAAAAATTCCTTTGATCAGCGCATCTTGCTTGTTCATAAACTGAGGAATAAGTTCAATGCGATCGCAGTTTACTAAATCTTGACCGACTTGTTGAATAAGTCTAGGTTCAATTGCCAAGATTGCAAACTCAGATGAAGTATTCCAGTTACAACGATGGGCAATACCAGCAGGAATAATCGCAATGTCTCCTTGATTTCGCCTTTCTTGTTGAATCTTTCCCTCTAAACATCTTTCTCCTGGAGAGTTTGAAACACCATAGGCAATTATGTGCATGGTGTGTTGATGTTCAAGGGTTTCAAACTTTGGCTGTTGATGCTGTTCAAGATGAATACTATCCCATCCCACACTTGAAAGCAAAGCGGGTTTTGGCAAAAAAGAACTAGATGCCTTTTCTTGTCTGTAATCTAGAATTTTAACTGTTTTTTCTGACATTATTCTTGTCTTCAAGATCAATATTTCTCACAGCATTTTTCTCAGGCTATCACTAACGGATTTGGATCTAATCTCATCTCAAATAGGTTTGATCTAGGATTTACTCAAAGTCCCACTATCACAGCAACTCAAAACAAGAAAATCCATATCTCAACAACGATTTTGGATCTATTAAGAAAAGTCTCAACTAGCTTCGGTAGAGCCGTGTTGACGTACAATATGACTGTACGGTCATAAAAATAATCGCGAATCCTAATTATTTTTAATTTTAAGCAGATTAAAGCTCACCTTAACTTATAGGCGGTTCGTCGATGACTCAATCATTAAACCAAGGAAATCCCGTAACAATTCCCTCTCATGGCAGTCTCTTTCAAATCAGAGGCGTTAGCAAAACCTATGTCATGGGGGAAGTGACGGTTCGGGCTTTGAAATCCGTCGATCTAGACCTGGATGAAGGAGAGTTTGTGGTCTTGCTGGGAGCATCAGGTAGTGGTAAATCAACGCTGCTGAATATTTTGGGAGGTTTGGATAAGCCCTCTAGTGGTCGGGTGATCTTTCGCGGTCGAGATTTAACTGCTGCTAGCGATCGCGCTTTGACTCGTTTTCGACGCGAAAACGTGGGTTTTGTGTTTCAGTTTTACAATCTGATTCCTAGCCTCACTGCCCGTGAAAACGTGGCTCTAGTGACGGATATTGCACCTCATCCCATGCACCCCCGCGAGGCACTAGAACGAGTTCATCTGGGCGATCGCCTGAATCATTTCCCGGCACAGCTTTCTGGAGGCGAACAACAGCGAGTTGCGATCGCCAGAGCCATTGCCAAGCGTCCCCAAGTGTTGCTCTGTGACGAACCTACAGGAGCTTTAGACTTTCAAACTGGCAAACTGGTGTTAGAAACCTTGGCTCAAGTGAATCAAGAGTTAGGCACAACCACGGCAGTAATTACTCACAACGCAGGTATCGCAGCGATGGCGGATCGGGTGATTACGATGCGGAGTGGAGAGATTACCAAGGTGCAGCAGAATGAACATAAGGTAACTCCCGCAGAATTAGAGTGGTGATCGATCATGAATGCCCTTGACCAAAAACTAATTCGCGATCTGACCCACCTCAAAGGACAGGTAATTGCGATCGCTCTGATTGTCGCTTGTGGCATTGCTGCCCTGGTGACGATGATGAGTGCTTATGATTCCTTGCAGTTGTCTCAGCAAACTTACTACGACCGCTACCGCTTTGCCGATGTATTTGTCCAACTCAAACGCGCCCCAGATTCCCTAATTCCTCGCATTGCCGAAATTCCTGGAGTACAGCAGGTGCAGATGCGGGTAGTAGTGGATGTGAATTTAGATGTACCTGGATTAGCCGAACCTGCTACGGGGCGTTTGATTTCTATTCCCGCCCAGCAAATGCCGATGTTGAACGATCTGTTTATTCGCCGAGGTCAGTATATCGAACCAGGACAAAGGGAGCGGGTGTTAGTAAGTGAGGCATTCGCTCAGGCGAATAACTTGGACATC
>DAXETX010000283.1:0-12649 GCA_051155735.1 Xenococcaceae cyanobacterium
GTCGCCTTGATGACATTAGCTTTATGTTGGGCAGTATTACTTACGCTCCATTGTCACTGATTTAGATTTAAAAAATGATGAGTTTCTTCACTCCCTACAATTTTTGTCCTGTACTTAGAGATAATTTAGTTAAAAATAAGATCGTTAATAATTGGGAATCTCAAGACGAACCAGAACATTTTAGAACCATACGCGATCGCCTTTTAAGGCAAGAAAATTTAGCAGGGCAGCCTCGCAAGAAGCAGACAGACAAGAAGTACAAAGAAACTTAGAAGCAGCCCGATTAAAAGAAGTACAGACCAGATTAGCTGAAACAGAAAAAAGACGCAAACAAGAACAAAAAGCCAATCGTTTGCAAAGATGGTTATTGGCTATAGCTGGTGCGGGTTTTTTAATTACTTCTGGGTTAGGAATCACCGCATATATTCAGTATCGTAAAGCAACAATAGGAGAAATTGATGCTTTGGTTGCTTCTGCTGGAGGTTTGTTCAATTCAGATCGACCTTTAGATGCTTTAGTTGCTGCTATTAAAGCTTATGAAAAACTAGGGCAAATTAACTCAAACGACGATGAGTTAATCGAGGAAGTAGAACAAACTTTGAAAAAAACTGTTTATGATGGCATAGAATCTAACCGTTTTTCTGGATTTGAGGGAGGCGTTCATGCAGTTACCTTTAGCCCAGATGGACAAACAATTGCTACAGGAACTTTGAGCAACAAAATAAAACTTTGGCAGAAAAATGGTATTTTAAGAAAAACTCTTATAGAGCATAAAGATAGTATTTGGGCTTTAATACGAAGGAGGTGTAAGAGGCGTTGAATTTAGTCCTGATGGTAAAACCATTGCCTCTGTAAGTATCAACAATACAGTTAGATTGTGGCAACCAGAGGGTAACAAAAGCGTACAAATTATCAGACAAGGTAGAGCTGTATCGGGATTAGCAGTGAGTGCCGATGGTCGATTAATTGCTTCGAGAAACGACGATGGGACGGTAAAGCTTTGGGACGATCGCGGTAATTTACGGCAAAATATGTCCAAACACGATCGCGAAATAACAAGTGTCGCTTTTAGTCCCAACGGCAAAACAATCGCTTCTGGTGGTCGAGATAAAACAGTTAATTTGTGGGATATTGGCGGTAGTTTAATAAATTCAATTACAGACCACGATGATATAGTAGATGCTGTAGATTATTTTCCACTTTCAAACGGCAAGCTTCAATCTAACTCCGCAGTATTCGTTTCTGCTGGTTGGGATGGCAATCTGAAATTTCGCGATCGCCTTGGTAATACTTTAAGAACCGTTAAGGTTTGCAATCAAATTTCAACTTTTAACTTTAGTCCTGATGGCGAGTTGATGTTTGTCGGATGTGTTGAAGATAGTACTATTAAAATCTTAGATGATTCTGGTCAGCTTATAAAAATTCTCAAAGGTCATCAAGCAAATGTTTTAAGTATTGTTGTCGACCGCGCCCGCTCAAAAATTATCTCCTCTTCTATTAATGGCACAATTAAACTATGGAACACAGATGGTACTCTACACAAAAATCTATCTGGGCATTCTTCAGCAGTTTGGCGTGTTGACCTAAGCCCAGACAATCGTTTTATCGCCACTGCTTCTAGCGATCGCACCATCAAACTTTGGAATATAGACGGTACTTTACTCAAGACTTTAAACGGACACACTCAAACTGTAAACAACGTAGTTTTTAGTCCCGATGGCAAATCTTTAATTTCTAGTAGTGATGACCAAACAATAATGATTTGGAATCTAGATATAGTTTTGGATACAAAGTTAGTTTTTCAACAAGGCTGCAATCTAATCAGAGATTATTTACAACATAATGCAGAAGTTGAGGAAAGCGATCGCACTTTATGTGATGATGTAGAACAATAGCGATTTAAGCTAAAACCAAAATTTAAAACGTGATCTAGAAAACTCATGGTTTGTAACTAGATACGATAGGATAGCGGAAACATTCCTAAGTAGAATCAATGAGCGATCGCGATCCTATTTTTCAGCTATCCCAACAGTTAAGCGCGATTCAAAAACAGCTTAACCAATTTGCTAACCGTTTTGATGATATTGAAAGTCAATTAGAAGAGTTAGCCCCTTTATCGCAGCAAATATCCAAATTAGAAGCTAAATTTTTATTAGTTGCTGATAGCTATAGATATGAAACGCTTCAGCAGTATCTAGCTGAGGAAAACTGGTTTGATGCGGATCAAGAAACTATCAGATTGATTCTGGATGTCATGGGCAAAGAAATTGAAGAATTAACCCCAGAAGACATCCAACACTTCCCCTGTAAAGACTTAATGACCATTGATGGGTTATGGCTCAAGTATAGTGACAATCGCTTTGGTTTTAGCCCCCAGTTGGAATTGTACCAGAAAGTAGGAGGGGATATTCAGACAACAATCGAACAAAATCAGCAAATAGTAGAAAAATGGGGGGAAATATTGGGCTGGCGACGAGAAAACCGCTGGCTTCCTTGTAAAGAATTAGATTTTAGTCTTAATGCACCTATAGGTTGTCATCCTTCTCGGTGGTGGAATTCTCCCTATGGTTCAAAAATGACTAATTTTTTCTTAGGGCGATTAATGACTTGCAATATTTCAGTAAACAGTGATCAGTAACTAGTAATTGGTGATTACCTAATCCTTCATAATTCATCTTTTTAGCGAATGACTACTCTTTCTTTAGACAATAAACTCACAACAGTAATCATTATTTTTTCCGTTGAACCTTCTCAACAAGATGATTTGATTGCAGTAATTCGAGAATTTCTTGAAACAGTAAAAACGCAACCTGGTTTTGTCTCTGCTAACCTTCATAAAAGTACCGATGGAGTAAAAGTCGCTAACTATGCACAATGGGCAAGTATCCAAGAATTTGAAGCTTTTAGAAACAATGCAGCAGTGCAACAAAAAGCCGAACCACTCTTTACTTTTGGTCAACCAGATTCCCATGTTTATGAAATTGTCGCTGCTGAATCTAAAGTAGGGATGCCTCAGATCAAAGAAGGAGAATATGTAGTCCACTTTGCCGAATTTACGATGAAACCTGAAAATCAGCCCAAAATGGTAGAGTTAGCCAAAGAACATCTTAACCCAGCAATGGAACAGTCTGGGCTAATCTCAGCTACTTTTCACCGTAGTTTGGATGGTACTCGCGTGATTAACTATGGACAATGGACAAATCAAGAGGCGATCGCCGAATTAGTGAAAAAACCTGGCTTTAGTAAGGCTGCACCCTATTGGGAAGGTATTGCGGAGAACGAATATCATCTCTATGAAGTGGTACACGTAGTAAACAGGAAACAGTAATCAGTAATCACCTTCCTCATTTATCTTCAAAAAATGGCTAAACCTGCAATTTTAACTGTAGATGACGATCTAGAGGTTCTAAATGCGATCGCTCGCGATCTCAGAAAACAATATGGCGATCGCTTTCGGCTGATTCGTGCTAGTTCTGGCGCATCAGCAATAGAAGCTTTAGCACAACTGAAGTTACGCAACGAAACAGTAGCTTTACTCGTCAGCGATCAAAGAATGCCTGCAATGACTGGGGTAGAATTAATCGAACAAGCTGCTACCATGTTTCCTGAAGCGAAACGGGTATTGCTAACAGCTTACGCTGATACTGATGCAGCAATTCGGGCGATTAACTCCGCTAGATTAGATTATTATCTTCTCAAGCCTTGGGATCCACCAGAAGAACAACTCTATCCGATCCTTGACGACTTACTTGATGATTGGTTAGCAATATATCGTCCAGGGTTTGAGGGGATTAGAATTGTTGGCGATCGCTGGTCACCCTGTTCTCATAATGTTAAAGATTTTTTAGCACGCAATCAAATTCCCTATCAGTGGTTAGATATCGAAAGAGAAACCGAAGCGCAGCAACTAGTTGCTTATGCAACGAATAATGGGAAAAAGCCCCAATTACCCCTAGTTCTTTTAGGAGATGGTTCACAACTTCAACAACCAACCAATCTGGAACTAGCAGCAAAAATTGGCTTACAAACCCAAGCAGAAAAGCCTTTTTACGACTTAGTGATTGTCGGGGGAGGTCCTGCGGGGTTAGCAGCAGCAGTATATGGTGCTTCTGAGGGTTTAAGCACCGTCATGATCGAAAGACAAGCCCCAGGAGGACAAGCAGGATCGAGTTCTCGCATTGAAAACTATCTGGGCTTTCCCGTCGGACTTAGTGGTGGAGACTTAGCCAGAAGAGGCGTTACCCAAGCTAAAAGATTTGGGGTCGAAATCTTAACCCCCCAAGAAGCAGTAAAGGTTACAGTAAAAGACGCTTATCGCATTGTTACTTTAGCTGATGGTAGTGAAATTACCTGTCATGCTTTATTAATCGCCACAGGAGTTGCATGGCGCAGATTGAATATTCCAGGTTGCGCCCAGCTTACAGGAAGAGGTGTTTACTATGGTGCAGCCAAAACAGAGGCGATCGCCTGTAAAGGAGAACATATATATTTGATTGGTGGGGCAAATTCTGCTGGACAAGCTGCGATGTATTTTTCTCAGTATGCTAGCAAAGTAACTATGCTAGTTAGAGGCGACTCTCTGACTAAGAGTATGTCCCAATATTTAATCGAACAAATTGCAGCCACGCCTAACATTGAAGTGATGGTACGTACTGAAGTAGTAGAAGTTGAAGGTGAAAGCAATCTCGAAGCAATTACCTTGCTACATAATAATACAGGGGAAAAAGTAACTGTTCCTGCTTCATCCTTGTTTATTTTTATCGGGGCGCAACCTGAAACCCAATGGTTAGATGGAGTTGTCGCCAGAGATGAAAGGGGTTATATCCTCACTGGCGCAGATTTAAAACAAAATGGTAAACGCCATTCTGGTTGGCACAAAGAACGCGATCCCTATTTACTAGAAAGTAGTATCCCTGGGATTTTTGTCGCGGGCGATGTCCGCCATCAATCAGTAAAAAGGGTAGCTTCAGGTGTTGGTGAAGGTTCAATTGCGATTATGTTTGTCCATCGCTATCTAGCAGAAGCGAGAACTTAAATGATGAGTAATCACTAACCAAAATCAACCATGTTTGCCGTTATTTCCCCAGAAAAGATTGAAATTCCCCCAGGATCGTTATTTCAAATTCCTGGTAGTTGGGAGGATTACGAGGCTTTGAGTCAGCAATTAGGCGATCGCTCTATTCCTCGACTCAAATACCGTCCTGGAGAGATTTGGTTAATGAGTCCCTTACCCGAACATGGACGCAATGTTCATCTAATTGCTAGTGTCATTACAACCATACTTGACCATTTAGATAAAGAGTATGAAGCCTTTACTCCCATTACGCTGAAATTACCCCAAAGAAGCGGGATTGAACCAGATTACTGTTTTTATATCGACAATTGGCAAGCAGCTTTAGGGAAAAAAAGAATTAACTGGGAAACTGAACCAGCACCAGATTTAGTAGTAGAAATTGACATTACGAGTTATACAGATGTCAATGATTATTTAGCCTATCAAGTACCTGAAGTGTGGTTATTTAAAAGCGATCGCGTGACTATTTATCAGTTACAAAATAACAGCTACGTAGTAAGCAATTTCAGTCGCTATTTTCCCAATATAGATATCTTAAATTTGATTGGCGATTGTTTTCAAGTTGCAGCAACTCGTAATACCAGCACCGCTATTAAACAATTGCGTCAGAAGTTATAATTCTCTTCTTCATTGTGACAATTTTCTTGATTGCTTTATGCTACGTTTTGATGTGCGGAAAGTAGATTAGAATTTCTTTTGAAAACAGTGATAACTGGATTCGTCGTCAAGAAATTCTCGCAACAGCCCAAATAATTTATGAACAAAGATAAAGCATCCGTCCTAGATATGGTGAATACAGCAGAGCGTGTTCTCAAGTTTGCCGAAGGATTAGATAATCACAACTAGAGCAAAACAAAGAGATAAGTGAGGATAGTAGAGGATAATTAAAGAAGTCAAAAACTAGCAAGATATTAAATTTGAGGGACTCAGAACTAGATTTTTTGCTTCTCGCCGTTGAGATACTTTGACTATCGGGACTAAATTTGATCTCAAAAATACGTTGCTCAGATGTTTATTTTGTTCTTTAGTTAAGACAAGGATTATTAAATCATGACAATTAAAGCTTACGCATTACAAGAACCAGGGGGAAAACTAGAACCTTTTGAATATGACCCTGGTGTGTTAGGCAAAGAAGAAGTTGAAATCGATGTAGAGTATTGCGGTATCTGTCACAGTGACCTAAGTATGCTAGAAAACGAATGGGGCATTACGCAATATCCTTTTGTTCCTGGTCATGAAGTAGTTGGCACTATCGCTGCAATAGGAGATGCTGTAAACACTTTAGAAGTCGGACAACGAGTTGGTTTGGGCTGGTATGCCAATTCTTGTATGCACTGTGAATGGTGCATGACAGGCGATCATAATCTTTGCTCGGATGCAGAAGGGACAATCGTCGGCAGACATGGGGGTTTTGCTGATAAAGTCAGAGGTCATCAAAACTGGATTATTCCCATACCAGAAGACCTCGATCCCGCTAAAGCTGGTCCTTTGTTTTGTGGGGGTATTACTGTCTTTAATCCTATTGTCCAACTAAATATTAAACCGACAGACCGAGTCGGAGTAGTTGGTATTGGGGGTTTGGGTCACATAGCATTACAGTTTTTAAAAGCCTGGGGTTGTGATGTTACGGCTTTTTCTACCAGTCCCGATAAAGAAGCTGAAGCTAGAGAATTAGGTGCGAGTCATTTTGTTAATTCTCGTGACCCCGAAGCTTTAAAGCAAGTTGCTAATTCCCTTGATTCGATTATTTCTACTGTTAATGCAGATTTAGACTGGGATATCTATTTGGCTGTACTACGCCCTAAAGGTAAACTACATCTAGTTGGCGTAATTCCTAGTCCTCTCTCAGCCCAAATTTTTCCGATGATTGCGGGTCAAAAAACTATTTCTGCTAGTCCTGCTGGTAGTCCTGCAACAATTGCCCAAATGCTAGAATTTGCAGCTAGACATAATATTGAACCAATTACTGAAACTTTTGCTTTTGACGAGGTTAATGCAGCAATGGAAAAACTCCGTAGCGGTAAACCTCGATATCGTCTGGTATTAAAGCATTAAGTTTATCGTTGTGTTAGTAGTTAGTCATTGATGACTTGTGGCAACTATTTACTAAACTCTCACGCATTTAAACATAATTCCCAATCTTATCTCTATGACACCTGTTAAACCTGAATCAATATTGTTTCCTACCCTGGCTGAAGCTCATCTTCAAAAACTCACTGCTTGCGGTTTCATTGTCCAACTCAAACCAGGAGAAATATTATTTCAAGAGGGAGAACCTGCGGATAGTTTTTATGTAGTTTTAGATGGAGAAATAAAAATCACTAAACAGCTAGGTGCAGAAGAATTAGTAATTACAATTCATCGTCGGGGGGAATTTACAGGAGATTTAACCATGCTGACAGGAGGAATTTGTCAAGCAACTGGTAGCAGTATTCATAATTCTCGTGTGATTAAATTTGATGATTTTAAAGAGTTATTAAAAAATTGTCCTGATAGTATCGATTTGTTTGTTCCTGCCCTAGCAGAAAGATCGAAAGAATTAGAAGTAAGATTGCGCCAGCAAGAAAAATTAGCAGCATTAGGTAAATTATCGGCAGGATTGGCTCATGAACTCAATAATCCCGCAGCAGCAGGGCGAAGGGCAGCTAAACAGCTTAATTCTGCCATCGCAAATCTTCAAGGACAAATGCTTAATCTGCGAGGAAAATACTTCGCAGCCGAACATCGCCAATTGTTAAAGGAATTACAAGCTAAAGCCTTAACTAGGATAAATCAAGGGCTGCAACTATCTCCGATGGAACAAAGCGACAAAGAAGATGCTTTAATTGAATGGCTCGAAGCACAAGGAGTTAACAAAAGTTGGGAAGTTGCTCCGACTTTAGTTAGTGCTGGAATCGAACAATCTTGCTTAGAAAAACTCGCTTTGTCAATGAATAGTGATGCTTTTAGCGAGGCTTTAATGTGGTTAGAAGCTACTTTAAACATGAATAGCCTAGTTGGAGAAGTCGAACAAAGTACGACTCGAATTTCTGATTTGGTAACAGCAATTAAAAACTATTCTTATATGGATCGCGCTCCTTTACAAGAAGTCGATTTACATGAAGGCATAGATAATACTCTAAAAATTTTGCACCATAAACTTAAATATGGTGTTAAAGTTCAGCAAGAATATAGCAAAGATATTCCTAAAATTGCTGCTTATGGTAGCAAACTCAATCAAGTATGGACTAATCTGATCGATAATGCGATCGATGGGATGAATGGTCAAGGAGAATTAATAATTCGGACTAGCTTAGAAAATAACTGTGTTTTAGTCGAAATTATCGATAATGGTACTGGTATTCCTTTGGCAATTCAACCTCGGATTTTTGAACCCTTTTTTACTAGTAAAGAAGTAGGAAAAGGCACAGGTTTAGGTTTAGATATTTCTCGTCGCATTGTAGTGCAAGAACATCAAGGTAATATTCATTTTGAATCTATGCCAGGATACACTAATTTCCAAGTTCGTTTACCAATTAGTTGAACTTCAGTTAATCATTGATACCTTCATATCGTTTAACCAAATTTAAAGTGGACTGATGGTGTTTAGCTACCAATTGGGGAGGAGATAATAAGCACCTAAACAAAATTAATTACACATTCAAATGCATTAGCTTTACAGTAGATCATTATCGCGCGATCGCCTAGTGTTGTAGGCTAGAGACGGTAATAATTAGAAAAAACTTGAAAAGTGCCTTTTGTTAATGAAGCGAAATTAGATTTTTTACTCCGCCATAACCGCCAAATTCGGGTAATTGGTTTTGATGATGCTCCCTTGATCCGTCAGACAAACTCCTCTGTTGCAGTAGCAGGAATAGTTTGTGCTGGAACTCGTTTTGAAGGAATGCTGTGGGGCAAGATTCAAGCTGATGGCTGGAACAGCACCGAACAATTGACGCAAATGTTACAAGACAGTAAATTTTATCCGCAAATTCATCTAGTTTTATTAGATGGGATCAGCATGGGAGGCTTAAACTTAATTAATTTACCGTTATTAGCTCAACAGTTACAATTACCCTGTGTTGCTGTGATGCGAAAATTCCCCAACCTCAAAAAGATGAAAGCAGCAATTGCTTTCTTACCTCATCCTGAGACAAGGTTACAAATTTTAGCCCAAGCAGGAGAAATTCAGGTTCAGCCACCCTTTTTCTTTCAGGTTTATGGACTGAGTACTGAGCTTACATTCAGAATATTACAACGGGTAACCGATCGCGGAAAAGTTCCAGAAGCTCTAAGATTAGCTCATTTAATTACTGCTGCTGTAGTTAATGGCGAAAGTGGCAAACGCGCCTGATAAGTAGTTGTTCAAAATTAATTTCCTGGTTGAGATCGCTCAAAGGGAAAAGGAAAAGTTGAATGTGTAATTAATTTTCCCTCATTTTTTTAGCTAAAAGCTAGCGATTATTAGATTGCCTGATGGGATTCGCGGAAAAATTTCCTAAAAAATTCGAAACTAAAACCCAACTAGAAAAGCCGAGAGAAACCACTGCAATTAAAGCGATCGCAATTAACCAAGTACGCAAAGTTTGAATTTTTCGATCCGCATTACGTAAAGAAGTCCGAATCGGATTTGTCCACAACATTAACTCTTGACGATATCTATTTTCGACCTCTTGAGGAGACTGATGCATTTCATCTCTTTGGACTGCCCATTCTTGCAGGGTCGCTCTTTGACGCGACCATTCATCCAAGGCATTTTTTAACTGACTGTCAAGGTCATGTTTAAGATTAACCAATTGTTGATTCATTTGCGAACTTAAAGCGTGATTGGCATCACTTAATTGACTATGGACATTGTTGATTTCAGCCCGAATTGACTCCCAAGTGATTTTATTTTCTTGTTGGATTTGGGGTAATTGCTGTTCTTGAACGTTGCGCCACAGATGTTCTATTTCCTGAAGTCTTTTTTCATAGCTAGAATCTAATTCCGCAATCTGATTCAGTTCTGCTAAAGATTGCCGATAAATATCGAGTTGCTTCTGAAATTTATGCCTATAGGTTTCAATTAACTCTTCTACTTGAGTTTGTAGTGCGATAAAATCACGGCGATCGCCAGAATCCAAAAGATGACTCTGGTCTTGATATACTGAGCGAATTTTGGCTGCAAGCTCTTCTGCGGTAGTATTCTTGAGTAAGTAGCCTTTAGCTCCAGCGCGGAGCGATTTACCCAAATAATTATCGTCGTCATGACCACTCAAAAAGATTACTTTAACCTGGGGAAAGCGATCGCAGATTTGCTCGGTCGCACTCAAACCATCCATTCCAGGCATATCAATATCCATCAGCACAATATCTGGTTGTAACTTGGCGACTTGTTCTAGTCCTTCTTGACCATCATGAGCTACTCCGATAACCTGAAAGTCGTCCTCTACTTCGAGCCAGGTTTTTAAAACTTCACAGAGCAAAAATTGATCATCTACTAATAAAATACGAATCATCGATCATACCTGGTTTATATATAGTGAATAATTACGGAGCTATTAAGAAACAATAATCTCATTAACTTTCCAAATTATATTCAATTGATTTGTTAGGGGAAATGATTAGTCGCCAGCACTTCGCCGATAATAGGCGCAATCTGTTACGACTTCGTCAACTTGTAGGAGTAATAATTACTAATGACTATAGATTCTACTATTACTGAAATTTCAATTAAAGGAAATCTAGAACAATTTTTAATTGTTTTATCGGTATCTTTAAGTGTTGCGACCATTTCTCGCATTTTTAGTTGGTTTCGCCAAATTCCCTACACGCTGCTTTTAGTTATTGTCGGTCTCGGTCTAGCTTTTGTCGATATTCGTCTAGTCGATCTTTCGCCAGAGCTAATTTTAGAAATCTTTTTACCTCCTTTGCTATTTGAAGCAGCTTGGAATATTCGCTGGCGCAATTTGCAACAAAGTTTGTTACCAGTAAGCTTGTTTGCCATCGTGGGAGTGGTTATTTCAGTTGTGGGAGTAGCTTTTGCTCTAAGTCAGTTTACTACTTTATCTTTAGCTACAGCATTACTAGTAGGAGCTAGTTTATCAGCTACCGATCCTGTTTCGGTAGTAGCTTTATTTCGCGAGTTAGGAGCTAGCAAAAGCTTGAGTATTATTATGGAGGGAGAAAGTCTCTTTAATGATGGGGTAGCAGTAGTGGCTTTTGTGCTACTAGTAGGGATCCCTTTAGGAATTCAAGAGTTTTCTTTACCCACTACTTTCATTCAGTTCTTTACTTTTGCGGGAGTGGGGTTAGGAATTGGTAGCGTCATTGGCTTTGGCATTTCTTATCTAACTCAAAGATTCGATCTTCCGTTAGTAGAACAATCTCTGACTTTAGTTTCTGCCTATGGTACTTATTTAGTAACTGAAGAGTTAGGCGGTTCAGGAGTGATTGGTGTCGTTACTGTGGGGATGATTTTGGGCAATTTTGGCTCAAGAATTGGCATGAATCCCCGTACTAGACTTTTAGTATCAGAGTTTTGGGAGTTTTTAGCTTTTTTTGTCAATTCAATCGTGTTTTTGCTTATTGGCGATCAAATTGATTTGGCTAGTCTTAATGATAACTTTGATTTAATCATAGTCGCGATCGCAGCAGTTTTAGTCACTAGAGCTATTGCCATTTTTGGTTTGGGTAATATTAGTAATTTAATTAGCAACACTCAAATTAATTTTCGCGAACAAATTGTTTTGTGGTGGGGTGGGTTAAGAGGTTCGGTATCTATTGCTTTGGCGTTAAGTGTTCCCGTACTAATTAGTGGTAGGCAAGAAGTTATTGATACAGTATTTGGTGTAGTTTTATTTACGCTCTTAGTTCAAGGTTTAACTACTCAATGGTTATTAAAAACTCTCAATTTAATTGGCGATCAACCTCTCAGACAAGAGTATTCTGAATTATTAGCGCGTCGAGTTGCTTTAAAACGAGTTTTAAGTTATTTAGATAGCCAAGAAATTTCTCCCGAAATCGATCCAGAGTTCTATCGCTATCAACAAGGTTTGGTAAGAGGCGAATTACACTCTATCGAAGATAAAATCGAGAAAATGAACCGAGAACATGATAACTTGCGTTCTCTGACTATGGAGCAATTGCGAGAACAAATGTTAGATATCGAAGCGGACACTTATGCTGAGTTTATTCGTGCTGGCAAATTAAATGAAAATCTTTCTCCTGTAATGAAAGAAATTATGGCAAAGGCTGACTATAAAGAATAGTTTTTGAGAATATAGCCTTTCTCCATTTGGTTATTCACACTTCTTCTTTAAAATATTAATTATTTAAATGGTTAGACAGAAAATTAATTCTGTTTCTAACCATATTGATTTTAACTAAGAGCATCCTTTGCTGAGTCGATCGCTTTGTCAAAGGTATTGCGAACTTTTTCAACTCTTTCTTTTACTTCAGGACTTTGCTCGTCGGTAACTTTATCCATAGCTTCTTTGGCTTTAGCACTATATTCTTGAGCCATTTTTTTCGATTTTTCGTCAGCACTCATAATTCGGTATTTCCTCTAAAAACTGTTATTTTGCTATTGTTAAAATCTTAAGCAAATCTCACTAT
>DAXETX010000284.1:0-3291 GCA_051155735.1 Xenococcaceae cyanobacterium
CTAGTTGACAAACAACACAAGCCCTTAACTTGTCACGATTGTTAATTAACCAACAGCTAGCGATCGCTAATTAATAATTTTTCGGTCATATCTGCTAATTCTTGTAACTCATGTTCTAATTGTTGAGCTTTTTGCTGATAATTGCGTTTTTTTAGCAGTGCAGCCCGTGCTAGATCATCACGATCGCGTTTGATGGCTTCTTGTGCCACTTTTTGCCAAGACTCGACTTCTGCAATGGCTTGTTTATATTCAGGCTGTAGCTGTTCCCAAACGACTTTAATATCATCTAGTGCTGTTTGAACTAATCTGTGAGCATTATTGCTATTAGTTTGGTTCAGCGATCGCTGTATTGCTTCTGTCAATTTCTGATGGTCAAAGCGATCAATAATTGGGATAAAGTTACGAACTTGTTTGCTATCACTAATCCCTGTTTTACACCAGTTAGCAAAGTGTTCGCAATTATTAAATAATAGATTGTATTTGGCTTCTCCGAGTCGGCTTTCTGCTCTGTTTACTACCACTTCAGGCACAAAACAAAATCCTTGGGTATAGTGTTTTACTGAGATAGAATTTCCCCGACTAAAAGTTACTAAAGAAGTGCGTTCGACAACTTCACTGGGTTTACGATAGTGAATTACCGTCCCATCACCACAATCAATTCCATGATGTTGATATACGCCGTCAAACTCCCAAAGATTTCGATATACGTAAATTTGATCGCTTCGCATTTGATTTAATTAATTGCATTCCTCTTATCTTACTCAAAACAAAAAAGGTTGGTTTTACCCAACCTGAAGCAATTTACTTGAGTCCTACTAACAAATTAAAAAATACTACATCTAAAAATACCCATGTATTTTGTTCTCCTTGTAAAATTAAATGTTTGAATGACTTGCTTAAGAATGTCATTTTTAAATCAACACTTTGCAGTTTAAGAATTAAACGAGAACAAATGGGGAGGTAAACGAGAAACCTTAGAGAAGAATTAGAACTAGATTAAAAATAGCTTAATTTATGAGACCTATGACGGAATCTAACTATCGCCTTGAAAAAGACTCAATGGGAGAAAGACAGCTACCCTCTGAGGTTTATTATGGAATTCAAACTCTTAGAGCAACAGAGAATTTTCCGATCAGTGGCATTCCACCTTTACCGACTTATGTAGATGCTTGCTTACTGATCAAAAAGGCAACTGCGATCGCCAATGGTGAGCTAGGCTGTATCGATTCTGCAATTAGCGATGCTATTGTCCAAGCGACAAATGAGATTTTGCAAGGTCAGTTGCGAGATCAGTTTGTGGTAGATATCTATCAAGCTGGTGCTGGTACTTCCCATCACATGAATGTGAATGAAGTGTTGGCTAATCGTGCTTTAGAAATTTTAGGTCATGATAAAGGCAACTATCAGCTAGTTAGCCCCAATGACCACGTTAATTACGGTCAATCGACTAACGATGTCATTCCTACCGCGATTAGGATTGGGTCATTATTAGCCTTAGAACATAATTTATATCCTGCCTTAGAAAGTGCGATCGCAGCAATGAAGTCCAAAGCGGAGGAATTTCAGGATATCGTAAAATCGGGACGCACCCATCTACAAGATGCTGTACCAGTGCGTTTAGGGGATAGTTTTCGGGCTTGGTCACATATTTTAACCAGTCATCGCCAAAGAATTATCACAGCAGAATCAGACCTTTATCTTTTAGGTTTAGGGGGGAGTGCTGCTGGTACAGGATTAAATACCCATCCGCAATATCGCTATCGGGTTACGGAGTTGTTAGCGGAATTGTTAGGAAAACCTTTAAAGACAGCACCGCATCTTATGGCAGCAATGCAGAGTATGTCGCCTTTTGTCGCCGTTTCTAGCTCTTTACGCAACTTAGCCCAAGATTTAGTCAAAATTTCTCACGATTTACGCCTGATGGATTCTGGTCCGCAAACAGGCTTGAAAGAAATACAATTACCACCAGTACAGCCAGGGTCATCGATTATGCCAGGAAAATACAATCCTGTAATGGCGGAAATGACCTCACAGGTATGTTTTCAGGTGATAGGTTATGACACAGCGATCGCCTTTGCTGCGCAAGCAGGACAGTTAGAGTTAAATGTGATGATGCCCTTGATTGCTTATAATTTGATCCACAGCATTGAGATTTTGGGTAACACCATCGCTGCTTTAAGCCAGCGTTGTCTTACAGGAATTACGGCTAGACGCGATCGTTGTTTGAACTATGCTGAAAGTAGTCTCGCTCTGGTTACCGCTTTAAATCCCCATATTGGCTATTTAAATGCTGCTGCTGTGGCTAAAGAATCTTTAGAAACTGGTAAATCGATTCGCGAAATTGTCTTAGCCCAAGGTTTAATGGAGGAAGCGCAACTAGCTCAAGTTTTGGATTTGGCAAAAATGAGTCAAATAAGTAGTAATCAATGAGCGATGCTTTTAAGATTCAGTTTGGTAAATGGCGGTCGCACTTTTAGCAAAACTAGCTAAAGGAACAGCTAAAATTAAACCGATAAAACCAGCTACTTTAGCCCCAATCAACAAAGATATCAAAATCAACACGGGATTTAGTCCCGTAAACTCTCCTAGTAGGCGAGGAGCAATTACATTTTCGACTATTTGTTCGATAATGAATGCTACTACTAAAACTTGTACTCCCAACCAAAAACTTTTTAGAGCGACTAAAAAACTAATTATTCCAATACTTAACGCTCCGCCAAAGGGAAAAATTGCCATAATTCCTACTCCTACGCCAAATAATAGTCCAAAAGGTACTTGCATAATTAGTAACGCCATAGTTATGGTCAATCCCATGACTGTTGCTACTGAAACCTGACCGATAAAGTAGTTTTGAAAAGTCTCACCCAAAGAACGACGGATTTGTGAAGCGATATTATCTGGTAGCAACTTAAATAAAAGTTGCCAAACTTCTTCCCCATGTAGCAATAAATAAAAAGTTAACACAGCAATCAACAAAAAATCAAAAGCGCTGCTCAAAACTGAAAAAATACTGCCTAATACTTGTCCGCTAATTTGCTGTAGCTGGTTAGATATGCGTCCTAAGAATTCTTGACCGAGATTAGTAAGATTAACAGGTAAATTACGTCGCTCAGTCCATGCTTCTAAGGCATTAAGTTGTTCACTGCTAGAATTTAACCAACTCGGCAAGCGTTCTAAAAGCTGATTGAATTGCTCGACAATTAAGGGAATAATAGTTATACCCAAAATGATGACAATTATAACAACCGATAGTAAAACTATTAGAATTGCTAAAGATCGTCTAATTTTCCA
>DAXETX010000285.1:0-7024 GCA_051155735.1 Xenococcaceae cyanobacterium
ATCGTTAGCTGTAGGAATAAACTCCATCAAAAAAGGATCGAAGCGATTTGTTCCGTAAAAAGCTCCTGCCATCAATGCCTCTGGGCGAGTAAAATCAGTCAAACAGAAAGGAAAAATACAGGAATCTTCAACAGCGGTTAGACCTACAGCACCTCCTTGAGAATGACCGAGTAAACCTAGCTTTTCTGGATCGACAATCCCCCCAAGCTGAGAATTAGCATTATCACTTTCTGTCAAAATAAAGTCGTAGATGGCGTTAATTTGTGAGGCTTCTGGTAGCAACCCTTCAAAATCAAATTGAGGTAAAGATACGGTATTATTGGGAACAACAACTACGAAGCCATAGCTAGCAACTTGAGTAGCATAACTAGAGTAAAAAGATTTATCTACCAATGCACCTGGTAAGAAAATAGCGGTAGGAAATGATTTACTGCTATTAGCCGAGACAGCAGGAAAATAAATATCTGCTGGATTTCCATCAGTAGGAATAGTAGTACTGAAGCGATCAACTTCAGCAAAAAGGGGTGTAGCGTCAAAAGTAGCAGCAGTAGCGATTTCTGTGATGCTAAGACCTAAAAAAACAGTACTAAAGAGACTAAGAGAAGATGTTATGTTGAAAGACAAGAAATTTATTAAGCTCATCGCATCCGTGTTTTCCTAAAACTACCGTCTCTAAAACTTTAGTTTAAGAAATTTTCCGAGCCTAATTAAATTTATCTTTCTTCAAATAAGTCCCGTATGTACTAAGTATCGATTTCCGCTTCGGAACGAGATAACATGGTATCTCGTGTATTTTGATCGTGTTGGCGTTGCCCTACTATTAATTCTCTGGCTTCTTCTCCTATTTCTGGGCTTGAATCTTGAGCAATTTTTTCTTGGGAACGACTTAGCATATTTTCGTCAAGATGTTCTTCCTGCTGACGTGATTGTGCCATCGCTTTTCTCGCTTCTTCTTGAGTAGTCATTTTCTATCTCCTTGATTAAAAACTTTATTGAGTTTATTTCCTCATACAGCTACAGTTTTATGCCGTTTGACCAAATTATCAGATAAATTTACAATTTGATTTTCAGCATATTTATCAGCTTCTTTACTGACGGAAAAGTCTGGCATTTCTTGCCAACAACTGCGACAAAACCAGTATTCTCTCTGATTACGCAGATAATGTAGCATCGGGCTAGAACAACAGGGACATATAGTAAAAATATTCATATTTTTTTTAACTCCATTTAATTTCGGCAAATTTAGGTTTATTTAGCGGGAATAGTTTCAATTAAAGACTTTGGTGAAACTTGAGAGGGATAGATGTAGTTTCCTTTACCGCCTGTCCACTCCTGAATGGAATGGGTAAAGTTATCGTTATCTTGATTAACTTCCAGATTTTGGCAAGCAAAAACTTGTAAACACTTAGATTTTCCAGCTTGAGCAGTGTAAACTTCTAATTGTCCTTCTGGCATTGCTTCAAAGAAAATTCTTTGCTGAGGAAAGACAATTTTTTCTAAGTTCAACTTCTGACTATTGATTACTCGAATCTGTTGGATGGTTCGGGTAATGTTAGTGTAGTAACAAAGTATTTGTGACATGGGTTTGACGGTTATAGCTTGCCAGTTAGATGACATAATTTGCTGGTGGTTACTCTCTCCTCTATTTGATCCCAATAATAATGTTAAATTTTGAAGAAACTGTGAGGAAGTTGCCAAAAATATTAAAGAATATGAAGTGGTTTTATGAATGTTACTTGTAAATATCTCCCTACAGCAATTCCACGGGATCGCATAAAGGATACACTGTAAGAGAGCGGGGAGCAAAAAAAAATTCTCCCCTAAGTTTAATTAGAGAAATCGTATTTTGGGAATATTGCTGATTTTTAGGGCAAATTCTTGTCGTGAAAAATTTGGCTTGGGGTAATCTAAGTAATGAAATTTATTTAGGGTTAGTAAAGTCCCCAGATAAATGCAGATTAACACGGATGATTTGTTGGCTTTGATGCTAATTTCTGGGACTATTGAAGGCTATTGACCAACTGTGACAAGTTAAGAAAAATTAGTTTTAGTCAACTACTACAGATAGGGGCTTTAATTTTAGCCAACACTAAATATGGATTAAAGCCCATTTTAGGTAGCGATCGCGTCTAGCAGAGATTAAAGTTTATGAGAATAGCTAAAAGCTAATAACTAAGAGCTAAAGACCATTTGACAAACAACACACAACCTTAACTTGTCACCAATGGCTATTGGCTTAATTCCAGCCTAAAAATCCTGAAATTTGGCTAGCTAGAGTTAAAGAATCAAAAGGTTTGTTGATTACGCCTTTAGCACCAGCAGCATAGAAGCGACGACGATCGCTGGCTTGAACTTTGGCGGTGATAAAAATGGCGGGAATATCTTTGGTTTTGGGGTTAACTCGGAGTTTGGCTAAAGTTTGTAAACCGTCTAATTCGGGCATCATCACGTCTAAAAGAATCGCATCGGGCTGTTCGGTTTCGGCGATCGCTATACCTTCTTGACCACTAGAAGCAGTCATCATTTCCCATCCAGCTTCTAATTCTAGACAAAAGGAGGCAAGGATTCTGATGTCTTCTTCGTCGTCGATAAATAAAATGCGTTTAGAGGTCATGTGACTAAACTTTGTCCCTGCTAAAACTAACAAATTACTGTTTGCTAGTAAACTATCGGTTTACGATCTTTTATCCTAAACTATTTTTTAGCCGATCTGAAACTCTTAAGGCATTAGCGACAATAGTTAAAGTTGGATTGACTGCACCCATACTCGGAAAGAAGCTAGCATCAACTACGTAGAGATTTTCGAGATCGTGAGTCCGACAGTTGAGGTCGAGAACACTAGTTTTCGGGTCTGAACCGAATTTACAAGTACCTACTTGATGCCAGACCGCAGAAAGGGGAACTTCTGCTACCATAAACATAAAAAAGCCAATTTCTCTAAGATATCCCTGCCACATATTGAGAAAATCTTGATGAGTTTTGATATTGGTGCGGGTAAAGTTGACTTTAATTTTGCCTTCTGGCGTCACGGTGATGCGGTTATTCTCATCGGGTAAGTCTTCACTAGTCAACCACCAGTCAACCGAGTGTTCTGCCATATATTCTAGAGTCGGTTGGGGTACAGAGTCGGGCGAGAATATTGCTAGACGATTCCATTGAGATTTACCTGTGAGTTGAATTTGTCCCAAAGGATAGTCGTGTTGCGGACTGCTGTAATAAAAATCATTAAAGCCGAGGGTTTTTTGGAAAATAGTCGGATTGGGTTTATCGGCGATCGCAATTATTGTAGAATGGTTGTGTAGCATAAGATTACGTCCGACCATTCCTGAAGAGTTAGCCAAGCCATGAGGCTGTTTAGCTGTGGCAGATTTTAAGAGTAAGGCTGCGGAGTTAATTGCACCACAGGAGAGAACAAAAAGATCGGCGGTATATTGTTCTGGTTTCCCGTCGATCTCTACTGCTACAGCTTTGATTTGATTGCCACTGGCATTGGTAATTAGTTTTGTCACCAGGGCATTAACTTTTAATTCTACGTTGTCGTATTGAACAGCAGGATCGACACAAGCTTTTTGCGCATCCATTTTAGCGTCAATTTTGCAGGGAAAAGGATCGCAGGTAGCACAACGGATACAAGAACTATTATCAGGGTTTTCCACATGGCGATCAATAGCTAAAGTAAGATGAAAAGGATTTAAGCCTAGCTGTTGTAAGTCGTCTGCTACCTCTTGGATGCGAGGTTCGTGAGGCATAGGCGGAAAAGGATATTCCGCAGACATCGGCGGTTCTGTGGGGTCTTCGCCTTGTTGTCCGTGGATTTTAAAGATACTTTCCGCTCTAGTGTAATAAGGTTCGATATCTTGATAGTTTAATTCCCAAGCGGGAGAAATGCCACCTTGATGTTTTACTTCGCCAAAGTCCGTTTCTCGCATTCTCTGTAAGGCTGCGCCATAGACTTTCGTGTTACCACCGACGTTATAAAAAGCCTGGGGTAAAAAGCTATTACCTGCTTTATCTAGCCAAGTTTCTTGTATTTGATACTTTCTACCCTGAAAAATTGCTTCAGGATCCCAATTATCGACTTCTTTGGGCAGATATCCACCTCTTTCTAAAATTAGGATGCGTTTACCTGTGGGAGCAAGAGAATAAGCTACAGTTCCACCACCAGCACCAGCACCAATAATAATTATGTCGTAATGTTTCATGGTTAATAGTTAGTTGTTAGTGGTTATTTACTTGCTACTTAATAACTAATTACTGATTACTGATGACTGATTAAATAATCAATCCAATTAACAGATTCTGCTTGTTGTACTGCTGTGGCATTAGGCATTTTTTGTTGACGCATTAATTCGGAGATGGCTGCGATCTCGCGGTCTTTATTGACTCCTGCTACTGCCATAATCTGGTTATTGTGCAGATAATATGCCAAAAATTCTGGTTGCTCTAAATCGCCATCGATCTTGATTTCATCCCATGCGGTGGCGTGTCCGATATAACGTAGCTTCACATTATATTGTCCTGACCAAAAGAAAGGTACAATCTGGCTTACGGTTTGTCGATTATTAGTTTGTTGCTGCAACATATTTTCGGCTGCGATACGTCCGTGTTGTGCTGCTAACCGCCAGTGTTCGATCCGGGTAGCTTTTCCCATAGGTGCATAGGGAAAGCGGGCGATATCTCCTGCTGCATAGATATCTGAGATTTCAGTTTGCAAGTATTGATTAACGGCAATACTTTGGTCTTTTTCGGATAATTCAATACCTTTGAGATAGCTGGTGTTTGGTTCGACACCAATACCAACAATTACTAGATCGGTAGTAATTTTTGCACCGTTTTCTAATACTGCATACTCGACTTTGCCGTCCCCAGTAAATTCGGTGGCTTTAGTACCGAGGTGAAAGGTTACGCCCTTAGCTTCATGGAGTTTTTGAAACATCTTACCTAGCTTCTCTCCTAGGATCTTTTGAAACGGAACATCGCTAGGAGAAACTACTGTGACTTCTAATCCTTGCTGATTTAAACTGGCTGCTGCTTCCATGCCGATAAAGCTAGAACCAATGACTAGGGCTTTTTTGGCGGTTTGAATTGTCTTTAAAATAGAGTTGACATCGTCTGGCTGACGGATAGTAAAGATGTTGTCTAAATCAGCCCCAGGTACATTTAGTTTTCTGGCTGTTCCGCCTGTAGCTAACAGCAGAGAATCGTATTCTAGACGTGAGCCATCGGCAAAAGTAAGAGACCTATTGGGCGCATCTACTTCAGTTACAGTTTTGCCAAAATACAATTCTATATCGTGTTGGTCATAAAATTCACAACTGCGTAAAGGTAATGAGTCTGCTTCCGCTTTACCTTGTAAATAGTTTTTACTTAAGACAGTACGATCATAAGGAAGTTTGGTTTCAGCACTGACTAAAATTACTTTACCTTGAAAGCCCTTTTGTCGTAATACTTCTACCGCAGCCGTACCCGCAGCACCAGCACCGAGAATTACCAATGTACGACGATCAACATCAGGGGCATATTTCCCCATTGCCAAAGTTCGATGTTGCGGTAGGTTCTCTGGTAGCTTGACTAAAACGCGATCGCCTTCTACTCTGGTAGAGAAAGTTGCCAAAGAATCTAAACCTGGTGGTTCTTCTTGCTGTCCTGCGATCGCATTAAAACAGGCATTATGCCAAGGACAAACGATTCTTTCACCGTATAATATTCCTTTGGCTAAGGGCGCGCCATAGTGACTACAAAATGCGCCTGTCGCATAAAATTTATCGTTAATTTTAGCTAATAAAATTTGCGCATCTTTTACAGCTATTTGCTGCATTTGACCATTTTGAAGGTCGGTTACTTTAGCGATAGCTATTTCCTGCATCTGCAATAATTTTAATTTACTAATTTTTTTTATAAGTTAAGTGCGATCATTCTGTTAAATCGCGGAGCGCCTGACGATAGTATTATCTTCGTAAAATAAATAATTTTTAGGATCTGACTATAGTATTAAATTTTGGTTACTGATTTTAGTTGAGCGAGATAAATTAGCCAAAATGGGAGCTTAAATACTACCAAACTCCCACTTAAAAAATTATTCACTAGGTTTTTATCTCTAAATTAGACCGACACCTTTGCCACCAGGTTGATTAATTTCTGCTAGTTCTTCAGCCCGTCTCTCTTTTTCGGCTTCTTGTTGGGCTTGTAAATCTCCTGGTTCTTCGACATACATTTCTGGTTCAACGGCATAATTATTAACTAATCCTTCGCGATCTACTGTGTAACCAGAAGTTGTCTTAATATCTTCTTCTTTATCGGGAGTTTCTTTAAATTTATCCCCTTCTCTTTCCATTCTAGCTGCGGTTTCAGCAGAGGTAATCTTGCGATCGTAATTAGCATCGTTGGGAGTTTTGTTTTCCATGATTTTTGTCTCCAATTTAGATTTACATTTGACAATTGAGAAAGCTACTAATACTTACTTGTCAATATTTGGCACAATATCAGGACGTTCTTTATCTTCCCAACCAGCGGGACGTTTAGAATTATACCAGGCGATCGAACCAATGGTTACAGCAGCAAGAAACCCTACACCTAAAGCAATAGTTGCTGCATAAGGGAAGTGAGGTTCGCTATTAGTAGCTACTTGTAATAAGATATTCATCTATTTAATTTCCTTTTCTTTAAGTTGCTTACAAAGCTATCACGGAGCTAGTTTGCGGTACATCTTTCTTTGTGTAGATCACGGATCAATCTAAAGATAGATTAAAGTGCGGACAAAGTTAATTGTCTTAAGTTTTAAGAAAGAAGATAAAAGGAAGAAGATGAAAGTAAGGAGTCTGTTTTAATAAATTAAGAATTGCTTGATAAACTAATTATATCTTTTGGAAGATAGCAAATATTCTCAAAAAATGATAGATTGAGCGAGTAATAAATAACTATTATGTTACGATTTTTAGGAGTAATTAGCAGTTGCTTGCTAAATAAAATTAGTTTTGATCGCTCTGTTATTGTTTATTTAAAACAGACTTTCAATCTACACTAT
>DAXETX010000286.1:0-3631 GCA_051155735.1 Xenococcaceae cyanobacterium
ATTTAAAATTAGATATTATGTGGGAAAACATCCCAGCAGATAGTCAAGGGGATATTGCTGCAATGATTATTCCTGTAAAAAAATTAATATTTATCAATGAAAATATTGATGCTTTAAAAAGTGGATTTGGACAATCAACAATTGCTCATGAAATTGGTCATTGGAGGTTACATATAAATCAGGAAGCTATTGGAGAATATATAGATCGTGAGGAACAAGGAATTAAGATTGATGTTGAACCATTTTTATGTCGTAGCGTCCAATCTTCAAAGAGGATAGAAAGGCAAGCACAATATTTTGCTAGCTGTTTATTAATGCCTTACTGGAAACTGCTTGAAGCCAAAAAAGGCAGAGATTTAACCAACTGGAGACATTTATACGCCATAGCCAATGAATTTGGCGTAACTATATCCAATTTAACTAATCGTCTTAAATCTCTTAATTGGATTATTTTAAATAAGGGTTCAAAGCAAATTTATCCTGGTGAGTGTTTACCCCACTAAAATATAAAGCATTCCTGGTAACTGAGAGACTAAACCCATTAATTCTAATTGAGACAAACTGGCTAGCAGCGTACCCGTATCTAAATTAGTTTTCTGGGCGATCGCATCTAAAGATATTGGTTCTTTGGGAATAACTTGCACGATTTGGGCTAATTCTGGCTCTAATTGCGAGGTATCGATTTGTGATGGTGAAGATGGAGTGAGAGTGTTATTTGTTTCGGTAGCAATACTATTTTCTTTGCTTGTCACTACCTCTGCATTAGTGTCTAATTGCGGTATTATCTGCAACATTTCTAACAAATGTCCCGCGCCTAAGATCACGTGCGCCCCTTGATTTAGTAAGCCTAAGCAACCTATAGCTTGTTGATTATCCAAAGAACCTGGTAAAACATAGACATCGCGACAAAAATCATTAGCATAGTGGGCGGTAATTAACGCCCCTGATTTTTGCGGTGCTTCCATAATTAGAACAGCACGACATAAACCTGCAATAATACGGTTACGCGCAGGAAAGTTACCTCTTTCGGGTTTGGTATTAGCAGGATATTCGCTAATTACTAGTCCTTGTTGCTGTATTGCTTCATAAAGCTGACGATTGCTACTAGGATATACCGTATCTACTCCTGTTCCTAAGACAGCGACGGTTCTACCTCCTGCGGTTAAGCAGCCCCAATGGGCTTGGGTATCGATACCAGCAGCCATTCCTGAAATAATTGTAAAGCCTTGTTGCGTAAGTATGCTGCTAATTTCTTTTGTCCAGTCTTTAGCGTATTTTGTCGGGTAACGAGTCCCCACAATAGCGATCGCAGGAGCAGGGCTAATGCCAATATTTTCTGCTGAATTGACTTGTCCTCGGTAGTATAAAACTGGTGGAGGACTAGGAATTTCTAATAAAATACGGGGATATTCTGCATCTGCTGGTGTCCAAAATTGGGGGTTAGCTGCTAGATGTTTAGCGAAGAATTGTTCTGGGTTAATTTGCGATCGCTGCTCTTGCACTTGGGCGAGTAATTTATAACCTAAGCCTTCGATTTTTCCTAATTCTGAATTAGGAGCAACCCAAGCAAGAGATAAATCACCAAAGTGTTGATGGATTCTACTTAATAAAGTTGCGCCGATTCCTTTGATTTGCGACCATGCTAACCAATAAGCTTTTTCTGGGATCACCGAAATTGTGTTTTAAAATATCACTTTCTTCTTAAAGTACCCATTCTTCAGCAAAATAATCCCAAATTAGTAAATCTTTCTTAACTTTACCCTGGTTAGTAAAGCCTGATAGCTCAGATCGGCATCTAATACCTGATGATTTTCAAACCATACCCATTGACCTGAGTATTTAGTAAGTAACTCTGGCAGCATTGACGACTCATATAGGTTCGAGCCTCAACATCTAAACCTAGATGATGTTGGTAAGCTTTAATATATATATGTTATGAGCATTATAATTTAGTTCTACAAAAAAATAACTCATGCAGCGAGATCGAGCATTATCTATCTTAAATAACCATCATACAGAATTACAAAATCTCGGTATCAAGTCTTTAGAACTCTTTGGCTCAGTGGCACGAGATGAAGCTCGTCCTGACAGCGATATCGATTTTTTAGTCGAATTCTCCATCGAAGCAAGTCTGTTCGATTTGTTTAGAGTCAGACATTATCTAGAGGATTTACTAGGATGTAGTGTCGATTTAGGAACTAAAGATGCTTTGAGGGAACATTTGCGAGAACCTATTTTTAAGGATGTAATTCGTGTCATCTAGAGGTTGGCAGTTCCGCGTCCGAGATATTATAGACTCTATGACTAGTATCGAACAGCGTACAGCAGAGATGACGTATGAGAAATTTGCAGCCAATGAAACAGTCATAAAATCAGTCCTCTACGATTTCATCATCATTGGTGAAGCATCCAGAAACATCTCTGCTGAGATCCAATCTCGCTACTCTCAAATACCTTGGCAATACCTTGGCGTTTGATGAGCGATATGCGGAACATCATAGCCCATGAGTATTTTCAGGTAAATTTAATGCTTACATGGAGAACAATCCAAAATAACCTTCCATCTTTGAAACTACAGTTATTACAATTATTAGAAAGTGAAATGAATCGTGAATAATTTTTTTTGAATTAATAGCAATAAAGTTGCGATCGCATTTTCACCAAAAATTAGAAGCTAGAGTAATTTTCCAAAATAAGTAGCAAGTAGCAAGTAAATAACCACTAACCACTAACTAATTCCAAAAATTTCGCTATTTTAGTTGCTGCTAACTCTAACACTGCTGGCTCTTGTACTAGAGCAAAACGCACATAACCTTCTCCTGATTTGCCGAAACCCGAACCAGGAGATAAAGCCACTCCAGTTTCTTGTACCAATTGCATACAAAATTCGACAGAATTTCCCTGCCAGATTTCAGGTAATTTTCCCCAAAGATACATCGTAGCTTGGGGTTTGGCTACTGCCCAACCAATTTTATGTAAAGCTGCAATTAGAGCGTCTCTTCGGGTTTGAAAAGTCTTGACTGTTTCTTTAACGCATTCTTGTGAACCAGATAAAGCGGTAATTCCACCTCGTAGAATACCGAGATACTGGTTAAAATCAACTACTGCTTTGATTTGTCTCAAAGCTTTGATTAATTCGGGATTACCAATGGCAAATCCGAGGCGAAATCCTCCCATATTATAAGATTTAGAAAAAGTAAAAAATTCTAGAGAGACTGTTTTATCAGGATCGGCTTGCAAAATTGAAGGCGGAGTTGCTGCTGGTTCAAAGAAAATATCGGTATAGGGAAAATCGTGAACTAAAACTAAATTATGCTGCTGCGAGAAAGCTACTGCTGTTTGAAAAAAAGACAAAGGTGCGGTTGCAGTAGTCGGATTATGAGGATAACTCAACACCATCATTTTGGCTTGATTTAAAACCGAGTCGGGAATATCGCTAAAAACTGGTAAAAATTGATTTTCGGCTAACAAAGGCATCGTATATATTTGCCCACCTGCTAAATGCACGCCTCCTGCATGAGAAGGATAGCCAGGATCGAGCAATAAAGCAAAATCTCCAGGGTTGAGAATTGCTAGAGGTAAATGGGCTGTACCTTCTTGAGAACCAATTAGTGGTAAAACTTCCGTATCA
>DAXETX010000287.1:0-5242 GCA_051155735.1 Xenococcaceae cyanobacterium
TTTACTTGCGCCACCAACCCACAAACAACTTTTCTAATTCGATCCAAACAAACATGAGGCTACTAAATCCTAGGCAAATCAACAGTTGCTGGATGGTTAATATTTCTGTATCAAAAAAATGCCGTAAAGGTGGTAGATAAATTAACATCAGTTGCAAAATGGTAGTTACAATCACTGAAGTTAAAAGATAGGGATTAGAAAAAAGATTGAGTTGAATAGTTAAGCGATCTGGCGATCGCACTGCGAGGGCGTGTCCCATTTGGGCAATACAAAGGGTGGTAAACACCATGGTTTTCCAAGCATCAGGGTTGCCTGTGGTAGTTCCTGCCCGATAAGCCCAAACCATTAAAGTAATAGTCACAATGGCGAAAATAATCCCAATACGAATAATATAAAAGCCCAAACCCCTAGCAAAAATACTTTCTCTGGGGCTGAAAGGAGGGCGTTCCATAATTTTCGGTTCAGGGGGTTCGACAGCTAGGGCGAGGGCGGGTAAACCATCGGTAACTAAGTTCATCCAGAGAATTTGCAAAGGAGATAAGGGGACACCTGGTAAACCAATTAGCGGGGCGGTAGCAATCACAATTACTTCGCCGATGTTACTACCTAAGATGTATTTAATGAAGCGACGAATATTACTATAAACGACTCTACCTTCTTCGGTAGCAGCAACAATAGTGGCAAAATTATCATCGAGTAATACCATATCACTGGCTTCTTTGCTAACATCAGTACCTGTAATCCCCATAGCGATACCGATATCAGCTTGTTTGAGGGCTGGTGCATCGTTTACACCATCGCCAGTCATTGCCACAAAACGGTCTTGTTTTTGTAAAGCTTGGACAATGCGCAGTTTATGTTCGGGGGCGACGCGAGCATAAATACTAGTGGTAATTACTTCCTGTTCTAATTCTGCTTGGGAAATAGTTTCGAGTTCTTTTCCTGTGATCGCTCGCTCTCCTGGTGCAGTAATTTCTAGTCTTTCAGCGATCGCCCTAGCGGTGAGTTGATGATCTCCAGTAATCATGATGGGGCGAATTCCCGCTTGACGGCATTTTCTGACGGCTTCTTTGACTTCGGGGCGCGGTGCATCCATCATTCCGACTAAACCTAACCAAATCATTTCGGTTTCTGCGGTTTCGGGATGATCTTGAATTGTCTCTAGGGGTTTATAGGCAAACCCTAAGATTCTTAAAGCTGCTGCTGCTAGAGCTTCATTAGTTTGCAGAATTTGATTTCTTTGAGTTGTCTTTAAAGGTAAGATGCGATCGCCTTGTTGATAAGCCAGACATTTTTCTAAAATTATTTCGGGCGAACCTTTGGTAAATAACCCATATTTGGCATCAGCTACCACTAAGTGTTCTAGGGTTGCTAAGGGATAAATTACGCTCATGCATTTCCGTTCGGAAGTAAAAGGAAACTCGCCGACGCGGTTGGTGTGACTGTTGAGATGATGCTGATTCCAACCCGCTTTTCCTGCTAGAGATAATAAGGCTGCTTCTGTCGGATCGCCTAAAATCTCCCATTTTCCCTGAGTATTTTGAGATAAAGAGGCATCATTGCATAAAACACAAGCAATTAACAGAATTTGCAACTCTTGAGGGTTTTTAGTCGCTAAACTGGTTAAATTTGCTGTCTCACTACGAAATTCTCCTACAGGTTCGTATCCTTCTCCTGTTACTTCCCAAGAACCATCCAAGGTTACTACTTGTTGTACCACCATTTTATTTTGGGTAAGAGTACCCGTTTTATCAGAACAGATAGTATTAACAGAACCTAAAGTTTCTACTGCTGGTAGTTTACGAATCAAAGCCTGACGCTTTACCATCCGTTGTGTTCCCAAAGCCAAAGTTACGGTAATTACCGCGGGTAAACCTTCGGGTACTACTGCTACCGCCATTGAGAGGGAAACTTCGACTAAATTTTGTAACTGACTCCAACCCGCTCTGATAACGCCAATTACAATTACTAAAGCGACTAGGGAAATCGCCCCACTCACCAAAACCTTACCTAATCCTGCCATTCTTTGCTGTAATGGGGTTGGCTCGGTTGCTACTCCTTGCAACATCTGGGCAATTTTGCCCAATTCGGTATTCATTCCCGTGGCGGTGACTACCGCTTTGGCTCTGCCCTGTAAAACTTCTGTACCAGTAAAAACTAAGTTCAGGCGATCGCCTAAAGGGGTAGCTTCTGGTAAACCCTGCTCTAGAGGCGATTTAAATACCGCCTGGGCTTCCCCTGTTAAGGCTGATTCTCTGATGTGAAGATTGGCAGCTTCAATAATTTGTCCGTCGCCACAAATGCGATCGCCAGCTTCGAGAAAGATAATATCGCCAGGAACTAACTGTGCTGCTGGTACTTCGAGCTTTTTCCCTTCTCGCAACACTATTACCACAGGAGAAGCGAGATTTTTTAGGGCAGCTAGGGCTTTTTCCGCACGACTTTCTTGCAAATAACCTAAAACACCATTAAGAATCACGATCAAAAAAATTGCAATGGTATCTTTAAAAGGGATTTCTCCTGGGGCAATTCCTGAAGCGCGCAGGTTCATTACATCCAAGATTCCCGAAATTATCGCTACAGCGATTAACATCAGTAACATAATGTCGCGAAACTGATCGAGAAAAATCGCCCAAGAACTACGCCCTGGTGCTTCCTCAATGGCATTAGTTCCGTAATACTGCAAGCGGTTTTGGACTTGGGCGGTAGTTAATCCTAATGAGCGATCGCTTTCTAAGTCGGTTAGAGTTTGCGTTACAGTTTGACTGTACCAACAGCGTTGAGAATTGGGAAAAGTAGGAGATGGTGAATTCACAGGTAGTATTGTTTGATACCGTTTTATGTCCCAATTATAAGAATTCTCTCAGTAACAAAAAATGATAAAGTTCGATCTTGACAGAAAGAATCTATTTCAGTAACCACAATATAATCATAAATTGCTCGATCTCAATCAGAATATGACCCATAGCCCTTTATTAAGTAAAACTATTCGACCTGTCGCAGGTGGTTCACTTCATGGTATTGCTGCTTATCAAGCTAAATTGTGGGCAATTGATGCTCGTAATGGCTACTTGTTAGAAATCGATCCTCTGACAGATAATACCAGAATTCTCAATTCAAGTAATACCGCAGATTTTATTGGGGCTACGGGAATTGCGATTGCTGATGAGACTCTTTGGTTTACCTGTGACGAAAATGTTTATTACTGTTCTTTAACCGCTAAAACTTGGCAACCACAATTGTTTACCCGACTTAGCGATCCAGCGGATGGAATTGCAGTCTGGCATGATACTGTTTATCTTACCTGCCAAAAAACAGGCGAAATCTTAATTTATAATCGCCAAACCCAAGAAAAAATTACCCATTTTTACCAGGTAGGAATTGGACGAGAAAACATTACCGTAAAAGCAGAAGAGATTTGGCTCACCGATGAGCTTGAACAAACAGTATATTGTTTAGAAAGAGCCACAGGAGAAGTGCTTTTTAGCATTTTGACTCCCTTTGAAAATCCCATAGGAATAACTTTTTACCTAGAGCCTGAAACGCAACAAGAAATAGTTTATATTTGCTACGGTGGAAAAGAAGTTTATATTCGGGATAATCCCAATGCTAATCCCAATTATGAATTACAATATCGCGATCGCACTTTGATCCATCCGTTGCATTTTAAATACAATGCTGAGCAAAAATATACTCTCTCCAATGGCTATTTAGTAGAAATGTCCTATGTCGAGGAAATTGACCCCCTCGATCCTGTAATCTTAGAAGATTTACAATGGCGCATCGCTTTACCTGCGGAAACCCACCGCCAAAAAATTCGCCAAGTAACTCCTGTCGGCTTACCTTTTACCGAAGAGATCGAAAATGGTCAAAAAATCGCCGTTTTTAAGTTCGATCCCTTCACTACCGAAAAGCGTTATATCTTCGGCTGGAAAGCAGTGTTAGAAGTGTGGAGTATCAAATATCAAATTACGCCTCAAGATTGTGAAGTTTTACCACCACTAGCCCCAGAGTTAAAAGAAAAATATATCGTTGATGATGATAATCTGGCAATGAACACCGAGATCATGCAACGGGCTGCCCAAGATGCGATCGCCAGAGAAACCAATATTCTCCGCAAAGTCTATAGTATTCGCAACTATGTCTATGACAAACTCAGTTATGGCATTCGCCCTCATATTGATACTCCCGATCTAGTTCTGAAGCGGGGTGTCGGTTCTTGTGGTGAATATCTCGGAGTTTTACTCGCTCTATGTCGCCTCAATGAAATCCCCTGTCGCACTGTTGGCAGATATAAATGTCCCCCTCATAGCGATCGCAAAAATGTTCCCCTTCTACCAGATTTTAATCATGTTTGGATGGAGTTTTATCTCCCTGGTATTGGTTGGCTACCGATGGAATCTAATCCCGATGACATCCTCGAAGGAGGTCCTTATCCCACCCGATTTTTTATGGGGTTATCCTGGTATCATGCAGAAATGGCAAAAGGAGTACCCTTTGAAAGACTGATCGCTCAAGGTGTTCCTGTAGATAAAGAACAAGTCTCTATTGGGGAATTAGCGATTAATCACGTGCGATTTATGATTTTAGAAGAATTACAACCTTAAATTAAAATTGATTAGATCATGTCTGCTGCTACTGGAGCTACCATTAAGATTTTACAAACCCCGACTAATCAGGTTTGGTTAGAACAAGCCTTAAACAATCTCGATACCATTTTGTTAGACCACTCCCACTGTGAACGGAAAGCAGCAGGAGTCGCGATTAATCTGATGTTTCGCTATCCTTCTTATACTAGTTTAGTCCGTCAGTTAACTGCGATCGCTAAAGAAGAATTAGAACATTTTGACCAAGTTAATCAGTGGCTCGAAAAAAAAGGCATTCCCCTAGCACCCCTCAACTCGCCTCCCTATGGCGCAAAACTCAAAGCCCAAATTCGGCATCAAGAACCAGATCGCCTGTTAGACTCTCTTTTAGTTTCAGCTTTAATTGAGGCTCGTTCGCACGAAAGACTCGGTTTACTCGCAGAACATTGTCCAGAACCAGAATTAGCCAAATTTTATCGCAGTTTAATGGCATCAGAAGCCCGTCACTATGGGATTTACTGGGTTTTGGCTACTTATTATGGCGATCGCACTATTTTAGACACTCGTTTAGCAGAACTATCTGCCGTTGAAAGTGAGATTCTAGCACATACCTATCATGAGCCAAGAATTCATTCTTGACATCCTCCCACCACGCT
>DAXETX010000288.1:0-11698 GCA_051155735.1 Xenococcaceae cyanobacterium
TCACCCATGGTGGTGATGCGCTCTCTTATCTCTACTCTAGCTAGATAATAACCACAATGCTTACCATCAGGACTAGCAAAGTCTATGCGAACTTCTGCCCAAGTTTTGTCTGTTTCATCTATTGCTAAAACTCGACCCGCTTTATAATAGTCCAGCCATTGCCAACCTTCTTGCTGCCAAATTTCCCGTTCTACTATTTGTTCAAAGCGAGAAAGTCCTGCCCAACCTCGATAAAATTTTGGCAGTTGTGAGATCGCACCTTGTTGTTCGATTAATTGTTTTAAAAACTTAGGTTCTAAATGTCCCCAGTAACGTCCTTCAGGAAGATCGATCGCTGTTGGGGCAAAGCGATGTCCGCCAAAATGACTGCATTGCCAGACCCGCAGTTGACCCCGTGAGGTAGCAACAAATTCAGAACGTAACTGTTGATAAATCGGATAACCAAAGCGAGAACAAGCAATATCTACATTACCATGGGTACAAACTAAAATCTCGCGAATCAACTCAGTAGATTGACGATATACAGCAAATTCTTCGAGCCGTTCGGGTTGAGTTAGCAAGGCAATGATTAGAGGACTAACCTGCTCTGGGGGTAGGATATATTCTTGTTTGGTAAATCGGGCAAAAAGTCGCTGGGGACGATAATAGTAAAAAACTCGCATGAGATCGCGATGAGAATATTCTCGATCAGGTGCGATCGCCAAGGGTCTAAGCTTAATTCCTTGTTGCTGAACAAGTTTAGCAATGACTTTTAACATCGGTTGAAAAAGCGGTTCATCTTGCCAAAATTCTTCTGACCAAGGAGGACTGAGTTCAAAAATAAACCAGTGGTCGTAGTTTCCCGCAGTGGCAATGGGATCTTCTCCAATGGCTTTGGAAATCACCGAACAAAATTTGGGCATTTTTGGTTTTTTCTTGAAGATTATTTACGGTTGGGAATGAGGGTTTCTATATTACGTAAGCTAGCAAAGGTATGTCCTGCCAAACCAATTAAAATTAAACAAACAGAGGAAAAAACATATAAAAGTGCTATCCCCGCTCCTTCGTTTGTGCCGAAGAATATCCCCAAAATTCCTGCTAATGTTCCTCCAGGTTGCATTGCAGGTTCTAAGATGCGATCGGCAAGATATCCAGCTAGAAGTCTCCCAATAGGGGCGGTAATTCCCGTAAGTAAAAAACTCAGTGCAAAGATTCGTCCTTGTACATCTGGTTCGACTTTGTTCAAGAGAATTGCTTGTTTGGAAGCATTCATTAGAGGAAAGTTAATTGAAGAACAAAATTGTGCTGGCATCCAGGTCCATAAACTTTGTCCTAACCCAAAAACCGTTTTACTAACTCCCGCACCAATCATGCCTAGCAACACTATTTTAATCTTACTAATCTTACGTTGTGAACCACTCCAGATACTAGCGATCGCTGCTCCTAAAACGCCTCCTAAACCAGCAGCCGAGGATATATTTCCTAATGCTTTGGCATTGTTTCCCGTGCGAGCAAGAATCATTGGGGAGTATAAGCTAGCACCAAGATCGTGGGCAAATTGAAATAAAGTATTAATTATCAAAAGAGCAAGTAAACTAGGACTATTGCGGACATAGCCAATGCCAAAATTAAGATCTTGCCAAACCGATTCCATTTTTATTTTAATCGAGGCAGAAATTGCTCTAGCTTTCGACGGCGGAGTCCCGTCAAGCGGGATCGAGATAATCTCCAAGCGTCGAGCGGATTTTTGAGCTTGTTTTTTGGGGTTAGGAATAGTAACGCCAACAAGTGTAATGAAGGCGTACACAAATGTCCCTAAATCGATCAGCCAAATTCCCACTAAACCAATAACACCATATAAAACCCCAGCTAAGGCAGGTGCAATAATAGCCGAACCATAGTGTACTACCGAACCCATACCACTGGCACGGGCGTATTGTGCTGGAGGAACAATAACTGTAATCGAAGCTGTATAAGCCAGACGCTGAATTTGCCCAAAAGCTCCATTGACCATTCCTGCTGCATAGAAATGCCAGATTTGTAAATGGTCTGTGAGATAAAGGAACAACAGCGCAATTGTGGAAAAACCAGCTACTAGGTCGGCTAGGGCAATCAAGAATTTACGATCTGAGCGATCTACCAGACCGCCAGCAAGAGGAATTACCAACAAACTAGGAATTTGGGTAAAAAAGCCGATTAAGGCGATCGCGGTTACTTCTTGGGTAAGTTCCCAGACTAAAATTGCTACAGCAAAGCGAGTCATATAGCTACCAATGGTCGAGACTAACTGACCGCTCCAGACAATAAAAAAAGTCCGCATTATGGTTTTGCCTGGGTTAAGTGAGTAAATAAATCATCAATCACGGCATTTGCAGCTAAGGGTCCGCTACCAATCCAATACCCTGGAACTTCATAGACCCGACCTTGCTGCACCGCTTCTAATTGCGACCATAAAGGATCGTCTTGTAATTGGTTCAATGCTTGCTCGGCTTCTTTTCCTAGACTCCAGACAAAAATGACATCTCCGTCTGCATCTTGAATGCGTTCGCGAGAAACTTCACGCCATAAACGCTCGGAGTCTTGTGCTGGCGGTCGAGATAAACCCGCTTCTGCCAGAATTTCACCGCTAAACGAACCTCGTTGATAGAGACGAATGCGATCGGGAAAAATACGAACTACAGATACTGATAAAGATGGCGCTTCGTTTCCCATTTCTGCCTTGAATTCTGCCAGACGCTTGTAATATGCTTGCAAAACTGCCTCAGCTTCTTTGGGTTTATTAAAGGCTTCTGCTGTGAGTTTGAGTTGTTCTTTCCACTCTGCATTCCCCCCTTCTGCTAACAAAATAGTAGGTGCGATTTGTGAGAGTAATTTATACACCTGTTCGACATTTTTCCCTCCTAAAATTAAGTCAGGATTGAGAGAGGTGATCGCTTCAAGATTTTGTCGATCTGAGGGAAGTTTCGTCACTCCGCTAAGGCGATCGCGTAAATGAACTGGAAATTCTCCCGTATTTTCGTTGTATAGTGCAGCTACGGGCTTGACTCCTAAGGAAAGAATACAATCGAGGGCAATATTATCTAATGCCAAAACTCTTTCTGGTTGAACGGGGATGGCAGTTTCTCCCATAGCGTGTTCGACCATTCGCACCTCTCCCGTAGGTACGGCTACTGTCGGCGAATCATTGTTTTGACGGCAAGAAGTAATTGTCATAAAGCCAACCAGCGCGATCGCGATCAATACTTTGCTTCGGATTCTCATCAAATAAACCCAGCAATTTTTCTTCTTTCCCCTCATTTTCTCGGATTCATCCAAAATAAATTTATCTCCCTCTGCACCCTCTGCACCCTCTGCACCTCTGCTACCAATTCAAACGGTATCCCAAACTAAACGTCCTTCCCAATGCAGCAGCATTTCTGGTATTTTGCTCCTGTATTTGAGAATCAACAGGAAAGTATTGATTATCTAAAATATTTTGAATTCCCAGAGTTAACGTCCCTTGTCCGATATCTAAACTACTAATAAAGTCAAAAGTAGCGTAACTGTCGATCGCTTGCTCATCTACCCCCGCTTCTAAAGCGCGATCGCGACTTCCCACTACCAGTAGTTGCAAGCGATTGCGCCAACTGGGAAGAGTGAGATTTTCTACATAAGCAGTAACTTTAATTGGCTGAATATCGAGGGAACTTAAAGCAATATAATCGTCCTCGTCTTCTGGTTGGCTTTCTCCTTCTACCCAAGCTACTGAAGTTCCTAACTGCCAAGTTTCAGAAGGCTGATAGTCTAAAGCTGCTTCAAACCCATAGGTGCGAGTTGGCGATCGCTCTAAAACTAAAAATGCTCCATCATCACTTTGACGGACGTTCTCGCCGAATTCTGACTCGGTATAAAATCCAGCTACAGAAAACTGAATCTGATTCCAATCGCCCCGAAAACCTAATTCGTAAGAATCGATCTTTACTGGTTCGGTAATGTCAATCGAGCCTTCAACACTTTCAAATCCAGCAGGGGGAAAACGCAGAATTCGCCCAAAATCGGTAGCGGAAAAGCCTTGAGAAAAGTTGGCAAACAAATTAAGATTATCCGTCAGATCAACGGTAGTACCCAGGTTAAACACCACATCATCTAGATCGATATTTCCTCCTTCAACAGTTCCCAAAGCTGGCGTATCTAGTGGAGAGTAGTCATCAACGGACAATTCGATCTGTTCGTAGCGCAATCCACCGCTAAAGTTGAGCCAATCGTTGGCTTCCCAGCGTAACTGGGTGAATAATCCTAGGCTGTTTACGTCATAGGGGGGAGAAAAGAATAGCTCGTCAACTGCTTCAAACTCTTGTCCGCGACTCTCTTCAAAAGTTTCAGGATCGAATACCGTCAGAGGGTTTTCGACAGATTCATTAAGATAATCTACTCCCCACAGTAAATCTAATTCTTCAACAATCGGAGTGTCTATCTGCACCCGCGCCCCCAGTTTTTCGGTGTTGATTTCGGTACGGGAAACGGAATTAAAGAAAGTATCGCGGTTATCTTCAGGAATAGTGCGACTGAGAAACTGTTGATAAAAACCTAGAATCTGCACCTGAGAACCCAGCAAATCTTCATTTGTGTACTGAATGCTGGCAATGGTATCTTTTCGTCCAGGGAATTCGTCTATTTCAATTTCTCCATTATCGAGGGGACGTGCTTTAACTCTTTCTTCTATATCGTTAAGGGCTGGATCGGGTATCGTGGGGTCGTCTTGTACGTCGCTAAAGTATTTAAAGGTAAATTGCAACCGCTGTTCTTCAGTAAGATTCGCCCCCAGTTTGCCCAAAACATTGAAAGTTTCCAGGTTATCCAGTCCTTGAGAACGTCCTACAGGAATGCGATCGCCTTCTGCATCAAAAGTATCCCCTGTCTGACCGTAAGATAGGGTGAGTAAATAATCAAAAACATCATCTCCTCCTGCCAAAAACTGACTGACTTCAACCCCAAAGCTGTCAGAAAACTCGGATAAAGAGATACTCGGTCCTAAGGTGAGGGAGGTACTGGCGGTAAAAGGTTCGTCAGTAAAATTGCGAGTAATAATATTAATCGTTCCTCCTGCTGCTTCTGCCCCGAATACAGCATTAGCACCTCTGACTACTTCAACTCGCTCAATTGCATTAGGATCGATGCCTCTCAAGCTCTGAAATCCCCGACGATTGCTTTCAATGGGAATGCCATCAATCAGTACTTGTGGCTGACGTCCGCGGAGAGTCTGTCCTCGATTCGTGGCGCTTTGACTCGGTGGTCCTAATCCTGGCACAGTTTGACCCAAAATATCGGGCAAATTATCGCTTAATGCCTCTTGCTGCTCAATAGCTTCTCGTTCGATAACTGTTACAGAGCGTGGTACTCGCGATACTGGTTCTTCGGCTCGCGTACTAATAATTTCAATTTCTTCATCTGGTTCAGTTTCAGCGATCGCTTCAGGGGTGACTATCAAGACTAAATTTTGCTCTGTGGGAATTACTTCAGCATCAGGCACATTTTCTTCTCCCCTAATTGTCAAGCGAATGCTGCTCTCATCTAATTGAGTTACAGCAACTTCGGCGATTCCTGGTGCAGGTTCGATTTCTCTAAATTCATTCCCCGTAGGTAAAGCTAGAGTTGCATCTAAAAGATCGATAATTAAATTATTGTCTTCAGGAAGAATTAACGGTACTAATTGTTCTCCTGCTGTGGTTCTAAGAATTACTTCTAGCCCCGAATCAGTCTGATTGACCTCTACTCCTGTAACCAGGGTAGTCTCAGTCCCCTGAGCGATTAAAGTTTCTGTCGTATTTCTCTGTAATAATTGTATCTTCTCTGCTTCAGACACTACATGAGTAGAAGTAATGTCAAGCTCTACTGAATTTACTTCTGCAAAAGTCCACTTGGGAAAAGTAGCTACCAGCATAACTGCTAACAAAAAGGGATTTAGTAATCGTATTGGATTTGGGAATAGTAATAATGGTTTCAATCAATACTCCTCATAAGTTTTTTCTAAAGCCTTGTCGGGCTTAGATCTTCACCCCAACTAATTGAGCAACAACTTTGCCTATCTAGAATAGATTTATGTGTTATGACTTGGATCAGCTTACCATACTTATTCAAAAGATTTCTCATTAAGCTTGAGAAAATTTTCTCGATAATGATTCGAGCAATGATGACTAGCAGGCTCAGTCTTTTTATTTAGTTCTCAACATTATCATTCAAAAATATGAATGTTGACAAAACCTCTCAATTAGATTTAAACTTTTTTTAGTCAACCAACAATAAACATCGGAGCGGAAAGATAAGGTAGGTCAGCGGAGTTGCTTGTTGGTTTCTCTATCGCTTTTCATGCCAATTTAATTTTCGCTATAGTACTTGCTCCGAAAAAAAATTAGGCTGAATATTAATTTATCGAGATCGTCTCTAGAACGAAGAAGAAATAAATCTGACATTTTGCTAAATGACTGATTTGACTTACTACTCATTTTTTATGGTCTCATGACTCAATTACCTCCAGAGATTGCCCAACTCTCGGATGCTCAAAGGCGTTCGCTTCTGGCTCGACTGCTTAGAGAAAAAATAGTGCGATCGCGCATCCCCCTTTCATTTGCGCAGCAAAGACTGTGGTTTTTAGACCAACTCGAACCTAATAACTACGCGTATAACATTCCTCTTGCCGTTCATCTCAATGGAACTCCTCAAGCTACAGTTTTAGAACGCAGTTTGAATGAAATTGTGCGAAGACATGAGATTTTACGAACTGCTTTTCAAACCGTAAACGGCGAACCCATCCAAGCAATTTCACCTCAACTAGAACTGTCTTTGACTGTCATCGATCTGGAAAATCAAGCAGAATCCATTGTTCGAGAACTTGCCGATCGCGAAGCAAAAAAGCCGTTCGATCTCACTCAAGCACCATTATTACGGGCAACCTTGCTGCGCCTTGACTCCAGTCACCAAATTTTACTACTAACGATACATCACATCATTGCTGATGGTTGGTCGATGGGTATTTTAGTAAAAGAATTGGCTGCGTTTTATGAAGCTTTTTCTCATGGTTCTGCCTCTACTCTACCCAGACTGCCAATTCAATATGCAGACTATGCAGTTTGGCAAAGACAGTGGCTTCAGGGAGAAGTTTTAGAGTCATTAGTTAGCTACTGGCGACAACAGCTTGGAGGTAGCCCTCCAGTGCTTCGGCTACCTAGCGATCGCCCGCCAACCGACACGGTGACTGGGGAAGGTGCAACCTATCCCCTACGACTTGCTTCAGAATTTTTAGCGCAGATCGAACAGCTTTGCCGAGAAGAAGGAGTGACGCTCTTTATGGTTCTCTTGGCAGCATTTAAAACTCTACTTTACCGTTGGACAGGACAAACAGACATTTTAGTTGGAACCGATGTAGCCAACCGTCAACGGGCTGAAACAGAATCATTAATTGGCTTTTTTGTTAATTTAGTTCCCTTACGAACAGATTGTTCTGGATATCCCACATTTCGCGAACTATTAAGACAGGTACGTCGCGTTTGCGTAGAAGCTTACGCCCATCAAGAATTACCATTTGAAAAATTGGTTGAAGAATTAAAACCAGAACGTCAGAAGGGTCAAATGCCGTTAGTGCAGGTTTTGTTTGTCTTACAAAATACGCCAATGCCTGCATTTGAGACATCCGATCTAACTATTACTTCTATTGAAGTAAATGACCAAACCTCGAAATTTAATCTAGGTCTATTTGTCGGAGAAAGGGAAGGGAATTTGATTGGGACTTGGCGTTATCGAAAAGACTTGTTTGAGCGCCACACGATCGCCCAGTTATCGGAACGTTTTATTAGCTTGTTACAGAGCATTACGGCTAATCCAGATACGCGCTTACATCAATTAGGGATGACAACGGCTGAAGAAAGACAAATACAAAACCAAAGAGGGGGTAAGCGTTCCCAAAAGTTCAAAAAAGTCCGAGCCAAAGCGATTAGTTTTTCGCAGCAGAATTTAATTAATACTAGCTATTTACAGCCAACGCAGACCCTACCTTTAGTAATCGAACCAACAACGGCGGAGATAAATTTAGCAGAATGGGCGCAATCCAAGGGGGAATTTTTAGAAACAGAGTTGTTAAAACATGGAGCAATTCTCTTTCGTGGCTTTGGGATTAAATCTGCGGTAGAATTTGAACGAGTCGCCCAAGGGATTTGTCCTCAGTTATTCGCAGAATATGGAGACTTACCTAGAGAAAAGGGATCGAAAAGGGTTTATGGTTCGACTCCTTATCCAGCAGACAAAGCAATTCTGTTTCATAATGAAAGTTCTCATCTACACTGCTGCCCACAAAAGATTTGGTTCTTCTGTCTGAAAGCTGCACGACAGGGAGGAGAAACCCCAATTGTAGATGGTCGCCGTCTCTATCAGAGTCTCGATCCAGCCCTGCGGTCAAGATTTGAACAAAAACAATTACTCTATGTACGCAACTATATTGAAGGATTAGATGTAAGTTGGCAAGACTTTTTCCGTACAGAAGATCGATCCGTTGTAGAAGCCTATTGCCGTCAGACTGGCATGGAGTTTGAGTGGAAAAATAAAAATCACCTCACCACGTATAGCCACTCTCCCGCAATTATTTGCCATCCTAAAACCCAAGAGAAAATATTTTTCAATCAAATTCAACTCCATCACGTTGACTTTTTAGACCGAGATGTACGAGAGTCCTTACTCTCTTTGTTCTCAGTTAAAGATTTACCCCGTCATGTTTTTTATGGAGATGGTTCGCCAATTGAAGAAGAGGCAATCGCCACGATTGACGAACTCTACAAACAAGAAGCATCTAGTTTTTCTTGGCAAGAGGGAGATATTTTAATGCTTGATAATATGCGAGTCGCTCATGGAAGAAATTCTTATCTAGGCGATCGCAAAATTCTGGTGACTATGGGTGAAATGGTAAAAGCTGATTTGTGCTTCAAGTCATCCCACGAGGGAGCAAAAGTAATTCTCTAACTATCTAACTAATAGTCTCTGTTCTCTTAATTGGAATTAACATTACTTAAATCATGCTAACTCAAAGTATTCAGGGTTTCCCACTGTCTTTAGCACAAAAACATCTTTGGACATTGCAGCAACGTAGTGAAGAGGTTGCCTCCGAATCAAATCGCTCTAATGGTGTCGCCCGTCAAAGTAACGGATTTTACAGTTGCTGTTTAGTGTCTTTGACGGGTAATCTCGATGTAGAAAAATTGAATGAGAGCTTGAAAACTGTCGCGGAAAGACATGAAATTCTCCGTACCCAGTTTCCACGCTATCGAGGGATGAAATTTCCCTTACAAGCGATCGCCTCTAAGCTTGCTCCCGTTTGGCAAACTCTGGCTCTTCAGCATCTATCGCCTCAGCAACAAACAGCCAAAATTGAGGAACTGTGGCGAGGCTGGGAACGATTGAATGGGATCAAAGATCGAGAATCCCCATGGCAGTTATGGCTATTAACCCTATCCCCAGAGCAACACCTCCTCCTATTTAGTTTGCCTGCTATTTGTGCCGATACTGAAACATTAAAGCAAATAGTTGCAGAAATTCGCCAAATATACAGCGGAGAACAAGTATGCGAGCTAGAAGACATAGTGCAGTACGTGCAATATAGCCAATGGCAAGAGGAGTTACTAGCAGAATCAGACGCTGAAGTAGCAAAAGCTTATTGGATAGAATTACAAAAGACGGCAGAGGCAACAATTCAATTACCAATGGAAACTTCCGCTCGGACGGAATTATCGTTTGTTACTCAATCCTATACATCCTCTGTCGAACCCAATTTACAGAGTAAAATTGCTGAATTTGTCGAAGATAGCCATCACACAACTGCGGATTTGTTACTAGCCTGCTGGCAAGTATTATTGTGGCGTTTGGGGGGACAAACAGATTTTATTCTTACTTATTTAAGTAATGGTAGAACTGATGAAGAACTAGACCAAACTTTGGGAACGATCTCGAAATCATTACCTTTTCCAGTTCGTTTTGAGGCTAACTGGCGTTTTAGGGAAATTTTAGAACAGGTGCGATCGTTTAGAGAAGAAGGAGAACAATGGCAGGATTATTATGACGGCAATACAGTTTTAGAGCGGTTGGAAACAGCGACGGCTTCAATTGGGTATGAGTTTATCCAGATTCCCGTTGCTACAACTGTAGCCGAGGTTAAGTTTGAAATTCAACGCTTAGAAGCATTGATCGATTACCACAAACTTCGATTAACTGGAATTTTAAATGAGGCTGGTTTACAAACTAAAATTGATTATGACCCAGCATTCTACTCATCTACAATGATTCGTCGTCTTGCAGAAGAGTTACAGACGATACTTGCCAGTGCTGTTAGCGATCCCAATCAGTCCCTCGATCGCTTAGAAATTTTAGGCGTAGGGGAACGGCAGCTTTTAGTCGATTTCAATCAAACCCAGCGCGATTTCCCTACAGGTGAATGTCTGCATCAGTATTTTGAAGCACAAGCCGAAAGAACTCCCGATCGTGTTGCTTTAAGATTTGAAACAGAAGAATTAACTTATAACCAACTTAACTCCCTTGCCAATCAACTGGCTCATCATCTTCAGAACTTAGGAGTCGGGAGAGAAAGTTTAGTCGGGATTAGTTTTGAACGATCGCCATCAGCGATCGTGGCATTACTTGGGGTTTTAAAAGCGGGTGCAGCCTATCTTCCTCTCGATCCCGAACTGCCGACCGAACGCCTTAGTGTAATGTTGTCTCAAGCACCAATTTCCGCACTGGTTACACAACAGAATTTGTTAGAAAAACTGCCCCAGGTTGATGTGCCTGTGATTTGTTTAGATACAGATCGTGACCTTGATCGGCAACCTACGGAAAATCCGCATAATTCTGTTACGCCAGCAAACCTAGCATATGTCATTTTTACCTCTGGTTCTACGGGAAAGCCAAAGGGAGTTGCAGTCGAACATCGTCAAGTGCTGAATTACTTACATGGTATTGTCGAACAACTGCAACTTTCTGACTCTGCTACCTATGCTACAGTTGCTACCTTAGCAGCAGATTTAGGAAATACGGCGATTTTTCCAGCACTTTGTCGCGGTGGATGTCTGTGCATTCTTTCTCAAGCACAGATTGAAGACCCGATCGCTTTAGCTGACTATTGCCGACACTACCCAATTGATTATCTCAAGATCGTTCCTTCCTATCTAGAGACATTGTTAGCGATCGCTCCTTTTGCGGCTCTTTTACCCCGTAAATGCTTAATTTTAGGTGGAGAAGCTGCTTCTTGGGAGTTAATACATCAGGTACAAAAGATTGCTCCCGATTGTCAAATTGTCAACCACTATGGACCTACTGAAACTACAATTGGCGTATTGACTTATCGGGTAAATGGCAGCAAGGAAAATACTCCAACTGTTCCTTTGGGTCGTCCTTTAGGTAATAGCAAAATTTATCTACTAGATTCTTACTTACAACCGGTTCCTCTTGGTGTTCCTGGAGAAATCTACATTGGTGGTGCGGGATTGGCAAGGGGATATTTTAACCAATCAGAATTAACAGCAGCAAGATTTGTTTCTGCCCCGTTATCTGCCGACGAACTGCTTTATAAAACTGGCGATAAAGGACGTTACTGCGATGAAGAAGGAACAATTGAGTTTTTAGGACGAGTTGATCGCCAGATCAAAATTAGAGGCTATCGCGTCGAATTAGGAGAAATTGAAGCGGTATTAAGTCAGGTTTTAGT
>DAXETX010000289.1:0-3960 GCA_051155735.1 Xenococcaceae cyanobacterium
ATTTGAATAAAAGCGACCGTTGCTTGGCTAATTGCCCCAAAATCAATATTTCCTGCCAAATAAATTGGTGCTACGACCAAATAAGGCAAAATACGAACAAAATAGTTATGACCTGTAGTAAAAAAATCTAAGTTAAGCTGCCAACCAATTAAGATGTGATAATTTCTAATAGCGCGAGCAAATCTTTGTCCGATACTTTCTAATTCTTGTGCTTCCCCACCATAAAAAGCAATTGATTCCGCGTTATCCCGTAGATGGACTAAACCATAACGAAAGTCGGCTTCTCGCTGTAGCTGATTGTAATTAAGCCCAATTAATCTTCTACCGAGTAAGATAGTTACTACCGTACCGAATAAAGCATAAGCAATTAGCACCAAAGATAGGCTGCTAGAAATTGCCCACAACACTCCCACAAAAGAAACCAAAGTGATCACAGAATCTAAAATAACTAGCAAAAAAGTCAGGCTAGTACCAGTAAAAGACCGAATATCTTCGGCAATACGTTGGTCTGGGTTATCTATTTGCTTGAGAGCATTAACTTGATAGTAAGCCCGTTTTTGCAAATATCGCTGCAAAAAATTATCCGTCAGCCATTCCCGCCAATAAACCCCTAGAAGTTGCTGACAATAACGATAAATGACAACTATCGGCGTACCAATGACAAAAACTGCGCCAAATACTCCCAAAAAGAGCCAGAATGTTCCTACTTCTTTATCTACTAAAGCCGTCTCAATAAACCGAATTACATAAGATAAAACTACATTTAAACCGCTAACCATCACGGAAAATAAAAGCAGTACCGCAAGTAAACTCCACTGTGGAACTTTTCCGCTTAATTGTTTATATTGCCAGCTAAAAACTGCCAAGGGAACAATTATCGTAAAAGCTAAAATACTTTGAAAGGTAGGAGAAGCAAACGCGCTATTAACAATGCCAACTAAACCAGAAGCTACCTGCTGGGTAAACTCTGGTGCTAATAGTTGTCCCAACCAAACCACCCCAGCGATCGCCAAAAATAAAGCTGCAAACAAAAACACTAGCAGCATCAATAAAATAAAAAAGAAAATTCCAGCCTTTCGTTTCGACGGATACCAATAAGGTAAAGCAATTTCAACAAAACGCTGCCAAAGACGGCGATCAATCCGATTGATTTGAGGTGTTGTGGTTTCTAACATTTAATCTGGTTGGCTACAAATACTTTTAAGTTTATTTTAGATTTTATATTTTTAGGCAGAAGCGACTACTAGCGATCGCTACATCAGATTACTGATTCATCAAATATTATCTAACCCTACCGCAGATAGAGATTAAAAGATAATCCGAAAGTAAGAGGCTGGTTTCTGTTCAAAATGGCTAGTATTTTCAATACAGTATCTTATTTTACTGTTATTGATTTAACCATTAAAAATTGAAATAGCAACTTAAAACTATGTTCAAATCTAATTTATTAACCAAGTTAGGAGTCAGCACACTCTTTTTAGCTTTAGCTTCTGTGGCAATTACAGTGCCTCCTAGTTTACAAGCGCAAGAAACTGATAGTAATTCTACAATTGAAAATCTCAATGACGACGCTACTGATTTAGTCGGCGAAACAGTAACTGTTAGAGGACAAGTCGCGGAAATTGAACCTGGTATGTCTTTCACCATTGAAGAAGAAGGTTTTTTACAAGGCGATGATGTCTTAGTAGTTAATGTTTCGGGGGAAATGCTGCCTGAAATGCCCGATGACGAGTTAGAAATGCAGGTAACAGGAGAAGTCGGACGATTTGTCTATGCTGATGTTAATAGTCTCTACGATTTTGACCTCGACCCCGATCTTTATGCCGACTATGAAGATCAGCCAGTGATCTTTGCTACTTCTCTCACCCTATCTCCTAATATTGGGGACATTACCGATCGCCCCGAAAACTTTTACGGTAAGGAAGTAGCAATAGAAGGCGAAGTCGGTGAAATTAAAAGTGAACAGGCTTTTACGATTAATGAAGGCGAACTACTAGGCGAGAACAATTTGTTAGTCGTTAATGTTACAGGCGAGCCAATTCCTGCTGAAGAAGAAAATGTTGTCGTTACTGGCACATTCGTCCTTTTGTCGTTTCCGACTTAGAACAAGAATACGATTTAGACTGGGATTTAGACGTTCAAGAAGAATTAGAAATAGAATATTCGCAAAAACCCGCCTTGGTGGTAGATGGTATTTATCCAGCAGCAGAAGACGAAGGCTTGTTTGAATAGATTTTGCCATGACTATCATGACTATAGTGTTTGATTTAGCAGCAGTTAGGTAAGCAAAAGCGATCGCTTGTTATAGCGATCGCTTTTAAACTTTCAAAGTTAACCTTTATTGTGTTGCTCCAGGAATCGCAGTAGGATAAACCCGATCAACAACTAAAACTGCCTCATTAGTATATTCAGTTTCAATTTCGCGTTGAATATCCAAATCCCAACCGATATCATAATCCCTTTCAATATCCGCAACGGTAAAAGAACGTAATTCTCCTGTTACCGCTACTGTCTCATTAGGATCGATTACTGTAGTAGGATCGGTTACTACCACTAATAAATTTTCTCCTCCGAGTAACTCATCATCCTCGATAGTGAAGGTGTTTTCGCCATAGACATTTGCTACCTCTCCTGTAACCGCTAGAGTTTCTCCATAATACTGACTAGGATCGGAGGTAATTTCTCCTGGTTCGGGGGCGAGGGCGATCGCTTCGGCAATAATCGCAGGGCGATCGCTGTATTCTACGTAAAGTTCTGGGTCTAAATCTAAGCCGTATTCTGACTCAAGATCGGATACAACCAACTCAGTTACTTCCCCTGTAATCTGAACTTCGGTATCGTCTTCTGTGGGTAATTCAAAAGGTTCGCCAGTATTATTAATTACAACAATATCTTCTCCCCCAAAAAATTCTTGGTCAGCCACAGTAAAAACTGACGGTTCAAGCGTCGCTACTGCATCGCTTCTAATAGTTACAATTTGACCGATCAGTTCGTCTGTTGATTCGGCTACTTCTCCAGTAGTAACATTTTCTTCGGTTTGAGTAACTGTCTCATCTTCTGGGGTAATAACAGCTTCAGGCTCGGTAGTATCGCAAGCAACTATTACTGTAGTCAACAATAGTAAAAATGCGGATTTAGAAAATAGTTTATTCCAGTTCATTGTTTTTGTGTTCCTTTACTAGATTAATTTTTTGACATTATGAAAATATTTTTAGCTGTAATTTGATGATTATTTCTGTATTGAGAACAGAATTGAGATTTTGCCTCGAAACACGCTAAAAGATGTATGTCTCAAAGTTATGCTTGAAACAGCGATAAATTTAGGGTTATTTATTTTAAAATAGATGATTTAATTATTAATTTATATCTACCTATAGCTATAGATTACTACTGCTATAACTAGATGATGAGAGCAACCAACTATTGTTAATATAATTGGGATTAGTCTTAAGTACTTCATTAGTTTGTTTAATGATTAAATTTTTAACAAAATTTTTTTTATCAAAACTAATTGGCAATCACTAAATATTGCCTAAAAGCACTTTCATAAATTACTTGGGTTAGCAGAATCCGTAATTTGTCGCTGGATAGACTATCATACATAAGCAAACATCAAATCTTTAGGCTTTAAGTTTTGACCAACTTTGGCTAATCTTGCTTGAGTAATTTTATCGTTACCATTTCGGCTTTGAGATTCTTCGATCAAACAATAGGCTCTAGCGATATATTTATCCCAGCCATCAGCAATTAAAGGTTGAACTCTTTCTTGTTCAAAAGCATCTTTATCTAACTCTAAATCTTGTAATAAAGCACCAAAAGTATCGGATGCGAGAGTTTCATCAAAGTCAACGTTACACCGCCACGTCCGTCACGAGTGCCTGAACCAAGTTCAGGCAACGCGGACTTGTAAGGGGTCGTCTCTGCCGTTCAACGGCAGAGCTTGTGAACCCCGTAAAACGA
>DAXETX010000290.1:0-3118 GCA_051155735.1 Xenococcaceae cyanobacterium
AATATTTGATTTAAGGTGTTGTTTTCGGTAAATTCTGATACAGGGGGCGTTTTTAGTCTGATTTGAAATTGGAGGATATATATAAGTAATGTACAATTCGAGCGCGACAGGGATTACTAGTACTACAGATTACAACAATCGGATGTTTGTGTATGAAGTAGTCGGCTTGTCTCAAAATGGTAAGAGCAATTTAAACTATCCAATTCGTAGCAGTGGTAGTCGCTATATCACTGTGCCATACAGTCGGATGACTCAAGAAATGCAACGGATTAACCGATTAGGCGGTCAAATTGTCAGTATCAAACCTCTTAGCAACGGAGATAGTGCAGCAGTCAGTAATTCCGAAACACAACAACCGAATCAAAATAAAAAAAGTAAATCAATGACTCAAGCGCAAGCTAAGACAAAAGTACCAGTTAATATCTATCGTCCGAAAAATCCTTTTGTCGGTAAATGTATCGATATTTACGATCTAGTAGAAGCAGGAGGAATCGGCACTTGTCGTCACATGACTTTCGATCTTTCTGGTGGCGATTTGCACTACGTAGAAGGTCAAAGTATTGGGATTATTCCTCCTGGTACTGACGATAAGGGCAATTCTCACAAGCTAAGATTGTATTCTATTGCTTCAACTCGTCATGGGGACAACTTAGACGATAAAACAGTGTCTTTGTGTGTCAGAAAATTGGAGTATAAACATCCTGAAACAGGAGAATTAGTCGAAGGAGTTTGCTCTAGCTATTTATGCGGTCTTAAACCAGGAGATGATGTCGCAATTACTGGTCCTGTGGGTAAAGAAATGCTCTTACCTGAAGACGAAGATGCCAACATTATTATGATTGCTACTGGTACTGGTATTGCTCCTTTTCGAGCTTATTTATGGCGGATGTTCAAAGAAGGAGACTTAAATCCAGATTACAATTTTAAAGGTTTTGCTTGGTTATTTTTTGGTATTCCTAAAACTCCTAACATTCTTTATAAAGAAGAGTTAGAAACCTTAGTCGAGAAATATCCTGATAACTTCCGTATGGATTATGCTATCAGTAGAGAGCAGCAAAATTCTGAAGGCGGTAAGATGTATATTCAACACCGCATTGCCGAACACGCTGATAAGTTATGGGAATTGATGCAAGATCCTAAAACTCACACCTACATTTGTGGTTTAAAAGGAATGGAAGACGGTATTGATGAAGCTTTAAGTGCTGCTGCTAGTAAGCATGATGTAGATTGGACTGCTTTCCGTAAACAAATGAAGAAAGATCATCGTTGGCACGTCGAAACTTATTAGATAAAAAAATATCAATAAATTTTGAATTAGCAATTAGCTGCGTCTGCTTTAAAGAGTAGGCGCATTTTTCATGATAATATTGCTACAATCTTTGAAATCAAAAAGTAGGAAGGTAGAGCAATATATGGAAATAGGAATGCTGTTGGCAGAACTGCCAGAAGCTTATCAAGCATTTGCCCCTTTAGTTGATGTATTACCCTTGATTCCCTTATTTTTCTTATTATTAGCTTTTGTTTGGCAAGCAGCAGTAGGATTTAGATAAATCAAGGATAGTTAAATTACAACTTGAAGCATCCTAGAAGGATGCTTTTTTTATTGTTAAAAATTATTAAATATTTTATGGTGTATTAAAGCAAAATACTCAGTAGAATCAATTTTTTCAGGATCGATCGCCCCTCCTATTAATATAGTGATGAATCAATCGGCAATAGCACTAAATCCGTTTTTAAATCTCGAATATGAACCAGAAGTAGAAATCCATTTGGGAAAAGATTACTACGATATAGTTACAGCAGCGGACTTTCCCGAACATATTTTGCGGTTTAGAAATGATCGCCTCTTGCCAATTTTAGGACTAGAGCCAGAATTAGTAGGCGATCGCCATTTTATTGAGGCTTTTGGCAAATTTCAAGGCATTAGACCTTTTTTAGCCCTACGTTATCATGGCTATCAATTTGGACAGTATAACCCTTATTTAGGAGATGGTAGAGGATTTCTTTATGGACAGGTCAGGGGGATAGACGGTGAACTTTATGATTTTGGCACTAAAGGTTCAGGGAGAACTCCTTATTCTCGTACCGCAGATGGGAGATTAACTCTTAAAGGAGGCGTGAGAGAGGTACTAGCAGGGGAAGCTTTGCACCGTTTGGGGGTGCGTACTTCTCGGTGTTTGAGTTTGATTGAGACAGGTGAAGCTTTATGGCGAGGTGATGAACCATCCCCGACTCGTGCTTCAGTGATGATTAGATTAAGCCGTTCTCATATTCGTTTTGGAACTTTGGAAAGATTACATCATATCAAGGGTTTCGGTCTGATTCAAAAGCTGCTAGATCGAGTAATTACGGTATATTATCCGCAAATTCCCGATACGGAGGCAAAATATGCCTTATTTTATGCTGAATTAGTTGAGAGAATCGCCAAGTTGACAGCACAGTGGATGGCTGCTGGTTTTTGTCATGGAGTTTTAAACACCGACAATATGTCGATTACAGGAGAAAGTTTTGACTACGGTCCTTATGCTTTTATTCCTACTTACGACCCTCAGTTTACTGCTGCTTATTTTGACTATGGTAGGCGTTATAGTTATGGCAATCAAGCTTTTATTTGCAAGTTAAACTTGGAGATGTTACAAGTTCCTTTGAAAGAGATAATTTCAGCTTCGGATTTAGAAGCAGGATTAGCCCAATTTGATGATTGTTATAACTCTACTTATCAACAATTAATGCTACAGCGATTGGGATTTGATGGGATGTTTATTCCCGAAGCGGAAGCTTTGTTAACAGCTACGATCAAGTTATTGCGAAACACCAATATTAGTTATGGTGGCTTTTTTGCCGAATTGTCTCAAGGATTTAATTATGGTTGGCGCGAACACAGTAATTTAATTTTGGAGAATGCTACTTTTGCTGCTGAAGTTGGTGAGCCATGGAAAAATTTGTATCATCGCTGCTTAAATAAATTATCTGAGGCAGAAATGGCAGAAGTCGCAAACCGCCTGAATCTCTATAATCCTCAGATTTATTTAGTTCGCCCTTTGATCGAGTCGGTTTGGCAATCGATTACCGAAGCAGATAACTGGCAACCTTTTACGGAATTAGTTAACTTATTAAA
>DAXETX010000291.1:0-25845 GCA_051155735.1 Xenococcaceae cyanobacterium
CGTCTCTACTGGTTGACGGCGATAGATTCATTTAAGGCTTTACGAGCTACTTTGGTAACATACAGAGTAACTGCGACAGTAGCGATGAATCCTACAATGCGAATTGTCCAAGTAATTGTCGGGTTTGTGGGTTGATTTTCTCCCCCTAAAGTAGCGATATTTCCTGCTAGAGAGCCAAGATAGACATACATTATCGTACCTGGAATCATTCCTAGGGAGCCGATAACATAATCTTTCAAAGAAACGCCTGTTATCCCAAAACTATAATTGAGCAGATTAAAGGGAAACACAGGAGATAAGCGAGTTAATAAAACAATTTTTAAGCCTTCTTGACCTACAGCTTGATCGATAGCTGCAAATTTAGGATTACCTGCAATTTTTTGTGCTATCCAACCTCTAGCCAAATAACGACCTACTAGAAAAGCTAAAGTTGCACCGATAGTTGCACCAATAAAAACATAGATTGAACCAAGAACTACCCCAAAAACTACCCCTGCACCTAAAGTTAAAATCGAGCCTGGTAAGAATGCTACTGTCGCTACTATATATATTATGATAAAGGCGATCGCGCCTACTGCACCAAGACTATCTACCCACTCTAGGGCATTGCGTAAGATTGCTTGAGGATTAAAACCACTATTACTAACTGTTTCTTGTGCCTGAGCAGGAGCAGCAGCTAAGATGATTCCGAGCAGAATTAATATCGCTAATTTAAGGCTTTGAGATAATTTCATCGCTTTGGTTAAAGATTTTATTAGCATCTTACTTACAAAATCTAGCTTCTCAACCTTTACTGAAAACCAGCTTAAAATTTGCTGCAATAAAACTTAATTGCGGTATTTTTAGCGAATATGAGCGACTCCGCGCGCGTTTCATCCACAAGAGAATACGCGATAAGGGTTACGGAGGCTTAGAGGTCACAAATGGGACTTCTCAGACAACCTCTAATAATTTTGTCAAAAAGTTTTAACCCAGAGCTACATTACTCCACATAAGAATCTCCTGTAATTTTGCCACGAAACACTAGGTAATTATAAATGTTGTAAGCGAGCAAGATCGGAATTAAAAAGCCAATAAAAGACAGCATAAACACTAAAGAACTAGGGGCTGCTGCTGCTTGATAAATAGTAATACTCGGAGGAATAATATTGGGAAAAATCACAAACCCTAAACCAATAAAAGAAAGAGCAAAAATCAGAAAAGTCCAAATCAAAGGTGAATTTTCTTCTCTTCTGTTAAGACTTCTTAATAACAATCCGATTAAAATTAATCCTAAGAGTGGGATAGTGCCGAAAACATATACTAGGGGTGCAGTAAATAATTGCGATCGCGCTTGTGCCGAAAAGGCTGGGGTACTAATGGTGATAAAAATAGCACCGATTAAAGTTGTCCAGGTAGCAAGAGTCGCTGTTTTGTAGTGATTATCTTGTAGCTCTCCTGTAGTTTTAAGAATCAAATAGGTCGAGCCAATTAAAACATAGCCTTGAATTAAGGTCAGGGCAACCAAAACAGTACGCCAGGTCAGCCAATCCCAAATCCCGCCAGCAAAGTGTCCCGCAGCATCTACCTTAATCCCTTCAAATACGCTACCCAAAGCAAAACCTTGTCCCAAAGCTGCCAAAAAACTCCCGATCCCAAAAGCGACATTCCAGACAAATTTGCGATCAGCATTTTCCCGAAATTCAAAAGAAACGGCTCGTAAAATCAAGCCTACTACCATAATTACCGCAGGTAAATAAAGGGCGTTAAGAATTGTGCCATAGGCTAAAGGAAACGCGCCAAACAAAGAACCGCCCATCAGTACTAACCAGGTTTCATTAGCATCCCAAACATTGCCCAAACTAGTCATCAAGATACCGCGACGTTCTTCACTCGAAGCAGTTAGAGAGAGAATACCTACTCCTAGATCGAAGCCATCTAGTAACACATAGAGAAACAAAAACAGCCCCAAAATAAAAAACCAGATTTGGGGTAAAAATTTGGCTAAAGGTTGTAAAGAATCCATAATGTTGCTAGTTATTGGTCATTTGTGGACAAAATCAGGGGGAAAGTAAGAGGTAACAAGTAATGAACTTGCTACTTACTACTTACTACTATTGCTGAGCTTCTACAGGACGACTATTAGGTTCGTGTTCGGCTGGTTCAGTTTTAAGTCCAGGTTGAATCATCTCTTGGGGAATCGGTAACTCTAGATTTGGTCCTCGACGGATGATGCGACTGCCAAAATAGAGAAACGCAATTAAAAAGACGATATACATACTACTCAAACCAACTAGAGAAAATAAAACTTCTCCAGGAGGCAAATTGGAGACAGAATCAGCGGTGCGTAACTCACCATAGACAATCCACGGCTGCCTTCCGACACACCGCACAGTCCAACCTGTTTCTACAGCAAGATAACCTAATGGTGCAGCCAAAATCCAGGCACGCATTAGCCATCGCTGCTGAGTAATATTAGTGGCTGATAGTTTGCCTCGTAGCCATTGCCAGACAGTGACCGAAACTAATGCAGCTAAAAATAAACCAATCGCTATCATGATCCGAAAAGAATAGTAAATTACACCTACCATATGGGGACGATTAGCAGGTTGCCATTCTTTTAAACCTTGGATCGGCTGATCTAGAGTCGGTTTTAATTCTAGTAAATAACTTAAAGCTCCAGGAATCTTAATTTCCCAGTTATTGGTTTCCGCTTGATCATTAGGAAGAGCCAGTAAACTCCAAGCAGCAGGTACTTCAGCAGGAACAGTTTCCCACTGTGCTTCCATCGCTGCTAATTTTGCTGGTTGATAGTGATATACCTGTTCGGCACTTAAATGTCCGATAAAAACTTGTAAGGGAGCAACAGCGATCGCCATCACAATAATTACTTTGAGGGAGCGAGTAAAGAATTCAGGATGACGTTGGTTGATGATATACCAAGCACTGATTCCGCCAATGACAAACAGCGATGTTTCTAAGGTAGCAAAGAACATATGCAGAAAGCTGTTGACCATAAAAGGATTGGCGATCGCCTTAAAGTAATCTTGCACGATAAACTTGCCATCAACAAACACGCCACCCGCAGGAGTTTGCAACCAAGAATTTGCCGATAAAATCCAAAAAGTGGAAAGATTTGCCCCAAAAGCCACCAAAATCGTCGCTAGCCAATGTACCAAAGGCGGAACTCTTTCCCAGCCAAATAGCATAATACCGAGAAAACTGGCTTCTAACATAAATGCCATCGTGCCTTCAAAGCCCAAAACTGTACCAAAAAAATCTCCTACAGATTCGGAAAAAGGCGCCCAGTTCAAACCGAATTGAAACGCCATTGGTAATCCTGTTGCTACCCCAATGCCAAAGTTCAAAACGTATAATTTCGACCAAAAACGGGCATGACGATAGTAGTCAGGATTGTGAGTTTTAAGCCATAAACCTTCAATAATCACCAGATAAATTGCCATACCTGTGGTCAAAACAGGCCAAAGCATATGAAAAATTGCGGTTACGGCAAACTGAAGCCTCGATAAGGCGACAATATCTGAAAAAAATCCACTCATATAAATCTAGATAATTGCTGAAACTTGCATTACTGCTACTATGTATTTCCTAGCAATTTCCGATCAAATAAATCAAGCTACTAGCAGTAGAACTTGGCAAATCTACAGTTTCTCTTCAGAATTGCCTTTTCGGTTGTTCTCGACTAGTCGTTTAAAGGAAAAATTTGCAGGAACGAGATTGTGCAGTGTTTTACGCAAAATGCGATCGCGTTAATCGAATAATCAGTTGTATTTTGGGATTATTAATCCGATTATGATCCGTAACTAAAGAGCTTTAATTGAAACAGTTAACGACCAACTTAAAAACATCTCTCAAAAACGAGAAGTATTGAGGCTGGAAGTTTGATCCTTCCAGCCTCAGATCATAAGCGATCAAACTTTAAACAGAAGTTAAAGGCTTCGCTTCGGAAATAGTAGCAACATCACTATCAGCCTCTGAAGGAGGTACAACTTGCCAGAATTTGGTTAAATAACTTTCCCAATTAGCTAAAATATGTTGACCTTTTTGACTACCAGTTTTTGCCACATGAGCGGTAATCATCGCTTTTAACTGTTGTTTGCCAGCTTCAGCAACAATCCGTTGAATTTTGACAATTTCGGGGTTAACTTTTTCAGGAAAAGAATTATCTTCATCAAGGAAATAACCAATACCACCAGTCATTCCTGCACCTACGTTACGCCCGACTTTCCCCAAAACAGCAATTACACCACCAGTCATGTATTCACAACAGTGATCCCCTGCACCTTCAATTACGGCTTTGCCGAGAGAGTTACGGACAGCAAACCGTTCACCAGCACGTCCATTAGCGTAAAGAATACCGCCAGTAGCACCATATAAGCAAGTGTTGCCCACAATCACATTATCAGCCGTAGCATAAGTGGCAGTGGTAGGAGGCTTAATCACTATTTCACCGCCGTGCATTCCTTTGCCGACATAGTCATTGGCTTCTCCTGTCAGCAGTAGTTTCATGCCAGGGAGGTTAAACGCACCAAAGCTTTGACCAGCATAGCCGTGAAAATTTAAGTTTAATTCGCCCTCAAAACCGTCATTGCCATATTTAGAAGCAATAACCCCAGCAATTCTGCCTCCTACTGAACGGTCGGTATTAACAATTTTGAATTCTTTAGTAATGGCACTTTGATGGTTAATCCCTTGAGTAATCTCAGCATCAGCTAGTATTTCATCATCAAGAACCCCGCCGTTGCTGTGTACAGCTTCGTGTTCTAACCAAGAGCGATCGCTTTTGACATCGGGTAAGTTAATCAGACAAGCCAGGTTCATTTCCTGAGTTTTGGTTAAAGCAATATTAGCTTGTTGTCTTAATAAATCAGCACGTCCGATAATTTCTTGGAGACTGCGATAACCGAATCTTGCCAAGAGCGATCGCACTTCTTCAGCGATAAAGTAAAAGAAGTTAACTACGTGTTCGGGAACACCTGTAAACCTTTTGCGAAGTTCTTCTTGCTGAGTTGCTACTCCCACAGGACAAGTATTTAGATGACAAACTCGCGCCATGCGACAACCTTCCGCGATCATGGCAATTGAGCCAAAACCGTATTCTTCTGCGCCCATCAGGGCTGCCATCACTACATCCCAACCAGTTTTTAGTCCGCCGTCAGCCCTGAGTAAAACGCGATCGCGTAAACGATTTTGTAATAGTACGCGATGTACTTCGGTTAAGCCCAGTTCCCAAGGGACACCAGCGTGTTTAATCGAGCTTAGAGGTGATGCCCCTGTACCACCATCATGTCCTGAAATTTGAATCACATCAGCGTTAGCTTTCGCGACTCCTGCTGCAATTGTGCCGATCCCGATTTCTGCTACTAGTTTCACCGAGACTCCTGCTTGGGGATTAATCTGGTGTAAATCGTAGATTAATTGTGATAAGTCTTCAATCGAGTAAATATCGTGGTGAGGAGGCGGAGAAATTAAAGTTACACCTGGTTTAGAACGGCGCAAACTTGCAATATACTCACTGACTTTTTTCCCTGGTAACTGTCCTCCTTCTCCTGGTTTTGCTCCCTGAGCGATCTTAATTTCGATTTGTTTGGCATTCATTAAGTATTCAGGAGTAACACCAAAACGTCCTGATGCTACTTGTTTAATTGCCGAACTAGCTGTATCTCCATTTTTCAGACCTTTAAGATGGGGTAAAGTTGCTGAATTGCCAGCAGCATCTACATCTGCTAAAACTTTAAAGCGAATCATATCTTCTCCGCCTTCACCAGAGTTAGATTTACCTCCAATCCGGTTCATGGCGATCGCTAGGGTTTCATGGGCTTCTCTCGATAGAGAACCAAGAGACATCCCTCCTGTGCAGAAACGTTTGACAATCGATTCGACAGATTCTACTGTTTCTAAGGGAATCGATTCGCGATCGCTACTAAAGTCTAATAAATCTCTTAAAGCTGTAGCTGGTCTTCCTTGTAAATATTGTTTGTAGAGTTCGTAATGGTCGTATTGCTTACTTCTAACTGCTTGATGCAATGCTTTTGACATTTCGGGCGTATTCATGTGATATTCGCCACCGCGCCTGTAAGCAATAAAGCCAAAGTTTTCTAACTTTTTCAGTTGCAGTTCAGGGAAAGCTCTTTGATGAATTGCGATCACTTCTTGAGCCAACTCTGCTAAGGTCAAACCCCCCAAACGCGAGGTCGTGCCAGCAAAACAGAGATTAATTAGATCCATTCCTAAGCCTACGGCTTCAAAAATTTGCGCTCCGTGATAGGAAGCCAGTAAAGAAATTCCCATTTTTGAGAGAATCTTGAGTAAGCCAGCTTCAACTGCTTGACGATAGTTTTGCTGAGCTTTTACTAGTGAAATCGACTCAATTTTTTCATTTAGCATCAATTTCTGGGTTTTAGGATTGTGCCACCACTGACGGACACTTTCCCAAGCCAAATACGGACATACTGCAGAAGCACCATAACCGACTAAACAAGCGTAATGATGAGTACTCCAACATTGTGCTGTATCAACAACTAACGAAGTTTTTAAGCGTAAACCAGATTTAATTAAATGATGATGTACTGCACCCACCGCAGCTAGAGGTGGAATATAACTAGATTCTGTCCCGATCCTCTGACCTGCGCGATCGCTGAGAATTAAGATTTCCGCTCCTGCTGCTACTGCGGTTGCTGCTTGTTGGCACAGTTGTCTAATTGCACTTTCTAAGCCTTTTGGACCTGTAGCAATTTGATACAGCGTTGATAAAGTCTCGCTCTTAAAGGCGGAATTTTTGATTAATTCCAACTCAGCATCATTAAGTATCGGAGTTTCTAACTTCAACAACCGCGCCGCTTCAGGTTTAATATCTAGTAAATTACCTTTTGCGCCCAACTTCATGGATAGGGACATTACTAAACTTTCCCGTAACGGGTCGATTGGCGGGTTAGTTACTTGCGCAAATCTTTGTTTAAAATAGTCATACAGCAACCGCGCCTTATCAGAAAGCACTGCTAAAGGAATGTCATCTCCCATGCAATAAGTCGGCTCTTTGCCTTGAATTGCCATCGACTGAATAATCATTTCTACGTCTTCTGCTGTATAACCAAAAGCAGTTTGCTGACGCAGTAATTCATCACTGTCTAGTTGCAACTGAGTGCCAAATTCTTGAGGCGTTACTGTTTGACGTTGTTGTTGCACCCACTCACCATAGGGATTTTGTTGAGCAACTCTTTGTTTTATCTCCCAATTACGTAAAATTTCTTGAGTCTGGAGATCGACAACGATAGTTTGTCCTGGTCCTAATCTGCCTTTTTCGATAACTTCGCTTTCTGGTAAATCGACAACTCCAGTTTCTGAGGCGACTACAATATAGCCATCTTTAGTGATCGTATAACGGGCTGGACGCAGACCATTGCGATCTAAACAAGCCCCTACAGTTTTACCATCGCTATAGACTAACAACGCTGGACCATCCCAAGGTTCTTTTAACCCGCTATAATATTCATAAAAATCGGTAATTTCAGGATATTGTCGCAAATCTGGCTGATTTTTATAAGCTTCTGGCACTAAGATCATTGCTGCTTCTGTTAAGCTCCGTCCTGTTCTTACTAGCAACTCCATCGCACTATCTAGGTTATAAGAGTCACTATTATCCGGATTAACTACAGGCGTAAGTGCTTCTAATTCTGCTTGACTCCAACCAGGAACTTGTAAATTTTGTTCTCTAGTTGCCATCCAGTTAATATTTCCTAGCAGCGTATTAATTTCACCGTTATGTCCTAATAAGCGCATTGGTTGCGCCAAGGGCCATTTAGGCATAGTGTTGGTACTAAAACGGCGATGATATACAGCAAAAGCACTTTCATAGCTAGGATTCTTTAAATCCTGATAAAACTCACCCAATACTGCTGCCCGCACCATTCCCTTATAAACTATGGTGCGACAGGAAAAAGAACAAATATAAAAATCATCGGATAATTGCTTGCCAACTCGCGATCGCGCTATGTAGAGTCTGCGGTCTAATTCATCTCCCTTAAAATTTGCCTCAGACTTCACCATGATTTGCTCAATCGCAGGCTGATTTTCTCTGGCTTGTATCCCTAATAATTCTGGTTTGACAGGAACTTTACGCCAACCCAAAACTTCTAAATTTTCGCCTTTGACTACCTCTTCGACAAATTTTTTCGCGGCCATAGATTTTGACTCGTCTTGAGGCAAAAATACCATTCCCACTCCGTAAGTTTCAGGTTGTGGTATTTCCAGTTTATTAGTTTCAAACCACTTTTTTAACAACCCATGAGGAATTGCCGTCATGATTCCCGAACCATCACCAGAATCTTGATCGGCACTGCATCCTCCTCGATGTTCCATACACCCTAAAGCTTTTAAAGCTTGCTCAATCAACTTGTGACTTGTCTTCCCACTTTGATAAGCAATAAATCCTACTCCGCAAGCATCTCTTTCTTCTACTAACCAACGTTGTCCTAAAAAGGGAACTGCTGTTTGAGTTACAGCTTGATTTAACTTATGATTCTCGCTCATTTTATTCATATTGTTCTTTATTTAATAAATCAAATAGCTTGGGTTACAGAAAAAGGTATTAGGGGTAGCTTGTTAATATTTGCTGACTTTGGTAATTAGACTGGCAAATAAATATAGTATTTTTCCCAAAAAGCCACCTAGTAAGGAGTCGTAGAATATTACCTTAATTGCTTTATCTAATGGAACATCTAGTTTTAAAGTCAGCAGTTCCAGGCACTACAAAGACGTGTACCGACAACCGTATTTCACGGTAATTGTCTATCCGCTAAAATTCTCAAATGCAACTCGCCCTTTAGTTATCCCTGTAAAAGACAGTTTAGTCACATCTCTAAAGATTTTTTCGATCAGTACAAGTCAACTTTGATACTTGAGGAGCTACTATTTAAACTGATTTTGCGAAAAGACTAGGATACGCTTCGATCCTTGTTCAGCAGATTTATCTTAATCCTAGATAAAATATAACAAATATTGTAATAAACAGAGACATAACTTTAAGATTCAGCAGTGTTCAAGCCAGCATTAGGCTGATGTCCGCTCAAAGCGCATTTTTTAAATAAAAAATAAACCTTAAAACTCTCTCTGTCTCAGTGTCTCTCGATCTTCGCGTCAATCAACTAATTGATGTATCTTGAGTTACACACTATAATGACAACCTCCAGTAAAGTAAATAGTTAGAGCAAGTCTTAGATATATTATCAACGACCATTGGTTAATAATATTCACGAGGAATTTGGTAATATCCATAACCCAAAACTAGGCTTTGGGTAGTTCCTAGGAAATTCAAGACATTTAATCGCCAATTAAGTGAAGTAATGATGAAGTTGTCGCTGCTAAAAAAAATTTTTGATGAAGATTCCTCATAATTTTACTAATTAACGACTTTTTACCTGTTATTCGCGATTTTTATTTGCTATCTTTGTGCCTAGAGTCAAAAAAGTAATCATTACCCAAATTATACGGATTCAAGCTTCTGAATCAAAATTGTTAACTATATTAAACTGATTAAAAATCTCAAAATGTCTCAATCTACTACAACTGCAATAACTACAGAAACAGAATTAAATTTACCTCAGTCTTTAAATAAACTTGAAGTTGCTGCTACAGAAATTCGCCCTTGGGGTTCTTTTACCACTTTAGAGGAAGGAAAAGGCTACAAAATCAAGCGTATTGAAGTTAATCCAGGACATCGTCTGAGTCTGCAAATGCACCATCACCGCAGTGAACACTGGATAGTCGTATCTGGAACTGCTAAAGTTACCTGTGGCGATCAAGAAATGATTCTCGGTAGCAATCAATCTACCTACGTTCCTCAATGTACTAGTCACCGCCTAGAAAACCCTGGTGTAATAAAATTGGTTTTAATTGAAGTTCAAAATGGCGAGTATTTAGGAGAAGATGATATCATTCGCTTTCAAGATGATTACTCTCGTCAATAACTTTGATTTAACCCGTTTTGTTATAAGATGAGATCATAAGGATAGATAGCAATAATATATCAAGGTGATCCATCTTAGCAAATCAGCAGCAGCGGAAATCGCAAGAATTAAATTAAGTCGTCATCAACCAGACAGTATCCTAAGATTACAAGTTCAACAAGGAGGCTGCTCTGGTTTATTTTATGACTTAAAATTGGAATCTCTAGCACCAGCGATCAAATCAAACCCTCAACAAAGTGATCTTTACTTTGAGGTAGAAGGTATTTCTTTCGTAGTTGATGCTCAATCATATACATATCTTGAGGGAATCAAACTAGATTACTCAGAAGACTTAATGGGTGGAGGCTTTCGCTTCCAAAATCCTCACGCAACTAAAACCTGTGGGTGTGGTCTTTCTTTTGAAACTAACCAATAATTCCGCAATTTAGGAAGAATTTTGGCGATTTTGAGGAAGTCTGCTGTGATCTTATTCTAAGATGTCTCGATGACTTTTAAGATTAGATTGTTGTAGTCCCTAGATTTAGCAATTTCAACCTCAATTAGCTTGACACTTGGGTAACTAATTGTATATTATAAGAATTTGTCTGCTATTGTAGATGCTTTTTCCAACAAGAGAGCTTAATCAGACTCACACCTAAACTATGCCTACTATTCAGCAACTTATCCGCAGTGAACGTTCAAAACTGCAAAAGAAAACTAAATCTCCCGCGCTCAAAGAATGTCCCCAACGTCGTGGTGTTTGTACCAGAGTATATACAACTACGCCTAAAAAACCTAATTCTGCTCTCAGAAAAGTTGCCAGGGTGCGTCTAACTTCTGGATTTGAGGTGACTGCTTACATCCCAGGTATTGGACATAATCTACAAGAGCATTCTGTAGTCTTAATTCGTGGCGGTAGGGTAAAAGACTTACCAGGTGTTAGATATCATATTGTTCGTGGAACTTTAGACACCACTGGCGTAAAAGATCGCAAACAAGGTCGCTCTAAATATGGGACTAAGCGTCCTAAACCAACTTCATAACTCACTTTTTTGCTTCAAGCTCATTAGTTGAATTAACCAACAATTGATTTTTTCAGCTAGTTCTAGATGTAAAAAACCAGCGGAAACAGTTTTTTACATCAAGCGAAACTGCATTTATTGCCAAACTATTGATAATTTTAATTTCTAGGTGAATCCTATCACTTAGAAAAAACTCAAACTGATAGTTTATATACAATCAAGTACGGATAAACCTAAATCATGTCTCGTCGTTCAACCAGAAAAAAACGTCCAGTTCCCCCAGATCCTTTGTATAACAGTCGTCTAGTTAATATGACTATTAGACGAGTTATGCGCTCAGGAAAAAATTCTTTAGCAGCTAGGATTGTCTATGATGCCTTTTCTATTATTGGCGAAAGAACAAGCAACGAACCACTAGAAGTTTTTGAGCAAGCCATCAAAAATCTTACTCCTTTAGTCGAAGTAAAAGCTCGTAGAGTAGGTGGTGCTACTTATCAAGTACCAATGGAAGTTAAGCCAAGTCGAGGTACAGCTTTAGCTTTACGCTGGTTAATTCAGTACTCTCGCTCTAGAGGTGGTAGAACCATGGCAAGCCGTTTGGCTAACGAAATTATGGATGCAGCTAATGAGACAGGAAGTGCGATGAAAAAACGGGAAGAAACTCATCGCATGGCTGAGGCAAATAAGGCTTTTGCTCATTATCGATATTAAATGAAATAGTTGGTTACTAAATGTAGTTTCTCAAGTTAAAAAAACTATTTAAAGCGATTAGCCAAAAACCTCCTCCCCCAAAACCCAACTTAGATAGCAAAAGTATAGAATTTTAAATAGTGTAAAAAATAGTAACTTCCCAGTTGAATTTTCAATAAAAAAGGAGGTGTCTGTGGCACGGACTATTCCACTAGAAAGGGTGCGAAACATTGGGATCGCTGCTCATATTGATGCGGGTAAAACAACAACAACTGAACGTATCCTCTACTACACTGGCATTGCTCATAAGATGGGTGAAGTCCATGATGGTGCAGCCGTTACAGATTGGATGGAACAAGAAAAGGAAAGAGGGATTACGATTACTGCTGCTGCTATTAGCACCAGTTGGCAAGACCATAAAATCAATATCATTGATACTCCAGGACACGTTGACTTCACAATTGAAGTAGAACGTTCGATGCGAGTACTTGATGGTGTAATTGCCGTGTTTTGTTCAGTTGGTGGGGTGCAGCCTCAATCAGAGACGGTTTGGCGACAGGCAGACCGCTATAAAGTACCTCGTATTGCTTTCGTTAACAAAATGGATCGAACGGGAGCTAACTTCTTCAAAGTTTATGAACAAATTAAGGAGCGTTTGCAAGCCAATCCTGTTCCGATTCAAATTCCAATTGGGAAGGAAGCTGAATTTCAAGGAATTATTGATTTGGTCAGAATGCGTGCCAAAATTTATCGTGATGACCTGGGAGAAGAAATTGAAGATACCGAAATTCCTGAGCAGCTTCGAGAATTAGCAGCCGAATATCGTGCCAAGTTAGTGGAAGTGGTAGCAGAAACTGATGAAGAACTCCTCGAAAAGTTCATGATGGAAGAAGCCTTTACTGAAGCGGAAATTAAAACCGCGTTACGTAAAGGGACAGTAACAGGTTCACTTGTCCCACTACTTTGTGGTTCTGCTTTTAAGAACAAAGGAGTCCAGTTGTTACTTGACGCGGTAGTAGATTATTTGCCTGCTCCAACAGAAGTGCCACCCATTAAAGGTACTTTACCTAATGGTACTGAAGCCGAAAGAAAGTCTGATGATGCTGAGCCTTTCTCCGCTCTAGCTTTTAAAATTGCTACGGATAAGTTTGGTCGTTTGACTTTTATGAGAGTCTATTCTGGAGTTTTATCTAAGGGGACTTACGTTTATAACGCTACTAAAGATAAAAAGGAGCGAATTGCCCGCTTAGTAGTTCTCAAGTCTAATGAAAGAATTGAGGTTGATGAACTCAGAGCAGGGGATTTGGGTGCTGCTGTAGGCTTGAAGTTGGCAACCACAGGAGATACTCTTTGTGAGGAAAAGAACCCGATTATCTTGGAATCTTTATTTATCCCCGAACCTGTAATTTCTGTAGCGGTAGAGCCTGAAACTAAAAGTGATGTGGAAAAATTATCTAAAGCATTACAAGCTTTATCAGATGAAGATCCTACGTTTCGCGTCAGCACCAATCCTGAGACTAACCAAACTGTCATTGCGGGAATGGGAGAGCTACATCTAGAGATTTTGGTAGATAGAATGCTCCGCGAGTTTAATGTGAAAGCAACAGTAGGAACACCGCAAGTTGCTTATCGTGAAACTATTCGTAAACCCAGTGATGGAGAAGGTAAATGGATTAAACAAAGTGGTGGTAAAGGTCAATACGGTCATGTGGTAATTCAACTAGAGCCTGGTGAGCCTGGTAGCGGGTTTGAATTTGTCTCCAAAATCGTAGGGGGTACTATTCCCAAAGAATATATCCCTGCGGTAGAACAAGGAGTTAAAGAAGCCTGTGAATCGGGAGTTATTGCTGGTTATCCTTTGATTGATGTCAAAGTAACTTTGGTAGATGGTTCTTATCACGATGTCGATTCTAATGAAATGGCATTTAAGCTGGCTGGTAAAATGGCAATTAGGGCTGCGACGAAAAAAGCATCTCCTGTATTATTAGAACCGACGATGAAGGTTGAGGTAGAAGTCCCCGAAGAATTTTTAGGAGATGTGATGGGTGATCTTAACTCGCGTCGCGGTAACATCGAAGGGATGAACTCTGAAACTGGTCAATCCAAGGTGACTGCTAAAGTTCCTTTAGCGGAAATGTTTGGTTATGCCACAGATATTCGCTCCAAAACTCAAGGACGCGGTATCTTTTCGATGGAGTTTAGTGAATATAATGAAGTACCTCGTAATGTAGCCGAGGGCATCATTAATAAAAATCAAGGGAACGCATAATTACAATAAGGAATAAATATTCATGGCACGCGCAAAGTTTGAACGTAATAAAGATCACGCTAATATTGGCACTATTGGTCACGTTGACCACGGTAAAACTACTTTAACAGCAGCAATTACTATGACCTTGGCTGCTTCAGGTAAAGCTAAAGCTAGAAAATATGATGAAATTGATGCTGCGCCTGAAGAGAAAGCAAGAGGGATCACCATTAATACGGCTCACGTAGAGTATGAAACTGATAACCGTCACTACGCTCACGTGGACTGTCCTGGTCATGCTGACTATGTAAAAAATATGATCACTGGTGCAGCGCAAATGGACGGTGGAATTCTAGTGGTTTCTGCTGCTGATGGTCCGATGCCTCAAACTCGCGAACATATTCTTCTGGCAAAACAGGTAGGGGTTCCTAGCTTGGTCGTATTTATGAACAAACAAGACCAAGTAGATGATGAAGAGTTACTAGAACTTGTAGAATTGGAAATTCGCGAACTATTGAGTGAATACGACTTTCCTGGTGATGATATTCCTATTGTTTCTGGTTCGGCTTTACTAGCTTTAGAAGCGGTAACCGAAAATCCTACCATTAAGCCTGGGGAAAATGAATGGGTTGATAAAATTTTAGAATTGATGGAAAATGTTGATTCTTATATTCCGACTCCTGAAAGAGAAGTCGATAAGCCCTTCCTAATGGCGGTAGAAGACGTATTCTCCATTACTGGTCGTGGGACTGTAGCTACTGGTCGGATCGAGCGCGGTAAAGTCAAAGTTGGCGAAACTATCGAAATCGTAGGTATTAGAGACACACAAACTACTACTGTCACTGGGGTAGAAATGTTCCAGAAAACTCTAGAAGAAGGGATGGCAGGTGATAATGTTGGTCTGCTACTTCGCGGTGTCGATAAAGAAATGATCCAACGGGGAATGGTTTTGGCTAAACCCAAATCTATTACCCCTCACACTGAATTTGAAGGTGAAGTTTACGTTTTAACCAAAGAAGAAGGTGGTCGTCACACTCCTTTCTTTAAAAACTATCGCCCTCAGTTCTATGTTCGGACTACCGATGTAACTGGAACAATCACTGACTACACTGCTGATGATGGTAGTGCTGTAGAAATGGTCATGCCTGGCGATCGCATTAAAATGACAGTACAACTAATCAACCCCATTGCGATTGAAGACGGAATGCGTTTTGCAATTCGTGAAGGTGGTCGTACCATTGGGGCTGGTGTAGTCTCGAAGATTCTTAAGTAGCACGTCGAATAAACTAACAGCGAGTAGATTGAATTGTTCAATCTACTCCTTAATTTTGGCTAAATTTAGATTCGTACCTTGACAACTAAAAAATTATGGCAACTATTCAACAACAAAAAATTCGCATTCGCTTGAAAGCTTTTGATCGACGCTTACTCGATACATCTTGTGAAAAAATTGTCGATACGGCAAATCGAACTAATGCTACAGCTATCGGTCCTATTCCGCTACCGACGAAAAGAAAAATTTATTGTGTTTTGCGATCGCCTCACGTTGATAAAGACTCTCGCGAACACTTTGAAACTCGGACTCATCGTCGAATTATTGATATTTACCAGCCTTCTTCTAAAACTATTGATGCGTTGATGAAATTAGATTTACCTGCTGGGGTAGATATTGAAGTTAAATTGTAAAGTTTATTTGATGTACTTTGCGATCTCAGTTACACCGAGATCGCAAAGTACATCAGGTGCAATATTTGGCGATCCGATAGTAACGGAACAGAAAACAACGCTGAACGTATAATTAGAATTATTTAACTTAATATGAATTACTTAAATGTTTGCTACAAATAGAGCGTCTAAAATAAAATCCCATCCTGTAATAGATGCGATCATAGAAGATGTAAGGTGAGATAGTACTTTTGATAGCTTTTGTCTAAGGCGATCGAGATTGTCAAATAGTTCCCACTTGAGATGCTTTTTGATTTCTTTCCATAGTCGTTCAATAGGATTAACTTGAGGACAGTAAGGGGGCTGAAAAACAAGGATTACATTGTCTGGGACATTTAGTTCAGACCAGATATGCCAACGACCATTATCTAACTGAATTAGATGTAGTTGTTCTGGATAAGCTTGAGAAAACCAACACAAATACTCTTGAAAACAAACGCCATCAACATGAGAAAATTCGGCAAAGAAACTCTCTCCTGAACGGGGTTCAACTAAACCATATAGCCAAAGATAATCAAAACACCACTGTTCTATGCCAACTGGTTGAATTCCTTTAGCAGTTAGTTTTCTTGCCCAAAGTGTGATTAATCCGATTCTTGATTCATCTTGACACCAATATCGAACTTGCTTATATCGGTCTACTTTATCCTGATTTTGGTGAAGAATTTTCTGAAGGCGTTTTCCTAGTTTTTTTTAAAGTCTTCAGCTATTCCCGCTTCTTGTTTGATGTGAACTGGACGAGGAACTTTTAACTTAGCTTTTAATCGATACCTGACCAACTGATGAACTCCTGTATAGCTCATTTCTACATCATGAACTACCCGCAACCAGGTTTGAACTTCTTTATAGCTTGAAAATCCTTGTTCATCGATTAATTCTTGTCTGAGACTTGCTTCTACCAATGGATTGAGCTTCTTTTTTCTCCCGCTACTTGTACCTTTCGTCAGCAAAGCGTTGATACCTTGTGCTTTGTAGCTACTTAGCCATCTTGATACTGTAACTCTATGTTTGCCAATTAAGTTAGCGATCGCTTTGGTTGTTTGTACTTGACCACTTTTAAGCCAATATAATGCTTGTACTCTTTCTTTAACCTCTTTGGTCTCAGTTGACTGGAGCAGTTGTTTTAATTCATCAACTGTTTCTAAAATTTCTACTTTGATTACACCACTCACGACTTTCCTCAATCGATTTTTTCCTCTTCTTTATTTGTAACATTCTTTTTTGTATTTCATATTAGTTTATGTTACTCCATCTCATCAATTTCCTACGGGAATCACCTTATCTTTAAAACAAAGAATAGCCTTATTACAATGGGCGCAAACTACAGGAACATTAATCATAGAAGATGATTATGACAGCGAATATCGTTATGAGTCACAGCCAATTTCTGCTTTACAAGGAATGGATCGCAGCCAATCCGTTCTTTACATTGGAACATTTTCCAAAACTATGTTTCCATCTTTAAGAATTGGCTATTTAGTTGTACCAGAGTCGTGGGTATCTCTAGTACGTAGTGCCAAATGGTTATGCGATCGCTCTACTCCCTTGTTGGAACAATACGTCCTAACTGATTGGATTACGGAAGGACATTTCGAGCGACACATTCGGAAATTGCGCCTGCTTTATAATTTACGTCGCCAAGCTTTAATTGCTGCTTTTCAAAAGTATTTTGGCGATCGTGTAACTATCTTGGGTGCAAATGCAGGTATTCATGTCATGGTAAAAATCGAAACCGACATTGCCGACTCGATAATTATGCAGAAAGCAACAGGTATTGGAATTGGTTTGATTAGTGCTAGAGAGTACTATTTGAATCCTCAATACCAAGGAGAGTTTATTTTTGGCTATGCTCAGTTGGAAGAAGCCCAGATCGAACAAGGTATTCGGCAACTATCTCAAATTCTGAAAGAATGAAAAGAAAGGTATTGACACAATTTTTTTTGAGTTAATAATTCTAATTATACGTCCAGCGTTGTTTTCTGTTCCGTTACTATCGGATCGCCAAGTATTATACAACGGCTAAAAGCCTTGGTATATAAAGATTATGTCTAAAAACTGTCAACCGAGACACCTTGTCCAAAATTCATCCCGTCGCTCTTTGCGAGGGACTTCTTTTGACGGAAAGTTAAAATAGACAAGCTACTTAGTTACCAACCAGTAACGGCATAAGTTTCAGTTATGGTTGCTTCTGGCGTAACTGTTTCTTGTGGTTCAATTACACGAGCTTCGGCACAGAAAGTAGCCGTATTAAATCCACCGAATCGCTGCACGGTGCTACTACGAAGTCTTAGATTAGGGTTGACAAACCAAAACCGCTCTACAATACTCATAGTTTCATACTCAGTAATTAAAACTAATCCGTCTTCTGCATCCATTTCGTACAATCCTGCGACAGGAACTATCTCTGCATAGCCTCTTTCTCTTAATAGCTTTCCTTTTCTCAGATTATCAGCATCAGGAATTAGGGCAAAAACAGTTGTCCCCTGATGAGCTTCATTTTCTTTGTCCCAAGCCATTGAGCCGTCCCAACTAACAAATGCTCCACCTATAGCCAAATTAGGCTCGGTATCGTGCATTTGGCAGATTTCGACAATTCGCGGATCTTTTGGTTCAAGATATTCGACATTGATCTGTGAACCACCACTTTCGGCTCTTCTAAATGGTAAGTGATGGGTTGTTCGTTGCGATCGCCACTGACCTGCACTGCGTTGAAAAAATTCTCTAGCGTCTTTGATTTTATCCATTGGTAACTAATCCTATGACTTCTTAAAAAAGATACATATATTGATCATTGTGCCAGATTTAGACTGCATAACAATTTATCTAATTTTTTCCGCATTCAATTACACCAAACATTGTTATGATTCATAATTCTGATAGTTAATTTTTGTTACATAGATTTTTTATAGCTTGACAAGGTGGACATTTTATCAGTGTGAGTGTTAAATTTATTAAAAATCTAACATCTCAGAAATTACCCTTGTTTTACGGCAGAGTAATTTCTTAGCGTTGGTCAAACACTCAAGGAGTGAACTTATGGAAATACCCGCACAACTAACTTTAGAGCAACAGTTCAAGTTACAAGTTCTGAAAGAACAAGTACAAGGATTAACCAAAGAACAAGCGCAAGAATATCTATTAGAGGTATTTCGCCAAATGATGGTCAAAGACAATTTAGTCAAGCATCTTTTAAAAAATAATGCTTAAAAACCAAACAGAGTCAGCGGTACTCTGCTAAAAAAATAGTACGTCCACAGAGCCAAGCGACTAACGATCAGTTTTCTGGTCCGATTTTCGAGTCGCACGGATGCGTATTATGATCGAATATAGCCCCGCATTACTTTGCTTTTAGTGAAGCTTAAAATATATCGAAGAGACTATAAAGGGAAAAAAAGCCTAGTCTAAGACTAAGCGATATCTGAACTTGGGAATGACGCTAAATCAAACTCTTCATATTTTAACTTCACTTTTAACTAAATTCATCGGTAGCAACCCGATAATTGCCAGGAATTGTTACATATTGCAACAAAGAATGAGATCGGTTAGAACTTACGCAGTTGAATAAAATTCTCCCCCTAGCTTGCCAAGTTTGGGGATCAACTGCTTAACTCCTGTAAGTTAGTCATTAATCGGGTGACTAACCTATAAACATTTGATATGATCATTCAAACTGAGCGAGCAAAAATAATTACAATCTAGCGATAAAGCTGTCGAATTGCTTTTAAAATCTGAGTAAAAGTCGAATGAGAAGAGGTTTGATTAAAATCTAAATTTTGAATTTGTGTAAGTAGTTTTGCTTCTTCAGTATTAATGTATCCGTCGCTATAAACTAAAGCACTAATAGCAGCTATTAGGTTTTGATAATCTTGTTCTGTAGGATTAGTCCCTAAATAGTCTTCTAGCCATAAATAACACTGCGTTGCTGTAATTGGATTTTTTGTTGTTAATAAAGACTGTACTTCTGGATCATTAGTTAGCTCGTTTTCTCTAACTATTCGTTGTAAGTATTCTAATTCCGAGTCTTGAACTTCGCCATCAATCCAAGCTGCACCTACCAAAATTTTAAATAACTGTTTTTTGTTATTGTATTGTTGAGACATTTGGCTCTTTTTAGGATTTTGCTAAATAATACTAAGCTTACCGATAAATGGCATTTTTTAGCGAATAGCTTTACGTCTCAAAGATGAACTACCTTAAACCGAAAAGTCAGGCAAGTTATCAAGGTTTCAACTCTCGTTAGACGGTTTTTATCGTTATAATTTAAGCGAAAATCCTAGCCGATCAAATGTAAAATGTTTAATTTTCTTAATCCTTTGTTAAATCGTCACCCAGAAAAGATGAAAGCGAATGTAGAAATCTATACTTGGGCTACTTGTCCTTTTTGCATTCGGGCTAAATTACTTTTGTGGTGGAAAGGAGTTAAATTTACTGAATATAAAATAGACGGTGATGAACAAGCTAGAAACAAGATGGCTCAAAGAGCTAATGGTAGAAGAACTGTACCACAGATTTTTGTTAACGATCAACATTTAGGTGGTTGTGATGACATTTATGAATTGGATAGTCAAGGTAAATTAGATTCTTGGTTAATTCAATCACCTAGTTAAGTTAAAGAAGTTTTGATAAATTACGAGAATAAGCTTTAGTTAAATTTTGTTTAATTAATGGTGAAGCGTACTATTTTTTATTTAAAAAATCTGTAACTAAATTTACAGTTTATCTAAGTATAATCATAGCTTATCTTATGAAAAAAAATTTATTCCCAAACTTTTCCCCAAATTAGTCAAAGTTTTCCCCAGAAAAAACGGAATTGTTAACAATTAAAAATGACAAATTTCTGAATTTTCATTCGTTGTTATTTTTAGAATAATTTAATCAAAAACTTTTATCCACAGAAACTAACGATAAGAACCTAAAATCAACCAACTTATAAAGTTCTGCTATTGTAATAGAAATTAAAATCACTAAATTATTTACAATGGATTCACAATCAAGAGTAACTCTAAGTATTGAGATAGATGAGGCTCTTTATGGGGGAATTGAGGAATTTTTGACCGCTAATTCTGATTGGAATCGCGATCGCATAATTCTTACAAGTCTTTCTCTATTTTTAATTCAAAATGCTGATTCTATAAGCTCTCAAACCTATCAAGTTTGTTCTAAAACTTATTTACATTCGGTTTGTTCTTATTTTAATTAAGTTGATTATATTATCTCTGATTTTATCATGGAGTACTGATAACCTGTCCTATTGCTATAGCTAAAATTAAAGTTGTGAGATGTTGTGGTAATAGCAAAGCAAAAGACCTGCGAGCAATTTTTTGGGTTAATATAACGGAAAATATAACCCCAAAAACTAAAGTAGTACTTTGTAAAAAAGCAATAACTGCGGGATGAGCTACTATTACGGGTAAACTAGCTCCATTAAGTCCAAAGGTTGCCATAGTTACTGGTAAAATTTTTCCTGCTTCTGTTAATCCTAAATATAAATAATGGGCTAGGTTTCCAGCTAAGACTAAAGGTAGATAACCATAAGCTAGTTCGATAAATTTTTTGGGCTTGAGTTGTTTAATTTGGCAAAGTAAGTTGATAGCTACTTGAGCAATTAAAGGTAAAAGAGTTGGTAAAGTTAAAATTGTTACTGCTAAGAGACTATGATTACTAAATACTGCTAAAGATAAGTTTATATTTAAGAGAGTTAAAATTTCTGGTAAACGATGTAAAAATACGACATTGAGTAAAAGTAATAAAAGAGCTACTTCGTAACTTTTTGGGTTGTGAGTTGTCCATAATTCGATACCAGGAGGACGTAAATTTAATTCTACTGAACGATGGGGACAAGCTTTTAAACAAGTCATGCATAAAACACAGTCTTTATTATCTTCTAATTGTGCTGGGTGAGAATACAAAGGACAGCCATCAGTTTCCATTCCTTCTCCTTTTGCTGCGCCTCCTTTATAACATTGATAAGTAGTACATTCAGCGGAGCAAGTACCTTGTTGCGCTCTTAATTCTGTCATTGACAGTTTAGCAAACATCCCATTCATCCCACCGATAGGACATAAATAGCGACACCAAAATCGCCGTTCAAAAATAGCGGAAAAAATCATTGCTCCTGCGGTAATTAGTAATAGCAAGCAAGCGGAAAGATATGCAGTATTTTCTAAATTCCAGAGTTCTTCCCAAAGTAGAATTAGAGCAAATAAGCCGAATAAAAACCAACCACCATATTTTTCTGCTGTGGGACGCGACCATTTTTTTAATTGTCTAGGAAATAAATAGAGAGATAATTTTTGGGTAATTTCTCCATAAATCATAAAGGGGCATACAGCACACCATAACCTTCCGACAAAGGGAAATCCGATTAAAATTAGAGGCCACCACCAAGCCCAAAATAAATTAAGCGCAAAGTTTTCTTGCCGATTTTGAGGAGCAATAAATAGAATAGCAACTATCAAAGCGAAAATTGGCAAAGTAACCCAATAATTAAGGCGGTCAGGATACCATTGACTACGTAAAAAGTGACGTAGTTGGGGATATTTATTTAATAAATTAATTCGGTACTGTTTTTTCTTACTTTGAGACTGCCAGACAATCTCTTCAGTAATCGCTTCGCAACCTTGCAACTGAATTAAAGCGCGTTCGATAATACTTTCTAATTCTCGTAAATTATTGGGAAAATCATAGGCTTGTAATTTTCTTAAAGCTTCAGAAGTTAAACGGGTTTTTTGGCAATTTCTTTGACGACTAATGAGGTTAATATAATAATTACTTTGTTCTTCAATATCTGTTTTCCGAACTCTCAGGGGAGGAACTTTGATAATAGTTTCTACTAGAGAATCTATTGATGCTAGTTTTTGTTCAGAAATAATAATAATTCTTCCTAAAAAAGTTTTTGCTTGGGGAACAAAATTACCATTCCGAAAAACGGGAATATATTGATTAGTTTTAATAAAATCAGCAATTTTTGGGAGCAACTCTGAGGGAAGTTGTTGAATATTATTCAAAATTAAAGTTCCATTACCTAATGCTTCAATTAAGCCTAATTTTCCTCCTTCTCTACCAAATAACTCAGCCCCACTAGCTTGTAACTTACCGCAATCTAGTTTAATAATTGGTTCTTTGCGATATGGTGAGCCGAAGTGAATTAATGCTGCTAAGTTGTCTTTTTCTAATCCAGGTTCACCAAAAATTAGAGTAGAATTTCTAGTTTCTGAAGCTTTTTTGATTTGCGATCGCAGTTTTCTAGCATATCTTGATTTACCAATTACACCCCGTTTGGCTTTGCTAACTAAATAGGGTCTTAAAATTACTTGTCTTTCTTGCTCAAAAGTTAATTGCGAAGTTAAATCTTGGACTTGTTGAGCTAGTTGCTGTGAAAAAGCTTGAGTGATTTCAGGATATTGGCTAACTAAATCTTGAAATTGATTGCTGTTTAAATATAGTAGTTGAGTTTCACTAAGAGTTGTTACAGAATACTGAGTTTCTTGCTTTAATAATAAAGCATATAAATTTAATGCTGACCCAGGTAGTAAACTGAGAACTTCTCCTTTACGATTACTCTGACTTTCTAATCTACCTGAAATAACAATATACAAGCTTTCTGGACTAGTATTTTCTGTAATAAAAGTTTGATTAGCAGCAATAGTTCTAGGTTGTAATTTTTGAGAAATTGCCTTAAGAATTTCTGATGATAAAATGCTCAAAGCAGTTCTTTCTTGTAAAAAGGTAACTAAGTTATTAGAACTCATGGCTCAGTTATTTTTAGCTTGAATATATGATAGAACCGATTAATCTGTTAGTGCCTCTGTTTTTACTAAGTTTAATTATTTTGGCTGCGGTCTTTTTTAGCTTTCAAAGTTAAGTTTGAGCCAGAGGGAAGAAGGAAGAAGTGAGAAGGAGAAAGTGTGCCTAATTAAATTAAGTAGTGCTATAAATATGCATAATCACTAAATAGTTCAAAAATATGACCTTTTGTCAGCAAGTTTCTCCCGCAACAAAAATTAATCTAGGTTAATTTAAAAATAATTTGATAATTCCATCTAACATATCATCAGTTTTTTGAATGTTATTCGCAAATGCAGCCTCAAAAATTAACAAATCAACAACTACAAAACGCTATTACAGCTAGTCAAGACTATTTACTCTCGATTCAATATCCTGATGGTTACTGGTGGGCGGAGCTTGAATCGAATGTTACTATCACTTCGGAAATAGTATTACTCCATAAAATCTGGGGAACTGACACGACTCGCCCTCTAGATAAAATTACTAATTATTTGCGATCGCAGCAACGAAAACATGGCGGTTGGGAACTATTTTATGGTGATGGCGGAGATTTAAGCACTTCGGTAGAAGCCTATATGGCATTGCGGTTGTTAGGTGTGACTGCTGATGATCCTGGGTTAGTTAAAGCCCGCAACTTTATTTTGCAACGAGGCGGAATTAGCCAAACTCGCATTTTTACGAAACTGCATTTAGCTCTGATTGGCTGTTATGACTTGCGCGGTATCCCGTCAATTCCCCCTTGGATCATGTTACTTCCCCATAATTTTCCCTTGACGATCTATGAAATGTCTAGTTGGGCTAGGGGTAGCACTGTACCGTTACTGATTGTTTTCGATCAAAAGCCAATTTTTGCCGTTAATCCGACCATTAATCTTGATGAGTTGTATCTAGAAGGAATTGAAAATGTCCGCTACGAGTTACCTCGTAGTGATGATTGGACAGATATCTTTGTCTATCTCGATTCTGGCTTGAAACTAGCAGAAACCCTAGATTTAGTTCCTTTCCGTCAAGAAGGACTCAAAGCAGCCGAAAAATGGATTTTAGAAAGACAAGAAGCTACAGGAGACTGGGGGGGAATCATTCCCGCAATGCTTAATTCTCTCTTAGCCCTGCGCTGCTTAAACTATGATGTTCACGATCCAATTATTCAAAGAGGTCTAACCGCTATCGATCGCTTTGGGATTGAAACTGAAGCTAGCTACCGCGTCCAATCTTGTATTTCGCCAGTTTGGGATACAGCCTGGTGTTTACGCGCCCTAGTCGAATCAGGATTAAACTCTAACCATAAAGCATTAGTTAAAGGGGGAGAATGGTTACTCCAAAAACAAATCTTAGACTATGGAGATTGGGCTGTCAAAAATCCTGATGCAACGCCTGGCGGTTGGGCTTTTGAATTTGAAAATCGCTTTTATCCTGATTTAGATGATTCCGCGGTTGTGGTTATGGCTTTAGATGGCGTGCAACTTCCGCAAACAGCTTCCAAGCAAAAAGCGATCGCCCGCGCTTTACAATGGATCGAATCGATGCAATGTCGCGGAGGCGGATGGGCTGCTTTCGATGTTGATAACGAGCAAGAATGGCTAAATTTATTGCCTTACAGCGATTTAAAAGCTACTATCGACCCAAATAGTGCGGATGTTACCGCCAGAGTTTTAGAAATGATCGCTCAGTGTAATTTGCCGTTGCAAGAGTCCAAAGTCAAAAAAGCGATCGCCTATTTGTTAGACGAACAAGAATCTGATGGTAGTTGGTTTGGACGCTGGGGTGTTAACTATATTTACGGCACGAGTAGCGTTCTTTCCGCTTTAGCACTGATCGCACCAGAAACCTGTCAAATTCAAATAGATCGAGGGGCAGCTTGGTTAGTTAGTTGTCAAAATGCTGATGGCGGATGGGGCGAAACCTGTCGTAGCTATGACGATCCTACCCTTAAAGGTCAAGGAGTCAGTACCGCTTCTCAAACCGCTTGGGCGTTAATTGGGTTGCTAGCAGCCTATGAAGCTACAGGCTTTTCTGCTATCCCAGCCTTAGAAACAGGGGTTGAATATCTAATAGCTACTCAGAAATCTGACGGTACTTGGTACGAAGCCTACTTTACTGGTACAGGGTTTCCCAGTCACTTTTATCTTAAATACCATTTGTATCAGCAATACTTCCCTTTACTAGCACTAGGGCGTTATCAGATATTGCTGGGGAGGTAAGTAGTTGCACAAAATTAATTTCCTGTTTGAGATCGGTAAAAGGTAAAAGGAAACAGAAGATCGCTTCGGTGTAATTAATTAAGTTTAGGCACTTAACTTCCAATCCCCAATTTCTTAAATTACTTTTGCGTTGAAGCCATAAACTTGCGGTCAATATAATCTTTGAGACACCATAGCAGAGATGAGTAAAACCCCCATCTTCCCCAAGAAGCGATCGCCTTTTTGTC
>DAXETX010000292.1:0-4583 GCA_051155735.1 Xenococcaceae cyanobacterium
AGCTAAAAACAAAGCTAATAAAAAACTCAAAGACTTGGCAGAACAAGCTGATTCTGGCGAAGATTTGCCTTCTAGTCAAGAAAATTTCCTGAATAATCTTCAAGAAGAATCTTAATTAAATTCTGGACTATGTCAGACATCTATTTAATTACACCGAATTTAGGGGCGGTATTTTTGGTGCTTTTAGGGATTTTTGGGGTTTTTTTTCCGCAGTTGGCCGCCAAATTTGTCGGGCTAAAACCGATCTCTGCCGAAGGTATTTCTGAAATGCGCGCCACCCTAGGCTCGTTCTTTTTAGGATTGGGTATTGCTTGCTTGTGGTTGCAATCACCTATTGCTTTTACTACAGTCGGTATTGCTTCAGTTATAGCTGCAAGCGTGCGTTTGCTTTCTCTCTTTATCGATCGCAGCTTTTCGCTTAAAAACGTCGGTGGTGTCTTTACTGAAGCTATTTTAGGAATAATGCTTTTATTGGGTGGTAATTTTGGTTGATTAGACTTCTGATTCCAGGTTACTGCTTTTTGAGCTTAAAAAAATAAGCGATCCTATAGCGATCGCTTAAAGCCAGTAAAAATTTAATTATTAAACATTTTCTTCCGTACTTTGGGCCGCACCAAGACCGACAGCATCTCGTAAAAAGACTAATTGATTAGTAAAAGATGCTCCCTTAACAGAATCTAATAACTGTTGAGCATCAGGAGATAACTGATAGTCATCGGGTACTTGCACGACAGTTGCTTTTTCCATTTCTTGAGCGAGACGATACCAGAAAAAGAGTTTTTGATTAGAAGAATATTCTTTATACATTTGAAATTCTTCTCGGTCTTTACCGATTAAAAGATCGCGCTGCACTTGAAGCTGATCTTCATTAGACATCTGCTTAATCTTCTCGACTAACTCTTCGGCTCTCTCCAAATTTTCATCGGGACGTTCTGGTTCAGGAGTGATGCTTTCTTTAACAAAATCTCGATAAACATACCAAAGAACCGCTAACTGTTCGTCCCTATCTAAAGAATGAAGATGATATACTTTTTCTTCAGCAACTCTTTGAGAACTCATAAAATACCTCTTGTTTGATTGATAGAAATTGAAAAATAATTTCAATTTGATTCTTTATTCAGTGTGAAGGTATTCTTGATAAAAGACACCTATTAAAAGTGACAAAAACCCTCAAATAATTAATCCCTTGAAAATCTGCCTTTTGTCGGAAGTGTCTGGTAACTAAACCCCTTAAACTACTGCTTTTTGGCTCGAAAATAAAGCGATCGCAGCGTTAATAAATGCTGGAATATCATTAGGGTTACGACTCGTGACTAAATTACCATCGACGACTACTGATTCATCGAGCCAATTTGCCCCTGCGTTTCTCAAATCGGTTTTTAAAGAAGACCAAGAAGTGATATTTCTTCCCTTCACGACATCCGCTTCAATTAATGTCCAAGGTCCATGACAAATAGCTGCTACTGGTTTACCAGCCTCAAAAAAGGCTTTGATAAACTTAATTGCGGTGGCATTGGTTCTTAGTTGATCTGGATTGGCGACACCGCCAGGTAGTAACAAGGCATCATAATCATCAGGATTAGCGCGATCTAAAGGCAAATCTACTTTAAACCGATCTCCTTGATCATAGTGATTCCATCCTTGTACTTGTTCGCCAGCAGGAGAAATTAGATAAGTGCTTGCTCCCGCATCGTTTAGTGCTTGGCGAGGCTCAGTCATTTCTACTTGTTCAAAGCCATTAGTGAGTAAAATGGCGATGTTAATGTCTTTTAGTTCTTGTGGCATAACGATTACTCTTAATTGATTAAGTTTGTTTGGCTCGATTTAAATGAAAATCTTGAGCCTTTTTCTCAGAGTTGGTAATTGAGATAGGAAATATTTCACAATAAAATTTTCGACAATGACAAACCTTCCTTATCCCGATCTTTACCTTTGGCACTCTAAGATAGTCACAATCTATCAATATTACTTATTACTTGCTTCTAACTAAAGTTGCATTATTAATCTGATTTATTAGTAGTTATTAATCGGAAAAGTCCTGATAGATCGGAGCTTATTTAGTAAAATTATCGGTAAAGCTTGACATTATTTTTGATAAGGAGTTTTTATCTTCTAATTTCTATCTGATGAATGATGTATCATATTCTGTATTTTCACCAAGATGGACTATATTTTTTATTTGCATCAAGATTAGAAATCACAAAAACACATCTAAACAATTTAGGGAGCATAAAAATTATGAAAAATGTAAGTTGGAAACGCAGTATTGGCATGGCATTGAGTATTTTAACTTTACTTGTTGGTTCAGTTGGGTTAGCTGGTTGTGAAACAGGAGTAGAAGAAGAAACAGTCCCAGAAGAAACAGCCCCATTAGAAGAACCAGAAGCTCCATTAGAAGAAGAAGAGGTGGAATAGGGCTAATTACGAAAATTACCATTACTGCCAGGCAGTGGTAATAGATTGTAAGTATCGCTTAGTGGATAGATAAAACTAGGCTCAGGTACTCGTTCAAAAGCTACGAGCTTTAGGTCTTTAGTAGTCAGCTAAAAACTTAAAGCTTAGAGCTAAGTTGCTAAAAATAACTTGTTTTACACTATCTCCTCCACTTTTTTAATTCCTTGTTACCAAATCAGTAATACCTAAAAACTAAATCACGCCAAACTCATGTAGCAAATATTACGTTCAATTTCTCAATCAACAGGAAATTCTTAATTCCTTCTCCTCTTGGGAGAGGGAATATTTTTTGGGGTCGAAAAGAATACAGCGGTTGGCATTTCAATCTGAGACAATAAAGGCAGATGAGTTAATTATTTGTGACGAAGGTTTAATTGAGTGATGTATCTGATAGTTAGGCAAAGTGCTGTATTTCTCTACCGTTAGTTGGAGGAAGACTCATATTGGTTTCAATACTATTAAATAAATTGAAAAAGTATTTTAGCGTCAGGGTTGTACTAACTTTTCCCTGAAAGCAAAGGCTCAAAAAAAATGACCCAAGCTAAATTTAATTTGATATGTACAATTTTACTAACTTTAAGCACCATATTTTGGGCTGAAAGCGGGCTAGGTAATTTCGATATGGCGATCGCCCAAACGACTCTAGTTCCTGCTCCTAGTCTGCAAGAGCCACAACCAGAAGCCATTTTAACGAAGTCAGAGGAAGTCCCGTCGTCTCATGGCGGGGAACGGTTGACCAATAACGAGGCTGATTTCCCTTCTGAGGTTCAAAGTGCGGTATTGGAAGATACGGCTAGGCGAACTAGTAAACCTGTCGGTGCTTTAAGAATCATCGAGGCTCAATCACAAAACTGGTCGAATGGTTGTTTAGAAATCGCCGAACCAGATGTAGCGTGCGCTCAAGTCATCACTCCTGGTTGGCAAGTCGTAGTTACCGATGGGCAAAGAAATTGGACTTATCGAACGGATAGTACAGGAGAACTAGTAAAACTAGAAAAGTCACCCTAATAGTTTGTCAACCCGCGATTGAGTACGAGGGACGGCGAGGTTTCCTCGCCATGTCCAATCGCGCTGTTGGATATGCCTCAAAGCGCATTCCATTGCGGTCAAATATTGGTTACTTATTGCAGTAAGCTAACTACTAATTTTCGCAAAACTATGTCACAAAACAATTACGAAGCCAAATACACCAAACCCGACTTACGCCGTCAACTCAAAGACGAAATTATGCAGTCAGACAAAGGCGGTAAACCAGGTCAGTGGTCAGCACGCAAAAGCCAACTGCTAGTTAAAGAATATGAAAAACAAGGCGGTGGCTATAAACAAGAGGAAAAAGACGCAGCAGCCCAATCTTTAGAGGAATGGGGCGAACAAGATTGGCAAACTCAAGGAGGCGATGCCAAAGCACGACAAGACAATAAAACCAAACGCTATCTACCCAAAGCCGTTTGGGAAAAACTGAGTGACGCGGAAAAACAGGAAGCCGAACAATTCAAACAAGAAGCTTCCCGTCAAGGAAAACAGTACGTAGAGTGGACTCCTGCAATTAAAAAAGCGATGGCGGAGGCTGGATATTCTGAAGAAAATACCTCAGATGCACTAACCAAACAAGAACTATACGACAAGGCGCAAGATTTAGAAATCGATGGACGCAGCAATATGAATAAAGAAGAGTTAGCTAAAGCAATTATCAGTCATCAGTCATCAGTAAGCAGTAATTAGTATGAGCAACCAACAGCTAACCACTAAGCACCTAAACCAAATTAATTACACATTCAACTTTTCCTTTTCCCCTTTCCCTTTTTCCTTTGAGCGATCTCAACTAGAAAATTAATTTTGAACAACTACATTAACAATTAACAAAATCATGTCACAAACACCTACAGTAGAAAAAATCCGTCAGTTTGAATCAATCGACCTTTATCTTCAAGAACATCCTGATGCCGAAAAATGGGCTGCTGGTTATGGACAAATACAACATACTCCAGAAACTCAGCAACGAGTTTTTGCCATGGCAGAGTTATTACAAGAACAGGGATTTAGTCGCGAAAGCTTGTTTCAAATTCTCTCCGCTTTAGACCGCGTTACCAGTGCAGCTATGTGGCTGGTCGTACATCAAACCTACGCGC
>DAXETX010000293.1:0-11457 GCA_051155735.1 Xenococcaceae cyanobacterium
TTACTGCTATTCTTTTGAGACGAATGCCCTTTGCCGAAACCTTTAGCCATTGAAAATCCGAGATAAGAGATGGATTTTAATAGCATATTACAGCTTCATTTTTCTTGCGCTTACCCTGTAATAACTCGTTACTAACAGCTATCAATTGTTTGAGATCGACTAATCTTTCTAACTCTTGATAATCTATTCCTTCAAATATTTCTCTTGCAGCAATTAATATGGCTTCAAACTGACAGCTTAAAATATGTTCATCCCATTCATCGGGCTTAACGTAATGAGACTTTTTGCCTAACTTATTACGTTTTTGAATTGCCAACAAACTATTACTAATAGAATTGCGCCAACTGCGAGTAATTCTGTTTTCGACTTGAATTTTAATCAGATGAATGAGCAATATTACTAAGAAAGACTCTAAAGTAGTGATTTTATCCTGTCTTCCCATTGCTTCTAATTCTTCTACTATGGCATAAGCGCGGTCGTATTCATGATTAAGTAAACAGTTCTTTAACTCTAATATTTCTTCCATTACATAACTTTAATTGATAGCACTTCATTTCCATAATAATTATAATTAGTTTACCAGTAAAGCGATCGCTTTTTTCTACAATAATTATTAAATAACAAAATATTAAAAAGTATAACTATAGAGTGAGTTTTTTCCGTGCCAAAGATATCTAAGCTAAAAAAGAAAACATCCTTAACCTCAAAACTCCACAGATATGGCACAACAAACACAAGACAAAAACCAAGCATTTTTAGATAAGGTAATCGCTAATACTAACCTACAGACAATTAATGAAGCGCAGACAGCAACTAAAGTAGTCTTTCGGATTCTCAGAGATTTACTACCAAGAGAAGAGGTAGATAAGCTAGCAGATGAGTTAAGAGAAGACGCACCTCAAGCGGATATGGAAATCAAAGATTTATTCAAAGATACTAATCCGATGGTAAGCTTTTTTAGTTATATCAGTCCTATACAACAGCTTAATATCTCTAAAGGGATCTTTCTGCTAAGGTTGCAACAAGAAGGCGCGATTAGAAGCGATGCTGATGCAGAACAAGTCGCCTTAGCAGTGTTTAGTGCGACTAAAGAGGAATTGTCTCAAGAACAGATAGATAATGTCTCTAAGAGTCTTGGTGATGATTTATCTACACTATGGCAACAGGCTTAGATTAGTCTAACACGCGATCGCTTTTAATTAATTATAGCGATCGCTAATAACGATTAATTTTGGCTCTCACAAATATGGGAATTGCGAGAAAGACTAGTTGACTTATTTACTTTTACTCTTGAGTTCTCACCCGTTGCGTAATCATCGTAATGCCATCTCCCCGTACTAAAATTGCCGACAACCATTTATCTTCAGGAAGTAGGGACGCTTGAGCCGTTTTAAAGATTCCCCCAGCACTAAGCTGTTCTAATTCTAGCGTCGTTGGATTTAAATAGCGATCGCCACTTATGACTTCTTCTGTAGCTGCGCCGAGTAAGACTTCATTGCCAATAGGTTCTGTAACAATCACCTCAAAATTGTATTCTTCTCCTACTTTTACCGTTTCAGGTGCGACTATTTCTACTTGTGGCGGATTAGCCCCAGAAGTTATTTGAGTTTGTTCTGATAATATTTCTTGGCGTACTAATTTCCCATCGCGAAAATATTGCTGAGAATCTACTACTGAGTCAAGATTGATGACTCTACCTTTAGTCGGTTGTGTCCCTCGAATTTGGGTTTGGGTTTTTACTACTAGTTCATCTCCTGCTTGTTCCCACGATTCAATCGTTGTAATATATTTGAGTCGCGGATAATTATCCCAAATTTGCTTTAAAGCAGCACCTAAAGATTCTTTGGTCAGACCATCGTTATTAGTAAACTCAGGACTATAGTATTCCATTAATTCTGCTAAATCTCTTTGATTAGCAGCAGTCTCAATTTCTCTAATCGCAGTTTCTAACTCTTGGGGAATCGTCTCAGGAGTTTCAGCCTTAATTCCTGTGGCTAATCCAAAAACTAAAGCCAGAGAGCAAGTTAGAGATTTAATCAGCTTAAATTTTTTCATCGGGGACATTACTTTCAGTATCGGCATTTTAACCAAGAATTAAACTCCAGCGAAGGAAGATCGAGCAATTTGAGTTGTCTTTAGATAGATGCAACCAAAATTTATCTAAACTTTAATATAGTGTACTGATTATTTACACAACATAATATTTATTGTTGCTGATTTTAAAATAAACCAAATAAAATAGAAAGATAAGGATTTGGCTAATTTAGTTGTCTTTTTAAGTGAAAATACCTTATTTTTGTTAAAAGTTGGCATAAAATCAGAGTATTCACTGAGATACAAAATAGATGCGACAAGGTAAGTAGTATTCTATTTAGTTTTAATCAATTCCTTCTAGACAAACTCTGTTTGATCACTCCTCATATAACCCTCAAGATGAATGAAAGCCATTGTAGCAAATTTGCTTTGGGGCAGTATATTCTACTGTCTGTCCTCCAATTTTTCAGTTTTAGCCAATTCTACGGTTCAGGAAAATCGCCAACCTAGGGAATCTTTAGCAGCAAAAACTTTAAGATCCGACCATCAGTTATTTTTGACGAAGTTCAAGCAGGCTCCGTCGTTTTACGGCGGAGTACCTTGGATCCCTTATCTCAATATAGACGCTCAAGAGGTAATTTATTTTGCAGCGCCTACTAATCAGGATTATTTAAAACAAATTATTGAGTTAGATGCATGGTATCTCAACCAAGATATTAATACAATTAACCTGGTGCGAGATCAGTTTTTACCTGAAGGAAGAAAATCGCAGATTCATCAAGGAGAAAGAGGCGAGTTTGTTTTAGGGTTTCATGATACTTTTTGGAACAGCGATAATAAAGATAAATATTGGGGATTGACGACTGTTGAGCAATGGGGAGAGGAAGAAGTAGCAGAGTTAGAACTTAAAAAGCTAGACTATGCCACTACTGCACCAAAACTTCCTGAAGGTACTACTACTTTAACTGTTTCTGGTGGGGGTAAACGTAACTTATTACCCAAAAACGATATATTAAACGAATTTGAAGATTTTCGCGGTGGTATCGCCTATCACGAAGGCTTAGCTGATAACGTTACTTTAGGGTTGGGATTTGTCTATGAAGATTTTTTGTCGGGGTTTAGTCAACTAACTTATCAACCAGATAATTTTCCACTTCGTACCAGTATTTCACTTCGCACCAAAGAAGCGGGAGTCGATTTTAATTCTCACCTTCAGTTAAAACCTTCTCAAAGCTTTGTCTTAAATTTTTACAATAATTCGGAAACGCAAAAGTTTGACCTTAACTGGGATGTGGTGTCGGGGTTTACCCTTATTGCTAATGGTAATACGCAGCAAGAAAGTTTGAGCGCAGGTGCGAGAATTGCTTTTAAAAATGAATTGATGTCTTTTTTAGCTAAAGCGGAATTAGACAGCGACAATGAAGTACAGTGGCAGATAAGATCTCAATTTGGTAGTTTACAGCTAATTCATGTAACTAATTCTGATAAAAGTAAGTCAGAAATTCAGTATGACATAATAAATTATTCAGGCAATTTCCACTGGCTCATTTTTTTCAAACACGAAATTAAAGAGATCAAACGGGAACAAGAAGAGTTAGCAATTTGGGGCTGGAATTTTAACTCTGGGGAAGAAGTAGCGAAAAATCGCTATAGTTGGGAATTTGAACTAGGTTATGGTGTTGGTTCTCAAGGAGAAGGTGCGATCGCTTCAGCTACTAAGGCAATTAATCCTGACTTATTTCTCAAGTTTACCTATGAAAATATATCTCTTAAGTCTGATGATACCGAGATTAAGTTCGAGTTAACCTCTCAATAGCATTAGGCAAATGTTAAGAATTGTTGTAGGATAAGTCAGAAAGAAATATCCGCAAGCCCTGGCTTTTCAAGTCAAGGAACGGCTGATTTTTATCCTAAAACATTAAAACACGATAAGAGAGGTTTAAAATTATGCCCTATACTACAGAAGAAGGTGGAAGACTCAATAATTTTGCCAGTGAGCCTGAAATGTATCGGGCTGAGCCTCCTAGCAAAAATGATAAACGCAACTATCTAATTTTGGGCGTTCTAGGAGCATTATTAGTTGGGGGTGTAATTACCGTAGCTATCTATGCTTCTAGTGCAGGTTAACTTATTAGTAATTTAATCTTGAGGATCTTGCGAAAAACCTGCACTTAATTGTACAGGTTCTTTTTTGGCATTAAACTTACGGCATTGCACAATTAAAGTGCTGTAAAAGCAATTCCATCGGTTTAATTTGTGGCTATTCAAAGTGAGATGACCACATTCCGCGGTAAAATTTTATCGCTATAGGCATACTCATTACGCGCCCATATTGAATAACCAATGTTAAGACTATTGATCAGTTTATTATTGATTGCCCTAACAACTTTAGTATCTAGTTGTAATGCAGGAATTAGTGGTTTACAAAGCTATGTCAATCCCGCCCAGGGTTATGAGTTTCTCTACCCCAATGGTTGGATTCCTGTCGATGTTAAAAATGCTTCTCCTGGAGTAGATGTCGTATTTCGCGATTTGATCGAAAGAAGTGAAAACCTCAGTGTTATTATTAGCGAAGTTCCTCTTGATAAAACTTTAGAAGATTTAGGCACTCCTACGGATGTAGGGTATCGCTTTTTTAAAGCAGTAAACGATAATCCAGAGTTAAATCGCGCAGCCGATTTTATTACCGCAGAATCGCGCCAAGTCAACGACAAAACTTACTATCTCTTAGAGTACGAAGTAGAAACCCCCGATCAACCTCTCAGACATAATATTGCGACTGTAGCGGTAAGTCGGGGTAAACTATTTACTTTTAATCTTTCTACCACGCAAAAGCGTTGGGAGCAGGTTAAAGATACGTTTGAAATTGCTGCTAAATCTTTTACCGTGCGCTAGTTCTTTTTTAAAAGCTTACTCACCACTAGTTTGAATGTCTATCCCTTTTATTTTGGCTTCTGCTTCCCCAGCACGGAAAAAACTGCTGCAAACCGCAGGAATTGACCCTGTAGTATGTCAAAGTAATTTTGATGAGTCGCAGATTCAGCTAAAAGTTGCGAAAAATTTGGTGGAAACTCTAGCAGAATCTAAAGCGGAAGCGGTTAGTTCTCAGTTTCAAGATGGGATGATTTTAGGCTGTGACTCAGTATTAGAAGTTGCAGGTCAGATTTATGGTAAACCTAATTCTTCCCAAGAAGCGATCGCCCGTTGGCAGCAAATGCGTGGGAATGTTGGTATTCTATATACTGGACACGCGCTATTAGATTTAAGACTGCAACAAAAATTAATTGCTTGTGGTGTGACTAAAGTTTATTTTAAAGCTATTAGCGATCGCACTATTGCTAGTTATGTGGCAAGTGGTGAGCCGTTAAAATGTGCAGGAAGCTTTGCTCTTGAAGGGAAAGGAGGCTTTTTTGTCGAGAAAATTGAAGGCTGTCACAGTAATGTGATTGGTTTGAGCTTACCATTACTGCACAGTATGTTACAGACTCTAGGGTATAATGTTACAGATTTTTGGGATTAGTTTTTTATTATCAACTAAACTATAAACTTGCTGATAGTTAACCTAGCTAAAATTATCATGACAGCTATTGAACAATTTAAAGCCAAAATTCAAGCAGGAGAAGTCTATGAAGCTCTAGCTTTAGCGATGAGTGAAGCGATTGAGTTAAAAATTACTACTTGGGTAGCAAGCTCAAAAACCGATAATTTGGAGACTGAGGCGAAACCTGGCTATCGGATGCGGACTCGCATTAATTTGGTAGATGGCGATATTGAAAACGAAATTGGTCGAGAGTTTGCGAATAATCCTGCATATGAAGAATTGCAACAGTTACATTTAGCACAAGTACGCCAAAGCCGAGAAATTATTTTAAACAATCTCGCAAGTCTGCAAAATATGTTGGCAATGCTAAATAGTACAATGACAAAGTCAGTGGAAAATTCGCCTGAAGCAGAATAACTCAAAGTAGCAGCTATTTTTAATTAACCACGAATTATTTTAGAGCAAAACCAAAGGAAGCGAGAACCAATGGCAGTTAGTGAAGAATTCAAACAAGCAATTAAAGAAGGAAGACTTAATGATGCGTTTATTTTAGCAATGAGTCAAGCTCCTGAATTAAACATTACTACCTGGATTGCTGCTGCTGAAAATTCTACGGCACAACCCCAAACAGGACAATGTTTGCAGACTAAGATTAACTTGGTTGAAGGAGCAATTACTAACCAAATTGGTGAAGAGCTTATTGGCGATCGCCTGTACCAAAAAGCGCAACAATTTCATCTTCAGCAAATTAGCCAAGGACATCAAACGATTAGTCATAACCTAGAAAGCATCCAACAAATTTTGCGTTTAATGACAATTCTCCAGTTACAGAAACAAGGCAAAAGTTATCAATCTATAGCACCGTTTAAAATCTCGACTCAATCTTTGCCAAAAGCGGAAACTACCTCAGAAAATGCCACCAAAACGGTAACTTTTCCAGCCGAGCCTCATCTGGCTCAAACCCAATCAAATGCAGTGATTGACACAACCGAAATAGCTAAAGAGCCTGATGAAGTAGTAACTAATGCTAAAGATGAAGACTGGGGAGAATGGCTTGAAGAAACAGAAGCAGAGAGTAATTTAGATTTGGATGCTGATATTTTAACCTTAGACGCTTTTGATTTAGATGAAGCTGAAGAATGGGGTGATGAGACTGAGTTTTTACCTGATGCTACAGTGAAGCCTGTCGAACAAGATGAAACTGACTCCCCCGAAAGGTAACTAAATATTTTGCGCTCAATGGTTATTAATCAAGCATCTTCCTCTGATAATTTAAGCCATACTGGCGATCGCCAGCAACCGAATTTGGCTCGTTGGTTAACCTCAGTAACTAATATCTTGAGTAACGTCACTACTTTAGAAGTTAGTACGACTATGGTTGCTGAAATTAACGAAGCCGTGTTTATTCCTTGGGAAGCTTATCAAGATATTTATGCTCTTTCTCGCGATGATTTGCAAACAGCGGGAATTAATTCCGATTTAAGCGATCGCTATCTTGATTTACGTCGTCAACTAGAACTCAAATATGCGTTGCGGGCGATAAATCCTCAGTGTCGATTATATAATTCCTCCATCAGCGAGGCGATTAAACAAGATTTACCTATCTTGCGTCAATCTGATGATTCTCGTTGGGAGAATTTGCCTTCTCGATTACCTTCTCCTTATGCACCTGAAAATACTCCAGAATCTGAATTGCTCAAGCAGATCTTAACGGATGTTCCTTTATTAAATTTATTACAGCAATTGGCTAAGGGTAAAGCTAGTCTCGATCGACACCAGCTAACTACCTCAGAAACCGCTACCACATCTATTACCAAGCCAGATATTATCTACGCTCAAACAGTAATTCAACTAGAAGGAAAAATCAGTAATTGCTATGCTCAAGAAATTCTGCATCATCCAGATAGAACCGCAATTTTAAACTTGCATCAACAAGGAGTAGTAGCAGCGGAGAAACAATGGCATGGTTTGTTAAAATTTGCGATCGATATTGTCCAAAGACAGCAAAAACTTAGATAAACTTAGCTATTTATTTAACATTTAACATTTAACATTTATCATTGAATATCTAGTAATACATATTAGATATTAATGTTTTGAATAATTTGCCAGTTCAAAATCCGATCAATTCTTGTCTTCGTATCGAACAAAAAAGAATATCACGTCGGTGTAGTATCCCAGATCGGATAAGTTTTAATTTAAATCAAGAAATTTTATCACAAATTAATATTTTAAGAAATCAACAACAAAAGATTTCTTTCTCATCAGATAATTTAACTGAATTACGTTATTATTTTTTACTAAAATGCTCGAAAGACTCAAGATTAGGAATTACTTTCACCACTCATTATCAACAATCTAATTACAACACAGCTATCATTAAAAGTGTAGTTTATCTATCAGGAAAAACTCAACAATATATTCTTGATAATCGTGAGCTTTGTCAAGCAATAGTTGAGGCTCATTATTGGTTAATTGAACAAATACTTACACAAATACCCATTAAATTTCACAAAAGTATTTTACTTTTATGGTTAATATCTTTGGGCATAGTTATGATTTTTTTTGCTCCGCTAATTTTGATTTTTGTTCCTAATTTTTTTTGGGCAAAAGTATTACTACTGCTAGCTATCGCAGTAGTAATTTTTAAAATATTACAATATTTTCGTCACCGTTATTTATCAAGTTGGCTACTAGAGCAATTACTATTTGGTATTTTTTCTAGTTCGACCAAGCGAAGAAACATTGGTTTGAACTTATTAAGTAGATTTGGCTGAAATTTTCCGACTTTTGACCGATGTTTTGTTGACAAACACTATTAGTTAAATTGGTATTTTGGCAATAGTTTACGAAATTTAGATATGGGGTTATCCACACCCAGAAAATTAGTTTGATCTGGCAAAATTAAATTAGTTAATTAATGATCTTAACCGATGAAAATATCCCTAGCTTCTATTTACGACTGGTATCGCAAAGCAATTCGTCATCCTCAATATCGTTGGTGGATTGTACTCGGCACATTAGCCTATCTTATTAGCCCTTTCGATCTCTCGCCTGATATATTTCCCATAGCAGGACAAGTCGATGATGTAATTTTAGCTACTTTGTTAATCACTGAGCTATCGCAAATGATGATCGACAAATATAAAGCTCGCAAGCAACCACAAGACGCTGCACAACCAGATAATGTCACAGTAGAAGTAGAAGCAGAAAAAGTGTAGTTGTTGCTTAACAAATTACCATGATGGTTAAGATTGCTACACTATAAGACTCTCCCATTTCTCTACTCAATCTTAACCATTAATTTTATGGAAAACTCTTCATCTTTGATCGATGCTCGTCAAGCTGCTTTTTTCGCTTTAGAATTTATTTATCGTCAAAAAGCTTATACTGATATTGCCCTTGATCGCGTTTTACGCTCCCATCAGCTTAATGCTCCAGATCGCGGTTTAGTTGGTCAGTTAGTCTATGGAATAGTCCGACAACAGCGATCGCTCGATACCTTAATTAATCTTTTGGGGAAAAAAAAAGCGCAACAGCAACCCCTCAACCTTAGAATCATTCTCCACATCGGTTTGTATCAATTACGCTATCTAACGCAAATTCCTGACTCTGCTGCGGTTAATACCAGTGTGGAATTAGCCAAAAATAATCAACTCGCCAAATTAGCAGGAGTGGTAAATGGGATATTGAGAAACTATCTCCGCCAAGCTCAAAATAGCGATCCTTTATTAGCCCTAAATTATGCTTCTGCTACGGAAAAGTTAGGAACTTTATTGAGTTTTCCTGACTGGATCGTCGAAACTTGGTTACAACAGTTATCTGTCTCAGAAACTACAGAACTCTTAACCTGGTTTAATCAACCTGCTAAAATCGATTTGCGAGTCAATCTTCTCAAAACCTCGGTTACAGCAGTCGCTCAAGCTTTTCAAGCACAAGGTATTTCTGTCTCAACGCTGCCTTATCTTCCTCAAGCCTTAAGAATTAACGATAGTGTGGGTAACATTACCCGACTTCCTGGCTATCAAGAAGGTTGGTGGATCGTTCAAGATAGTAGCGCCCAACTAGTAACCCAACTTCTCGATCCGCAACCAGGAGAAATTATTCTTGATGCTTGTGCAGCCCCAGGCGGAAAAACTACCCATATTGCCGAATTAATGGGCGATCGCGGAACGATTTTTGCTAGCGATCGCTCAGTGAAAAAACTCCAAAAAGTCCAAAATAATGCAACTCGTCTCGGGATTAAATCCATTCAAACTTTAGCAGCAGATAGCCGAAATTTAGGAGCTTTTATCGCGAAAAATGCTTTATTATGCGATCGCGCCCTATTAGATGTACCCTGTTCGGGATTAGGCACACTGCACAAACGCCCCGATCTTCGTTGGCGACAAACTCCCGCTCAAATTGAGGAACTTTCTCGGCTACAAAGGGAACTATTAAAACAAGTGGCACAATCGATTAGGCACAGAGGTATATTAGTTTATGCTACCTGTACTCTTAATCCCCCAGAAAACGAACAAGTTATCGAATCCTTTTTGCAGTCCCATGAAACATGGTCAATTAAACCCCTCTCAGAATCATCGCCCCTTAGAAATTTTCAGACACCTGAAGGCTGGATTAAAATTTATCCGCACCGACATAACATGGATGGATTTTTTATGGCAAGATTACAAAAAAACTGAGATGAAGACGAAGCAATACTGTAAAATGAAACAACTGTTAAAAATTTTGATTGGTGCTGCTTGGATTGACGGCATCATTCAACCTGAAGAAAGAAAATACTTACGTCGCTTAGTAACAGAATTTAATTTAGCTGATGATCCAGAGCTTCAACCTTTATTATCAGAACTAAAACGAGTACCCACCGCAGAATGTTATCAATGGGTTGAGCAATATTTGGGTGCTAATCCCACTGAAGCAGACTATCAAGAACTATTAGAAAAAATCAGTGGTCTAATTTACAGTGATGGCGATGTGGATGTTCGTGAAGTAAGACTGATTGAAAAAGTACAATCTTTAGATCCAACTCAACAACCAGCTAAAACAATTGTTAAAAACCTCTTGCAGCAAATTCAAAAACTATATCGTGAAGCAGTAAAAGAGCAAATGTAACGATCTTTAATGCTTTTAGAAAGCTTAGAGCTTCGACAATTACTGCTTGATAGTGCATAGCTAGCTACAAAATAAGACTCATGATCGATTATCCTACTTTCGAGTCCAAGGACAATCAAGTCTCTCAAAAACTAGTCTTGATGCAGTTAGCTGATTCTTTTTTTCCTTCTGGCTCTTTTACCCTCTCTCACGGTTTAGAGTATCTAGTCCAAACTCAACAAATTACTTCAGCCCAAGACTTACAAACTTTTTTACAACTGTTACTGAGCCATAAAATTGGTAGTTGTGATTTAGTCGCTCTAATTTATAGTTATCAAGGAAGCAAAAATAACGATCTTGCAGCAGTAAGATTAGCCGACGCCAGATTATTTGCTCAAACTTTAATTGCTCAAAATAGAATCACTCAAAGCAAAAGTGGACGAGCTTTATTAATGATTGCTAACTCTACTTGGCAACATCAACAATTAACAACTTTAACTCAAGATATAGCTAATAAGCGATTTAATTGCTTACATCCTGTAGTATTTGCTGTAGTCGCTCAAATTGCAGGAATCGCAGAACAAGACACCATCTTAGCTTTTTTGCATAGTTTTATTACAGGTATCTTAGGTGCTGCAATTCGCTTAGGGGTTATTGGACATATTCAAGCTCAAAAATTATTGCTCAATCTAGCACCAGATATAGAACTAACTTATCATCAAGCCAAGTCAATAAATCTAGACCAAATGTGGAGTTGTACTCCTGTGATTGATTTGGCGCAAATGCAACAT
>DAXETX010000294.1:0-2219 GCA_051155735.1 Xenococcaceae cyanobacterium
TCAGCAGGAGGAGTCGCTTTCCTATTTGCGACTTGATGAAAACAACTTCTTTCGCCAGTATGACAAGCAATATCTCCCACTTGTTCAATAGTTATTAGCAACGCATCACTATCACAGTCATAACGCATTCCCCGAACTTTCTGAATATGTCCTGATGTTGCACCCTTATGCCATAATTCTTGTCGGGAACGACTCCAATACCAAGTTTCTCCTGTTTCTAAAGTTTTTTGTAAAGATTCTCGATTCATCCAAGCCATCATTAATACTGTACCATCAAGATAATCTTGGGCGATCGCTGGTACTAATCCTTGTTCGTTGTAGCGGATTTGATCTACGGGAATTGCTGGAGATAAAGACATTATCTAAATCGAGATGGTTAAGCTAAAGACAATACATTAGTATATTACGGTATTGAGCGAGATGAAAACATGAATCAGCAAAATTGGCAGGCTCAACAATACCGCAAAAATGCATCTTTTGTTGCTCAACTAGGAACTCCTATCATCGAACTTTTAGCACCACAAAAAACCGAAAAAATCCTCGATCTTGGTTGTGGTGATGGCAAACTAACTTTAGCAATGCAACAATATGGCTGTGATGTTCTAGGCGTTGACTCTAGTATATCAATGGTTAAGGCAGCAAAACAATTAGGTTTGAATGTGCGAGTTTTAAGTGGTGAAAGTTTAGATTTTAATCAAGAATTTGATGCTGTATTTAGTAATGCTGCTTTGCATTGGATGACTAATTTACAGCAAGTAGTAGCAAAAGTTTATCAAGCATTAAAACCCCAGGGTAGATTTGTTGGAGAATTTGGTGGACAAGGTAATATTCAATGTCTGGTAGCTACAATATCAGCAATTTTTCAAGACTTTCCCGAATTTGGAGAATTTAATAATCCTTGGTATTTTCCTTCGGTTGTAGAATACTCTGAGATATTAACCAAAGCAGGGTTTAATGTTGAATATATCGAATTAATCCCCAGACCAACTCCTCTGAGTAATGGTATTGTTGAATGGCTTCAAATTTTTGCTAATGGTATTACTAGTCATTTAAGTAAACAACAACAGCAAGTTTTTCTTCAAGAAGCAGAAACTAGATTACGCCCTTTAATTTTTTCAGAAACTCAAGGTTGGGTTGCTGATTATGTACGACTGAGATTTAAAGTAATTAAGAATACTTAGAAAGGTAAAGATTAAAATTTAATGTCAATAAATTCTATCTTAAATGACAAAAGAGGACTCCCGTTAAACCGACGGAGGAGGTTAACGGTGAGACGAGGCGTTTAAACTCTGCGGGTTTCCCCCAGAGCCAGCCCCTCATGAATTTTGTCCAATATATATATATAAAGTGTATTTTAGCTCCTTTAACATTTTCTACACACATTTTTTGTTTGTGTAGGCTAAAATCTAACCATGCTGACATTAACTTACGAGTACAAACTAGAACCAACAGCAGAGCAAATAGCGTACATTGAGAACACACTTGAGGTATGTCGCTCTGTGTGGAACTTTGCGCTTAGACAACGTAAAGACTGGTGTGCGTCTCGCAAGTCGCCTGTAAATTCCTGTTCGATTGAACGGGAATACATAATGTCAGTTGACGAGCCATTCCCTGATTACCACCGACAAGCTAAGTTATTAACTGAAGCGAAACAGAACAATGATTTTCTTTCCTCTGCTAATGCTCAAGTTTTACAACAAACCTTAAGAACATTAGATAGAGCATGGGACGATATGAGAGCTAGAGGCTTTGGTTTTCCACGCTTCAAAAATAAATATCGACTGCGTTCATTTGTTTTTCCCCAGCTAAATAAAAACCCGATATCAGAAAAATCAATTAAGCTTCCTGGCTTGAAAGAAGTTAAATGGAGAATCTCTCGTCCTATACCTGAGGGGTTTGTTCCTAAACAAGCAAGGATAGTCAGGAAAGCATCTGGTTATTTTGTGATGCTGTCCTTACAGTTGAAGGTTAATGTTCCTAATCCTTTGCCTCATGGTCATCCGCGAGGTTTGGATTTAGGCTACGAAAAATTTGTAGCTACCAGTGACGGGGAAGAGATTAAGCGACCTAGATTTCTTAAAACTTTACAACGCAAGCTGAAATTGCTGCAACGTAGATTGAGAAACAAACAAAAAGGCTCAAATAATCGACACAAATTAAATCAGAAAATAGCTAGACTACATCAACGTATATCGGACACCAGAAAGGATTGGCACTTT
>DAXETX010000295.1:0-2117 GCA_051155735.1 Xenococcaceae cyanobacterium
AATAAGTTAATCACTCCGTAGTCTAGCCTCACTATATTTTTTTAAAGTAAAGTTTTACAACAGGAAAAAAATCTTAGATATATCGATATATAGTTATATAAAGTAAAAAAATGTGGCGAATCAATCATGTGTAGCGATCTAGCTAGTCAATTAAGAGAAGGTACAAAACAATCTCATACTATGGCAGAAAATACTGCATACATGAAGTGTTTTCTCAAAGGAATTGTGGAAAGAGAGCCTTTCCGTAAGTTAATTGCTAATCTATACTTTGTCTATAGCACCCTCGAAGCAGAACTATTACGCCATCGCGATCATCGAGTAGTCGGTTTAATTTATTTTCCCGAACTAAATCGCCAAGCCAGCTTAGAACAAGATTTAGCCTTTTTTTATGGTGAGAATTGGCGTAATGAAATTGCGCCTTCCGCAGCAGGGAAAGTTTACGTCGATCGCCTTAAAGAAATATCTAATAGCGAACCTGCTTTGTTAGTGGCTCATTCTTATGTGCGTTACATGGGGGATCTTTCTGGTGGTCAAGGATTAAAAAGTATTGTTCGTTCTGCTTTAGAGTTACCATCAGATCGAGGGACAAAATTTTATGAATTTGAGGCGTTTCCTTCTATCGGTGCAATTAAAGAATTCAAAGGCAAATATCGGGATGCATTAAATTATTTACCCGTTAACGATGAGTTAGCAGCCAAAATTATCGCTGAGGCTAATAAGGCTTTTGCCCTCAACCGCGATGTCATGCACGCTTTAGAACCAGAAGTTAAAGCAGCTATAGGCGATCATGTGTTCGATTTGATTACTCGCCAAGATATTCCAGGTGCTACAGAACGCTCTTCAGGTCATGGTTCTGCTGAGTTGACTGCTGCTGAGTAAATTATTCGGTTTGTCATTGGTCGTTTGTTTTTAGTCATTTGTATCAATAACCAATGACAAATCACAAATGATCGACCATTTGATTGCTTTTCTTAATAACCCAAGTTGCTAATTAATAAAATCGTCGAGCGCGCCGTTTACGCTGCCATCTTCTTGGTGTTATGCTGGCTAAAGCCAATTCAAAAATCTCACTGACAACGCGATCGCTAGTTGTTTCGGAAGTAGTACGATTGAGATTTCTCAATCCATGTAAATCAAGATAGCTAAACCCAACTTTGGAAAAGAAGGGAATCAGGCAAAAGAGAAAGGTATCGACAGTTTGATTGAAAACGCCAAATCCTGAAGGTCCTAAAATCCAAACAATCGGATAGCAAATCCACAGTACTGTGAAATAGGTAGTTAGTTTGTCGTAAAAACTAGATAAGTCTGCTCCCTGACTTTTGGTCTTGTTTCTCAGAGGAATCCATATTCCCCACATAACAACCAAAAAAGCAACGACACCGTTAATATACCATAAGTATCTGACCCAAGGAATAATGGAAAGATCGGCAATTAATCCACAAAGAACTACCATTACCTGTGTCACCATTAAAGAAGTAATTAATGTCCAGTCTTTTTTGGGAAGACGATGCATCGCCGTCCAAGAGAGAGCTAATAGTAGCAAAGGTGTAGTTACAATCCAGTCTCCATAACGAGCAAAATGAGTAATCTGTCCTGCTACCTCAACCTTTCCTTGCTCGAACTCATCTTGAGGTAAAGTCATCGTTAAATAAGCCAATCCCGACCAAATTGGAATAAAAGCAGCCACTAAATACTCATACTTGGGAACTCCACGGGGATTTCTAGAGAGGGAAATAAAATAAATTGCCCCAATCGCCATCCCCGCAATATAAAGCCAATGAAATATACTTTGCCAATTCATATTTTAAATTAATGGTTTGTAGTTTATTGGTAATTTTTTCGGTTGCTTGTTTCCTAATTCGTCAATCTTTGATTTTTCAATTCGTTCTCCAACATAACCAAGATATTTTTGTCTTACCTCTATCAACAGAGACAATTAATTGTCCTTGGCACTGAATATAATGCGATCGCATTATTTAACATGTTAAGTTTAGCTCCAAAAGTAGTTATGCAGTAGTGACGAAAAACTAAGGCAATGACTCCAGAATCATTAATAGAAGGAGTGTTATCAAAACCAGTTAAAATACCTCTGAAATCTACAGAATCACCTGTTTCAG
>DAXETX010000296.1:0-9321 GCA_051155735.1 Xenococcaceae cyanobacterium
GGCGATCGCGGTAACTTAAATCTCACAACGGATTTATTGCGCTTGCGTCAAGCTAGTCGGATTAGTACCGATGCCCAAGGGACAGCGACAGGAGGCAATATTACTATTGATGCGAGGGATGGCTTTTTAGTGGCTGCTCCCTCTGAAAATAGCGATATTACTGCTAATGCGGTTTTTGGTGCTGGTGGTAGAGTGGATATTTCTGCCTTAGAAATTTTTGGGATTCAACCCCGTGAAAGTCTAACTCTTCTTAGCGATATTACAGCTAGCTCCGAATTTGGCATTGCAGGCAATATAGTTCTCAATACTCAAGATTTAAATCCCGTTGAAGAGTTAACGGAATTGCCAAACAATCTTACGCCACCCCAATTAGCACAAGGATGCCAGGTAGCAGAAAATAGTAACAGCAGTTTTACAAATATTGGTCAAGGCGGTTTGAATCCTCAACCCGATCAGGTTTTGGGTAGTGAAGATGAGCTTCTTGGTGATGTACAGCTTCCCCGTCAATGGACAAATAACCAGCAAATTGTTGAGGCTCAAGGTTGGGTAGTTGACGAACAAGGTAAGATTACCCTAGTGGCTAATGTTCCTACTCAATCTATTGAACTAAGATGTGAACATTAACCCGCCCTAAACGGGCGGGTTAATGTTCACTTCGTCAATCTGATTAAATGCTGCGTAATTTAAAACCAATTGGTTATTTTTGCTTCGCATTAGCTTTGATCTTATCTCTAGAATTAATCGGGCTAAATGCTGCTGAGAGCAAAATCCGAGCCAGCGATCGCCCTAATCCCAATCAAGCGCGCCAATTCTTAGAACAGGGAATTGAGTTATATGAGCAAGAAGCTTTTACCTCCGCTCGAAATATTTGGTTGAAATCGGGATTATTATACGCTCAACAACAGGATATTTTAGGCGAAGCCTTAGCTTTGAATAATCTGGCTTTGGCGCATCAACAGCTAGGAGAGTGGGGACAGTCCCAGCAAGCGATCGCTAAAAGTCTTAAATTACTGCAAGAGGGCGAAACTTTAGCTCAACAGCCTGGATATTGGGAAATTTTGGCAAAAGCGTCTAATACTGAAGGTAATTGGCAATGGCAAACCGGTCAGATTCAGTTAGCCTTAGCTAGCTGGCAAAATACGACGAAATACTATACTTTAGCAGATTATCAACCAGGAGCGATTAAAGCGCAAATAAATCAAGCGAAAGCTTTACAGGGTTTGGGTTTCACCGTTAGAGCAGTTAAACTTTTGACCACCGTTAATCAGAGTTTGGCGCAAGAGCCTAATTCAGAGCTTAAAGCCATAGGATTGAGATATTTAGGTATTGGTTACAGAAATCTCGGTCAATTAGCTGAATCTGCCGAAATTTTACAGCAAAGCATCAATATTACTCCGCAAGATCGCCCTAATAATCTAGGTTGGCTGGAATTGGGCAATACTTATCGCCAACAGCGCGATCGCAATTTAGCCATTGGAAAGGAAACCTTAGCCCAAGAGTATTTTGAACAAGCAATGCAAGCTTATGAGCAAGCAGCTACCTCTGAGGGTTTAGCCCTCCGCGCTCAGCTAAATCAGTTGAGTTTATTAATCGAAGCAGGTGAGTCGGCAAAAGCAGCAGAGTTTAGCCAGAAAATTAGTTTTCCTGTTGATTTAGAAGCTAATAGAGCTAATGTTTACGCCTTACTCAACTATAGTCGGAGTTTAGTTTGTTTACACTCTCCTGTAACTACAGTACCGATTTGCAACTCTCAATCTGACTCCTCCATTCCTCAGTCAGAAGCTTTATCTGAGATTGATTTTAATCAGATTACCGCTACAATTAATCTAGCGATCGCCCAAGCTCAGAGTCTTCAAGATACCATAGCCGAAGCCCAAGCTCTAAGTCAGTTAGCTGAAGTTGATGAACTTCAAGGTAATTGGGAAGCAGCAAGAAAATTAAGCCAACAGGCTTTACTAAGTCTAGAGGGGACATCCAGTGCCGATATTACCTATTTACTACATTGGCAATTAGGTAGAATTTTGCGTCAGCAGGGAAAGCTTTCCGAGGCGATTTTAGCCTATAATCAGGCAATCGCAGCTTTAGAAGCAGTCAGAGAAAATATTTTATCGATCGATCCTTTAGTCCAATTTTCTTTTCGCGATCGCGTAGAGCCAGTATATCGTGAAGCTGCTGAATTACTATTAACAACTCAAGGGAATACCACTCCTAGTCAACAAAATTTGCAACAAGCAATTAGAATAGTTGATGCTTTACAACTAGCCGAATTAGAGAATTTTTTAGGTTGTGACTTATCGCGACTGATTAACTTAGATGAAACTACCGTCGATCCTACCGCAGCCCAAATTTATCCAATTATTTTAAGCGATCGCCTAATAACAATTATCGCTCTACCAGGAAAACCCTTAGAATATCGAGAAATTAAAGTATCTCAAGAACAGGTAACAACCACCTTAACTAACCTCCAAAACAATCTCAGTCAACCAGGTAAAACTCCCGAACTGTTACAACAAGCGCAACAAGTTTATCAATGGTTACTCCAACCTCTAGAATCATTACTCACAGCCAATTCTCAAATCAAAACCTTAGTTTTTGTTCCCGATAGCTTACTCAGAAATATCCCTTTCAATATTTTATATGACGGAAAACAGTATTTTATCGAAAAAGGCTATGCTTTAGCAGTTAGTCCGCGACTAGAATTATTTGCTCCTACTCCTTCTAGTAAACCCCTCAATATCTTGACAGGCGGAGTCGAAATTTCTCAAACTATTGAAGGAATCAACTTTCCTGCGATCGCTCAAGTTCAGCAAGAGTTAAATCAAATTGCCACAGAAATCCCAACCAATGAACCCCTACTTAATGAAGCTTTTACCGAGGCTAATATTAAACAACAATTGCAACAGGGTGATTTTTCAGCGATTCATTGGAAAACCCACGGTGTTTTTAGTTCCGATCCGACAGAAACATTTTTAGTAGCTTATCAAGACAGTATTAAAGCTAATGAATTGCAATTACTAGTTCAAACCGCTATTCAAGAAGAACAAAAACCCCTCGAACTTTTAGTTTTGAGTGCTTGCGAAACTGCCAAGGGAGATAATCGAGCTATTTTAGGTTTAGCAGGTTTAACCGTAAAAACTGGGGCGCGTACTGCTTTATCAACTCTTTGGCGAGCGGATGATCGGGCTACTACTCTCTTAATGACTCGATTCTATCAGCAATTAGTTCAGCCTGGAACTACTAAAGCCGAAGCCTTAAGACAAGCCCAGCTATACCTTATTAATGAGGAAGGTTACTTTGCTCCTCACTATTGGGGGACTTATATTTTAGTTGGGAATTGGCTCTAGAATTTGTTAAATAATTATCTGGTCGAGATAGGTTATAGGTAATTGTTATTAGTTATTAGTTGTTAGTTGTTAGTTGTTAGTTGTTAGTTGTTAGTTACTGATGACTGATTACTGATTACTGATTACTGCTGGGACTTTTGACGATGCTAGGAATTTCTTACCAATAAAATTGCCAAATTTAGTTACATCAGTTTTCCATTGTTGGATTAGACTTTGTAAAGTTACTAATTTTTGAGCATTATGATCGTCCGTTAATTGATAATTAAAATTACCAACAAACCAGACAGCAGGAATGACTTGATTGAGAACTTCTACATTAGCTTGATTGATATCTAAATAAAAATTACCAGACTCATAAGGATAGGCTAATTTTAAACCCATAGTATTCATTGAACGATTGCCAAAAGTTTTCCAAGGACTGGAAGGTAGAAGGTTCTGCTTCATATATTGACTAGCTTCTATATCCGAATTAAAAGCGACATAGCCACTAGGACTAATTGAAATTTCTTGATAATTAATATTAGAAAATATTCTTGAATAAGTAGTAACAATATTGGGAACTTGCACCTCATTAAGTCTCTTGTGTTCAATAGTTTCAGCAAAGATAATACGATTAGGTTGAATCATCAAACTCACTTGATTCGTAAAAACTAATTTAACCTCGCGATCGCTATATATTGGTGATTCAATTAATTCCCATTGAACAGGAATAATGCCTAAATATTGTAAAATTGCAGGATGAATAGTTCCAGGACTTAACTCTTTGGCAAATAAACTAAAGCTCAGTTCTTGTATTTTTAGATTCATAATTTTTTTCTATGTATTTCTGTTATTAGAACCAGTAAGCTAATATGCATTTAAACTAATATGCATTTAAACTGGGTATTAGTAAACACCTTCTGCCTTTTTCAACAACCAAATTTAAAAGCGTGACAGCTTACTATCAACAAATTTGTGATCGCTGTTTAAATTGGATTGGCTCAAGAGAAGCATTTCGCTAATATTTAGCTTAGTGATAATACTATAATATGGATTATGCATAAACATTGTATCCATCAAAAAAAATAAAAGCTAAAATTTTGTTAAGGATTTACATATTTTTGCCTCAACATTGTTAAGGTATTATGTCAAAATTGTTGATGTATCTTTGATAAATACTGAAAATTAAAACGTGGATTTAGAAGTTGCTCTCAAGTTTGTTAATAATATTCTCAGCAGAAAAATCGGACGAGATTTAAGACCCCCTGAAATTACCATTTTGCAAGGAACATGGCAGGGGATGACGTACGAACAGATGGCAAATTCTTCATCTTACAGTGCTAATTATTTGATGCGAGATATTGCTCCTAAGTTTTGGAAATCGCTTTCTGAAGCTCTCGAAGTTGATATTGGCAAGAATAATTTTAGAATCGAAATTGAGAAGCTTTATGGTTCATCTCAGGGAGAGATGCCTACTACTTCATTGAGTTCCAAGCTGATTAATCGCCAGCCAAATCAACAACCAGACTGGGCTAATGCTCCTACCGTCCCATCATTTTTTTATGGGTATAAACCAGAACTAGAAACTTTAAAAAAATGGCTCATAACTGATAAGTGTCGCATCTTAGGGCTTTGGGGCTTGAGCGGTATGGGTAAAACTCTCTTGATGAAAAAGTTAGCCGAACAAATTCAAGCCCAATATCAAGTTGTGATTTGGCGATCGCTAGCTTTAGCGCCTACTCTCAAAAAGTTGCTGAGCGATTTATTAGAATCGGGTTTCGGTATCGTTGAAAAAGACGAAACTGAAACTAAGCTTTTATCGCAATTGATCGCTCAGATGCGAGAGCAATCTTGTTTAATTTTATTAGACGGGATGGAAGCAATTTTACAGCCTCAAGCCTATAGCGGTAGTTACTTGCCTGGGTACGAAGATTATGGCGAGTTTTTTCAGGTTGTGGGGGCAAGTTCTCATCAAAGTTGTGTTGTGACTACCAGTTTAGAAAATTTTGGCAGAATGATCGCGACAACTCACAATGATTTTGCCATTCGTAATTTAAAACTATCGGGTTTGGCAGCAACAGAAGCTAAATTATTGCTCAAAGCCAAAAAAATAGTTACTAAAGCTGCCGAATCGCAGTTAATTGAGTATTATCAAGGAAATCCAGCAATTTTAACTTTTACTGCCCAAATTATTCGCGAACTATTTAATGGCAATGCCACGGAATTTTTAGGACAAAAATCTTTGGTATTTGGCGAAATTAATTGTTTATTAAGTAAATCTTTTTGTCGTTTATCAGTACTAGAGAGAGAGATTCTTTACTGGTTGGCGAGTGAACCGCAACCAATGACATTAGCAGCAATTCAGGAGGGCATTCCTTTCTCAATTTATCCTGTAGAGTTAATCGAAGCTTTAGAATCTTTAATTCAGCGATCGCTGATTGAACCTAGTCAGCGACAACAACGCTCGGTTTTTGTCTTGTCGCCGATGCTGCGAGAATTTATCACCAATCAGTTTATTGCTCAGATCGGCAACAACTTTTCGATTGCCAACCGACAAAACCCTCTATTAAATGAGAATACCATCGAACTTGGTCAAAGTACAAAACAAATAACTCACCTCAGCCAATGGTTACAACATCGCTTTGAGTTGGGTTGGCAACCTGTAGATGTCTTATTTGCTGCCTCAGCGCGATCGCCAGCCCGCTTAAGAAGTGCCTTTAATCTGAGAGGAGAGGCGGTAATTAGCCGATTTAAACAAATTGATTTAAGTGCTGATGATAGGATATCAGTATTGTTGTTGATTGCGATTTCGCCAGAAGATTCCGCAATAAAAATCTGCGTGCAAGCCCAACCTGTACCACAGCAACAGACGTTACCAGCAAACCTGCAATTAAAGCTTAAGGATGCTAATAATACGGTTTTAGCTACCATTCAAGCAGCAGCCCAGGATAACTTTATTCAATTACCCTATTTTCGAGGTATGCCAACAGAAAAATTCCAAATTAGTTTAGATCTTAACTCTGATAACTATGAAGAAGACTTTGAGATTTGATCTGCTCCCAGCGTCAAAGACGCGAGATTCCTAAGATTTACGACTTCGGTTTTTCGTAATTTCTAATTGTAAAAATGATCATTGGAGGTGTGCGAATTCTGGAGTGATTGACTTTTGAGAAAACCTCAAAAGTTTAAATGCCATGTCTCATCCGCATAGCGGAAAGTCTCTGTCGCACAAATGCAGATGGATGAAAATTGTAATTAATTTAGGTACGGGAAATCTCGATCAAGGTTGTAATCATGTTGTCGTGCAACTGTTAAATGACAATTATAATTGTCAGCGACAATTTAGTGGGAGCTTACCCCCCGCGCCAGAATTAGCCCAGCTACATCGGCAATGGCAATTTGGCTATCGGGCATTTTATCAAGAGCGATCGCTGCGAATTGGCTTACTGCAATCTGAAGGATTGAGATATTCAGCAGCTGACTTTAAAGCAATTTGTGAGCAAATACCGCAAAAGCTCAATTCTTGGCTAGGTTGCGATGAGTTTGCGCCCATTGAAAGAGCCTTACGCACCGATTTGAGTCAGAATGAATTAACCCAGATTGTAATCACCGCCACAGAGCAGCAACTACAGCAGTTACCCTGGCACTTATGGAATTTGATTGCTGATTATCCCCAAGCAGAAGTTACCTTTAGCGCCCCTAATTGGCAAAAAATGGCTCAAACGCCCAAAAAGCCCCATCAAGTTCGTATTTTAGCGATTTTGGGCAATAGTCAAGGGCTAGAACTCCAAAAAGATGTTGCTTCTTTAGTTAATTTGCCAGACACAGAGTTAAAAATTTTACGAGAACCTTCTCAATCAGAATTAAATGAATATCTCTGGCAGACAAAAGGCTGGGATATTCTGTTATTTTCTGGGCATAGTCATAGCGATCTGACTACGGGATATATTTACCTTAATGACCGAGAAAAAATCACTATTACCCAGTTAAAGCAATCTCTCCGAAAAGCGATCGCCAACGGACTACAGATTGCTATTTTTAACTCCTGTGAAGGAATCAAGTTAGCTTTAGAGCTAGCAGATTTATCAATTCCCTACACGGTGGTTATGGGCGAGCCAGTGCCAGATCGGATCGCTCAAGTATTTTTGCAATATTTTTTAACCGCCTTTGTCGCAGGGAAGACTTTTACTTTAGCAGTCAAAGAAGCTAGGCAAAAATTAGCAGGCTGGGAAAGCGAATTTGTCTGCGCTAGTTGGTTACCCATCATCTGGCAAAATCCTACTGTTGACTATTTGACTTGGCAAGATTTAGCCCCAGTGGCTCAGGCTAAACAGCGTCAAAAATTGCTTAAAACTGCCTTATTAAGCAGTTTGGTAGTAAGTGGGTTAGTAATGTTATTGCGATCGCTTTCTTGGCTCGAACCACTAGAATTAAAAGCTTATGACCGTTTAATCGAGCAACGTCCTGCTGAAACCATCGATCCTCGCATTGTCGTAGTAGAAATTACTGAAGCCGATACGAACAGCGATCGCTATCCGATATCAGAGCAAGCCTTAGTAACAGCGATCGATCTTTTAGTAAAACATCAACCCGCAGCCATTGGGTTAGATATTCATCGCTCTTATGAAAGAGGAGTAGGCTATCAAGATTTGTTACAGCGTTTGGCAACCAACTCCCACATCTTTCCTGTTTGTTCTTATGGCTCTAGTAATGACAGTTATGCCCCACCAGAAGGTCTTGGGGAAGCTAAATTGCGCCAACAAATGGGCTTTAGCGATCTATTAATTGATGGTCGCCATTCTGCGACCAAGAGTTCGCTTCTAGACTTGACTAACCAAGATTTACAACATTATCAAAGTCCAAAAGTGCGTCGCCAGCTTTTATCTTATGAACCCAGTTTGGCTGCCTCCCCTTCTAAATGCCTGACTCCTTACAGTCTTAGTTTTCAATTAGCTTTTGAGTATTTGCAGCAAGCAGGAATTGAACCTCTAACTGTCAATTCAGCACAACAATGGCAATTTGGCGAGGCAATTTTTTCCGAAATGACCAGTAAATTTGGTGGTTATCAACAATTAGACGGTCAAAGTAGCCAAATTATGCTTAATTATCGCGCAGGACAACCAGGAAAGCGGATTAGTTTAACTCAATTGCGCTCAGGCATCGCACCGCAACTAATTCAAAACCGCATTGTGATCATTGGCTACACCGCCTCAGTCGCTAGAGATTATTTTGATACTCCTTACGGAACAATGCCTGGAGTCTGGATTCACGCCCACATGACCAGTCAGCTACTCAGTACCGTTCAAGACGGGCGATCGCTAATTTGGGTATTACCATCTTGGGGCGACTGGCTCTGGATTTTAAGTTGGTCAATGGTTATGGGCATAATTTTAAGCCTTTTATCCCCTAAACCAGTGATTTATTCTTGGCTAGGGTTGGGAGTAATGCTGATTGTCCTCGACCGCATCTGTTTGCTATTACTGATCCAAGGTGGTTGGTTGCCTTATATCCCGACAATCTTCGCTTTATTTACTATTACCGCAATTTTTATTATTAGTCAGCGGTACAATATGAGCAGAAAAGAAAAAATAATTTTCGGGAATAGGCAATAGGCAACTGTGACAAGTTAAGAAAAAATTGAAATAGCCAACTACTACATATAGTGTTTAATTTATGACTTAACACTAAATATAGACTGAAGCTAATTAATAAGCGATCGCTTTAAAAAAGAGGGTTAACTTGAAAATCTCTAAAAGCTAACAGCTAATAGCGATAAACCAGTTGACAAATAACACACACCCTTAACTTGTCACCAATAGCTATTAGCTATTAGCTCTTAGCTAATTGGGTTTCGTGACCCCATCACAATCTTTGATTTGATGGTTTTCAATTGAAAAAAAAGAACTTTGGCTGATGTCCTCTAACTTTCTTTTAACTCAAAGATTTTTTCAATAATATCTGCTACTACTTTATCAGGAGTAGAAGCCCCAGAAGTCAC
>DAXETX010000297.1:0-10049 GCA_051155735.1 Xenococcaceae cyanobacterium
TAAAAGAGGCAATAAATCCAGGGTGCAGGAGTTGAACCTGCCTAGGGCGAATTATGAGTTCGCTGCCTCAACCGCTCGGCCAACCCTGGTAGTATGATTTTGTCTAAATATCTATTATATTAGTAACTTTAGTATTTGCAAGAAAAATTACTTTCTCCCAAGTAGTATATGAACCTGAAATTAACTTTATTATTAGTAGGGACAATTTTCCTAATGATGTTGGCAGGTGGTAGTGCTAGTGCTTATATCGGTTATCTGATGGGGAGAGAAGCCCTAAAAGTGGTAACTCAACCTGATATTAGTTCTGAGCAATCTTTGGAGCGAAAAAAGCCTTTGGGTGGTTCTCATAAAGGATTAAAAATTATTACCGAAAAAGAAATCTTGATAAATGTTTACAATTATGTTGAAGCCAAAAAAAAAGGTAGTAGTTTGCCAAAACCATCCCAAAATGACTCTGAGAGAGAAGCTCTAGATTTGACATCACAACCTAATACAGCTAACTCCGCTGCTTTTCCACTACGTAATCGTTCTGGAGGTGTTACTTTAGAAGTTGCTCAAGCTCAATTAGAAGGGAGTTCCCTAACTTTAGAAGTTAACTTGAAAAACGAAAGTTCTCAGTCGGTAAAGTTTCTTTATAGCTTTCTTGATGTTAGAGACGAGCGTGGACGACCCTTGAGTGCAATTCCTGATGGATTACCAGGAGAGTTACCAGCTAACGGACAAAATTATCGTGGTAAATTAAGAATTCCGCTTACTTTGCTAGATCGCTCTCAAAATATATCTTTAACCCTAACCGACTATCCCGATCAAAAATTAGAACTTAAATTAGACAGAATTCCTGTAGCAAGATAGCAATTTTCAGTTACAACCAAGGTAGGAAGATTAGTTCTTTGCAAATTTATATTTACTTTCAGAGCTATTTAATGGCTTGCTAAATCCTGGATGACTGGTCAAGACTTTTTATTGCCCCTGGTGGGTTTATTTTTACTAATTGCGATAAATGCTTTTTTCGTTACCGCTGAATTTTCTATTGTCTCGGTTAGGCGATCGCGCATTACTCAATTAGCTAAAGACGGCGATATTCAAGCCCAAACAGTACAGTCTTTTCAAAGAAGTATTGATCGCTTATTATCTACTACTCAATTAGGAATTACGCTTTCGAGTTTGGCTTTAGGCTGGATTGGCGAGCAAACTATTGCTGTTCCCATAGGAACGCTGATTAGCAAATTACCTTTGTCTGAAGCTACTACCGCTACAATTGCTCATTTTTTAGCGATTCCTTTAGCTTTTATCTTATTGGCTTATCTCCAAATTGTTTTAGGAGAACTTTGTCCTAAATCTGTAGCTTTAATTTATCCAGAAAAGTTAGCCAAGTTTTTCGGTCCTCCTAGCTTAGTAATTGCGCGGATTTTTCGTCCTTTTATTTGGGTTTTAAATCAATCCACCCGTTGTTTGCTCCAAATAGCTGGTATTGAATATACAGGACAAGGATGGTACAACCAAGTTACTTCAGAAGAACTGCAATTTATTATCACCACAGAAGAATCTACGGGTTTAGAAGCAGAAGAAAGAGAATTACTGAGTAATGTGTTTGAGTTTGGTGAGGTGACAGCCGTGGAAATTATGATTCCGCGCACCGAAATTGCCTTTTTAGCGGAACAAGCTAGTTTTGCTGAGTTGTTACAAACCATTGCTGAACGACAATATTTTCGCTATCCAGTAATCGGAGAGTCTTTAGACGAAATTAAAGGTATAATTGATTACAAAAGTTTAGCTCTGCCTCTAGCCAAAAGAGAAATAACGGATCGATCTTTAATTAAACCTTGGATTGAACCAGTTGAGTTTGTGCCTGAATCAACACCAATAAGTAGTTTACTCCCGCAAATGCAGCGATCGCACCAATTTATGGTAATTATTGTCGATGAATTTGGTGGAACTTCAGGGTTAGTGACATTACACGATATTATTGCGGAAATTATCGGCGATCGCAATGATTTTCGAGCCACTAGTGCCAATTTAGTAAAAAGCCAAGAAGATAATAGCTTTATCGTCTCAGCACAAATTAACTTAGATGACCTGAATCACAAACTTCAACTTAATTTGCCTTTAGCCGAAGAGTATCACACTCTCAGTGGCTTTCTCTTAGAACAATGGCAAAAAATACCAACTCAGGGAGAAACTCTGGTTTATGATAATTGGCAATTTACTGTCATCTCAGCTAAAGACAACAAGCTCAATCTAATTAATATTCAGCCTTATGATTCTCATCTCCATTTGCCTCAACTCCCAGGTACTAGTGAGCCTAGCCAGAGTGAATCATTATAACTAATTAGTTTTTGACAGAACAGATAAGACAAGAATTTAAGCCGTAGCTTGATTAGCATTTAACTCTACTTGCTCGCCACTCGGCAATTCTAAACAGTATCCAGCACCATAAACAGTCTTGATATAACAAGGATGGCGGGGGTCTGGCTCTAATTTGGTTCTTAGATGACGAATGTGAACTCTGATTGTTTCGATATCATCATCTGGATCGTAACCCCATACTTCTTTAAGGATTTCGCTAGGAGCTACTGTCTGACCATGACGCTGCAATAAACAATGCAATAATTCAAACTCTAAATGAGTCAGTTTAACAGTTTGATTAAACCAAATTGCTTCAAATCTTTCGGGAATTAAAGTTAAAGGACCATAATTGAGAATTTCTGAATGTTTGGCAGCTTGAGGAATGCGATCGGTTCTTCTTAATAAGGCTCTAACCCTAGCTAGCATTTCTTCGACTTCAAAAGGTTTAGTCAGGTAATCGTCTGCACCTGCATTAAAGCCTTCTACTTTGTCCTGAGTTTGTCCTAAAGCTGTTAGCATCAAGACAGGAATATCTGAAGTCCGATTATCGCGACGCAATCTTTGACAGACGGTAAAACCATCAACTTTGGGTAACATTAAGTCTAGCATAATCAGGTCTGGTTGTAGCTGTACGGCTAAAGCTTGACCCTTAATACCGTCTTCTGCTTGGTTAACATCATAGCCAGCCATTTCCAAATTAATCGAAACTAATTCAGAAATTGCTGGATCATCATCTATTACAAGTATTCTAGGCATCTTTATATCAGATTATATTTATTGGTTTGTTTTCTAAAAAATAACTCAAAAAATTAGCGTTAGATTAGGAGAATCCTGTACTGATTATAAGCATGAATGCTTATTTTTGTAGAACTCTATCGGTTGATATTCATGAATTCCCAACTTAATTGAGATTTGATTAATTACTTTAGATATTTTGTTTGGAATTATATCAGTTTAACTTATATTATTTGTTGCTGGGGTGGCTTTGGCGATCGCCAAAGCCACTATCAAATTTTTTTTGCACTACATTCATACTGCAAGTCAACCTCGGATACATGAAAAAATGTTACTGTGTTTCCGATTCGATGTAAGAATTCTTAACGAAAATTAGTATTGAATCGGTTTAATCTAGCCCAATAGGTGCAATAAATAATCGATCTCTGGTCAACAATTTACGAAGTCAGAGGAAGCGGAGTCTTCTCAAGGCGGAGTCTCTCTGACGAAGTCATCGCAGGCTCTGTCGTAAAACGGCAGAGCCTGCGATGACCGCGAGGGATGCCGACGGTCAGTCAGCGTATCCAATCGCGGTGTTGACAGATCGATAGTTAATTTTAGAAGCAGGAAATTTAGTATGAGTGTTAATTTAGCAACGATGTTACGTGAGGGTACAAAAAAATCTCACACAATGGCAGAGAATGTGGGCTTTGTGAAGTGTTTTCTCAAAGGAGTTGTCGAAAAGCAATCTTATCGTAAACTAGTCGCTAATCTTTATTTCGTCTATTCGGCGATGGAAGAAGAGATGGAAAAACTCAAAGACCATCCGATCATCTCCAAAATTTATTATCCCGAATTAAATCGCAAATATAGTTTAGAGCAAGACCTTTATTTTTATTTTGGGGCTAATTGGCGCGAAACTGCTCAATTATCAGAAGCTGGAGCAGCTTATGTCGCAAGAATTAGAGAAATTGCTCAAACTCAACCCGAACTCTTAGTAGCCCATTCTTATACTCGTTATTTGGGCGATCTTTCTGGGGGTCAGATTCTTAAGAAAATTTCTCAAAGAGCGATGAATCTTGCTGACGGAGAAGGTACTGCTTTCTACGAGTTTCAAGATATTCCTGATGAGAAAGAATTCAAAAGCCAATATCGTCAAGCTATGGACGAATTACCTGTAGATTTAGCCACCGCAGAACAAATTGTCGCCGAAGCTAATGCTGCTTTTGGGATGAATATGAAGCTATTTCAAGAGCTAGAAGGTAATTTGATTAAGGCGATCGGTGTTATGTTGTTTAATACTCTAACTCGCCGTCGTACTCGTGGTAGTACAGAATTAGTTACTGCTGAGTAGTTAGCTCTAATAAAACTCTGTTTTTTGGTTTAGTAAGAAGTAAAGACAACCCTAGAAGCTGGGTTGCGGTCAATTAAGATCGTTATCTGGCTTTTAGGGTTGTTGGTTGTTTGTCGCTTAAGCATTAGGTAAGCTGTTACTACCATAGGAGTCTAAGCCGTAAGCCATCACTCTTGTTCCGTAATCAGTTTCTTGACCTGTTACTATTTGGGCTATTTGCTCAAAAGATTCCGATTTGAGATTCCGTTCGTGAATTGGTTTAGTTTGTTCGCCTTTGAAATAGGCTTGAGTTCCAATAACTGCTGCTGCGACCCAGCCAATAAGAAAGATGCTAATAAGAAGAGTAAACATAATTTTTTTCCTAGATTTTGTTTTTGACTTTATGTAAATAAATGTAACAAACAATTAAATATTTTTACAACATATGATAAATTCGGGTTTCACTACTCTAGAGTAGAGAGAACCGTCATCTTCGGTTATAGGATACTTCTCTTTAAGCTCAAATTCTTTTGGTTACAGTAGTTAAAGAATAAAATTGGAACTAATGCCATCTGCTTGTTGAGCGATCAGATAAGCATCGAAAGCGGAAACCACTCCATCGCTGTTTACATCAGCAATAATCAGCGGATCGGTGTTCGGGAAATTATCTAAGCCGTCTCTAATACCAGAGGCAATTTCTGAAATTGATAGAGCATCAAACTGAGAATAGATACTATCACCATCGGTATCTCCGAGTTTGGTTACTTGCAGTAAAGCCTCATTACCGAAAGCTTGAATGTTGCCTTGATTAAGATTGATCGCGTCTAAGCTAACTAGATGGGAAGAATTAGCTGCTGCGGTAGGGTTAATTGTTCCTTGTAACTGTAACAAATCGATTTCCCCTGAATCTAAAGCTGTACTACCCTGAAGATTGACGATCGCTTTACCTGGAGTTTCGAGATTTTTGGTAGTAATTGTCCAGTCATCAGCGATATCTGCATTTAAAACCAAATCATCGAGATTGAGGATTGTCGCGTCATAAGTTAGGGTAAAGCTGACTTGACTTACTCCTGCGCCATTATCGAGAGAGATAGTTAAACCTTGGTTGGTCTTCGGGTTAGTAAGTTCTTGTCCAATTCCGCGACTAAGATTGTCGATCCGCAATACTCGTTGCTGATTACTATTTATTTCAAATTCGGTAACAAAATTATCTCCTGCAATCCCATCGTTATCTCCGTCTAAGAGTTCCCCTGCACTAGAAACTAAACCATCTTGACGACTAAAAAGATTGAGAGTGTAGCTACCCGCTTCGAGAATACCATCAGTTTTAGTAAAAGTTAGAGTGCGATCGCCTTCATGCCAGACTAGAGAACCAGCGACTTTTTTTTCTGGATTATTTTGGGTCATCGGTACTCCTTCTTGAAAAGATGGAGTCTGGGATGACTTCGTTAAAACAAGATCGGGCAAATTTAGAGCGAGTTTATTTCCTTGATAGAGATTGAGGAGGCTAGTATCAAGGCTTTGACTAAATTGAAGTTTCAAACCACTACTGGTAACTTGTAAAGAAGACTGAAAGGGGAAATAAAGCTCAACTTCAGCAGTAGTGAGGGGGCGATCGTGAAAAATCGTGATGATCTTATCTTGTCTGAGGGTGATTTCAGTAAAGATTTGCTCGGAGTTAGTAACTGTTCCGCTATCGGTAATGGCGTTTAAAACTTGATTAGCCTCTGTTAAGTCATAACGTTGAGTTAGGAAATCATATTTTGCCGAAACCCGAATGCTATCTTCGGCGACTACATAATCATTAATCGTGTCATTATCAAAATTGAAGCCAAAATCAAAGCGATCGCGACCTGTTCCTCCTTGTAGAGTATCATCGCCTCTCCCTCCTTCAAGAGTATCGTTATTCTCTTGACCAAATAAGAGATCGTTGCCGTTTCCGCCTCTTAAATTATCATTGCCCTCACCTCCTTGTAACTCATCGGCACCGCGATCGCCAAAGAGAATGTCTTGACCTGCTTCTCCTAGCACTAAATCATTATTATCATTTCCCTGAAGTGTATCGCTACCAGCACCACCCTGAAGCGTATCATTACCACTATTACCGACTAGAAAGTCACTACCTAACTGTCCTACAAGTACATCGTTACCAGCACCGCCTTCGAGGGTATCTTCTTGTTCATCGCCAAAAAGATTATCGTTACCTTCATCACCCAAAATAAAATCTCGACCCACAGCACCAAAAACCGTGTCATTACCAGTACCGCCTCGAATGGTGTCGTCGCCTTCTTGTCCTTGAATTTGATCGTCGCCACCCAATCCGTCGATAAAATCAGCAAAAGTTGCACCGACAATAGTTTCACTTCCTTCTGTGGCAATCTCAGGAATCGAACCTTGTTTGGTAAAATTAGCTATTTCGTAGCCAATATCAGCTAATAAAGCTAAATCAATGCTGCTAGGAGTCAGTCGTTTTGCACCTAAAATCGGGTCTAACAAAGTAGCATTATTAGCGAAGCCTTCTTTGACATGACCCAAATCTGACTCTAGGGGAATATTCTGATTATTGTTAAGATTTCTGGCATTAAATCCTGTGAATGAGCCATTTTGGGCTAAGTTTCTAAAAGTTGGTGCAACCCCAATACCCAAGATATGACCGATCTCGTGAAGCGCTACACTGATAAAATCAAACTTTTCTGGATCGGGATTACCTAAACCAAAGTCCCAAGCTCCATTTTGCGGTAAGTCAGTCGCAAAAGCAATTACTCCTACCCAAGGTTCAAAATCTGTAACTGCTCCTGTATTGCGAAAGTTACTAGAGATTCTTCTTTGAAAAAGATCGCCTTTTAAATCTGTACCATCAACTTTCGCTTGAGCTAGCAAACCAAATCCAGCCGAAGAATTTAAAATACCAGGTTGGGATAAATCAGTGTTGTTTTCGAGATGGCTATGACAATAATTACAGCAACATCCTGTTAAGTGGTAATCTGTTGCTCCTAAAGAAGTGGTATTATCGCCAATACCACCAAAAGGATTATCTGTAGCTCCGACAAAAATTAAAATGTCGTCAATTGCTTCAGTTAGGGCGATCGTTTCATCGACTCCTGTTACGGGGTTTTGAATCGTCAAGTTTGTGCCAACAGGAATATTCTCAAAATCATCTTGTAATAAATTAGACCAAATTTTTCCTGCTACTTCTAAAGCTAGTTTTACTTCTGCTGTAAAAAATTCTTGTGAAGCGAAACGATAATCAAATTTAATTTCTACCATATTTTTTATTAAGCCAAGATATCTATCTTTGTCTATTGTTGATGATTAATAGCTATCTTGCTTGGGAATAATTCCGTATTTTAAAGTATGGTAGTTTTTAAGTTTGTCCGAACAAACACTTATTTATTCAAGGTAATTATTCATAATTTAATTATAAAATTCAGTAATTTTACGATTAATTAGTCGATAAACATTTTAGTTACTAAATCCGAAAATCACCTAACTAGCGATCGCTCATTAAGCCCATTAAAGGAGCGAGAATTGCCCCGAAGACAAATCCCCCTGCGTGCGCCCAATATGCTACTCCTGATGTAGCTTCCGCCATTCCTAAAGAAGCGACACTACTAATCGCTTGTTGGATAAACCAAAAGCCCAGAAAGAACACAGCAGGAATTCGGATCGTGGTGATAAAAAAGCCGAGGGGAACTAAAGTCAGAATTTGCGCCCTAGGGTACTTAATAATATATGCTCCCATCACTCCCGCGATCGCTCCCGATGCGCCGACGGTGGGAACTACCGATTCCATCCCAAAAAACCAGTGAGTTAAACCAGCTAAAACTCCACAAGTTAAGTAAAACAATAAAAATTGCAAGTGACCCAAATCGTCTTCGATATTATTGCCAAAAGTCCAGAGAAAAAGCATATTAAACCCAATATGCATCAATCCACCATGAAGAAATTGGGAAGTGATTAAAGTCAAGATTTCAGGAACAGATTGACTAGAACTAATACCATCTAGGCTATCACTCAACTGTTGGGGAATAACTGCATAAAGCTGAAAAAATTCTTCGATGCCAGAACCTAAAGTTAATTGATGTAGAAAGACAACTACATTAATCGTGATTAAAGCATAAACTATAATCGGCGTTGTTTTTGTGGGATTTTCATCACTCAGAGGAATCATGATCTAGCAATATTGATAGTATTTAACGTAATCCCAACATAGCCTCTAGAGTAAAATAGAGAAAAACAAATGTTCCTACTCCTAAACCAACAAGAGCTACTGCTGTTACGGGATTTTTGAAAAAAGGAGCTAATTTTTGTAAGAATGCCCAAAAAATTCCTAAAATTAAGCTAATTAGGTATCGCGGATAGCGAGCGACATTTTCAAAAAAGTCTTGCATAATTACTAAATCATTCTATTATCTGCCTTGTAAGTATTGTAAATGGTTGCTGGTTGATTGTTGATGAATATCTTGTTTCAAGCGACCCGTCGTCGTTTAGCAGTCTGGTACACCATCGTTACAGGAATACTCTTACTCTTATTTGCCACAGGAGTATATTTTTACGTCCGTTATACCTTAATTGATCGCATTGATGACACCTTAAAACACGTTATTGAAGTAGTAGAACGTTCCATTGTGATTCAACCCATCGCAGCTAAAACCAAAGACTATAAAGTCAATGTTGTAGCTAGTTTTCGTTATAACGTCGAAGCAGTAGAAGACGATCGCATTGATTTAGAATGGTTTAGTCCTGAAGGAAAATTACTGTGGTCAACTTTCGCCGAACCTTTAGAGATTCCTTTACATTTGCAGCGTCAAGGAGAAACGGTTACGGTTTCAGGCGATCGCATTTTTCGCCAAATTGTTAAACCGATCAAGTTAGAAACCGAAACTCTCGGTTATTTAAGAGTTAGTCATCCTTGGTTTGAAGTTACCCGCCCGATTCGTCAATTAACCAGAGATTTAATGATTGGTATTGGGTTAATGTTGTTAACTGTAGGTGCTATTGGTTGGTGGTTATCGGGAATTGCCATTCAACCTGTCAAAGATTCTTACTCTCGTCTCAAACAGTTTACTGCGGATGCTTCCCATGAATTGCGTAATCCGATTGCTACAATTCAAACTAACGTGCAAATGGCTTTAAACTATCCTGAAGCCGAACCGCAATTACAACAACAGCAACTACGAGTTATTGAAAGATTGACTCAAAGATTAGGACGCTTGGTTAACGATCTGCTGTTTCTGGCTCGTACTGATAGTGGCATGGTAAATCTCAATTGGCAAGATGTAGCCATAGATGGCTTGCTGATTGAAGTAATTGAAGAACAGCGCACTATTGCAGCCACCAAAAATATTAATCTCAATTTAGCAATTATCGAACCTGAAACTGCTGAACTAGAAGATATTTTTGTGATTAAAGGAGACGAAGATAGTTTGGCGCGGTTATTTACGAATCTAATCGACAATGCGATCGAACACAGCAATGACTCAAGCAGTATTGCCATTGAATTAAGTATTGTTACTAAAGCCGATCTCACCAAACGCAGCAGAGAACCTCGCCAGAATTATGTCCAAGTCAAAATCCAAGACACAGGAAAAGGCATTCCTGAAACTGCGTTACCTTATATCTTTGATCGCTTTTATCGCGTCGATCCCGCCCGTTC
>DAXETX010000298.1:0-8674 GCA_051155735.1 Xenococcaceae cyanobacterium
GTAAGATATTCATCTGTACGACCATGTTCTTGCCAAGCTTTTATCTCCTCATGAGGATAATTAATCCTTTTATTTTTAATTATTTTAAGCAGCCAGTTTAAAGGGATGGAAATAATATCCATTGAAATATCTTTTGGATATTCATACTCAATTAAATCTAAAATTATAAGTTTGCCACCAGGGTTTAAAGCAGCTTTTAAAATAGGTAACAAGCTTTCTAAGGGTAAATGATGAACTGTTGCTATAGAGGCGATCGCATCAAATTTCTCTGAAGGAAACTGCCATTGTAAAATATCAGCAACCTGGAAATTAATGTTATCAAAATGTTGAGAACGCTGTTTAGCAACCTCAATCATTTTAGGAGATAAATCTAAGGCAATAACTTTATTAAAGCGTTGAGCCAAAAGACGAGAAAACTCACCTGTCCCACAACCAATATCTAAAACGATATTACCTTTGATTGGCAACTGCTTGAGTAAAAAAGAATGATAATGATTATTGTGATCCCATTTTGTTCGATCTAACAATGCAATATTATCAAAATCACTCCTTATTTTTTGCATTAAGTTATTATTCATGCTGTTCTGGCAAAAGTTTTTTTAAAAATGTGTCAGGCAGTCAGCCTTCTGCCTCCTGCCCTCTGCCTTCGTTCAATAATCATTAGTAATTAAAGAGGGTAATAATGGGCGGACTAATTATCTTTATAAAAACGCCTACAGTAATGGTTATCAGCAGCCATTTTGCTGTCTCCTGACTCTTTTTGATTTGACATGATCGTATGAGTTCTATTTCTAGCGTGGTCAAAGATACTTTTCTGTGAGTGTGCCATAGGACAAATTGGCGATCGCCATGAGGCTTAATTTGTCTTTGTTACTTAGTTTAAAATGTCCGCAATACCTGTATTTCTGTGGACTTAACAGCTGTACATTTTCTTAACTTGTCACCAATGCCTATTACCTATTACCTACGAACAGTTAAATAGATTTGTCTTATCTTGGTGCGCGCTCCCTTGCTAGGGCAGCATTCCCTTGCGTCTGTTGCCGACGCGGGGTCTGCCCTCTTTCCGTCGACGCGGGGTCGCACCGCTAATTTAACTTTGTACAGCTGTATTGGCTACTGATTCGAGATCTAAGTAAGCTCTAACCACGTCCATACTTTTTTGTAGCTCGAAATCAAGTTTCGTACATAAATGTTGCATCGTGTGATTTTCGGGCAGAATTTCGGCTCTGATACAGCTTAATTGTTCTGCCAGAGCCACATCAATCAAAGATTGTAATAATTCTGTACCTAATCCTAAACCTTGATAGCGATCGCTGACTAACATCCCAAACTCCGCTTCATTCGTGCCATAAATGTTGCTCAAACGAGCTACTCCTAAGATTTCTTGCTCTCCTGTATTGGGATCGCAGTAATCTGCGACTAAAGCCATTTCACGGTCATAATCGATAAAACAAATGCGCGTTAGTCTTTCATGAGCAGTTCTAGTTTGCAACTTCATCATGTGAAAATAGCGAAAGTAGATACTTTCTTCTGAAAGATACTGATGAAAGTTAACAATTAGAGGTTCGTCTTCAGGGCGAATGGGACGAATCGTAACTTGTTTCTCATCATTTAAAGTCCAAGGTTTGATATATTGGGTCGGATAGGGACGAATTGCGACGCGGGGTGAATTTTTCTCAGTTGCTTCTGGAGCGTGAAGCACGACACGAGCATCGAGAGCTAATAGGCGATCGCTAGATGCTAATAAAGGATTAATCTCAATTTCTTTGATTCTAGGTTGTTCGACAACTAATTGACTAAAACGCACCATTAACTTGGCTAAAGCAGTCAAATCTACGGCTTTTCTACCCCTAACTCCTTTAAGAGCTTGATAAATACGGGTTTGCTCCATCATTCTTCGCGCTAGAGTTGTATTGAGCGGAGGCAACCCCAAGGCACTGTCTTGATATACTTCTACTAATTGCCCTCCCGTGCCAAAGAGTAAAACCGCGCCAAATTGCGGGTCAATGCTACTACCAACAATTAGTTCGTAGCCATCGAGTTTCACCATCGGTTGCACCGTCACACCGAGAAAGTCGGTAGCTGCAACGGCATTTTTGATCGAATTGAAAGCATTACTTACAGCATCTGGATTATTAAGGTTGAGATGCACTCCCCCCACATCAGTTTTGTGGGTAATAGTTTCCGAGTGCAGTTTGAGAACCACTGGATAACCCATTTCTGAAGCTAAGGCGATCGCTGCTGCTTCACTAGTAGCAATGCGAGTCGTAACAGTCGGAATATCATAGGCAGCTAGTAGCTGTTTAGATTCAAATTCGGTGAGTAAAGTGCGTCCAGTCTCACTGACTCGATTTAAAATTGCTGCTGCTGGAGCAGGGCTGTTTTGAGGGGTATCCCCTTCAGCTAAGATCGGGGTTTCATACAAACCTTTAAGATTGTAGCTGTACTTCCACATCAAGTTGAATAAGTGCGCAGCCGTATCGGGATAGGGAATAGTATAAATTCCTGCCTGATTTAAAATCGCTTCGCCCTCGGCAACTTTTTCTCCTCCCATCCAGCTAGCGAGTAGCGGTTTGCCATTTAATTCTTGAGCGGTTGCTTGCAGTTGGCTGGCGATTTGTGTTCCATCGGTCATTGCTTGAGGGGTCAAAATTACTAGCAATCCATCACTATTAGGATCGGCTGCTGCAATTTTTAGGGCTTGAGTATAACGCTCTGCTGTGGCATCCCCTAAGATGTCAATCGGATTACTATGACTCCAATGAGTTGGTAAAACTCGATCTAACTCCGTAATCGTTTCGGGAGATAATTGCGCTAAAGCACCTTGTTCCCTAATTAAAGCATCGGTTGCTAAGACTCCTGGACCACCAGCATTGGTCAAAATAGTTAATCTTTTGCCTTTAGGACGGGGTTGTTTTGCCAGTAATTCAGTCATATTAAACAGATCTTCGATGGTATCGACTCGCAGCACTCCACAACGTCGAAATGCTGCATCTAAAACCTCATCGCTACCTGCTAGTGTGCCTGTATGGGAGGCTGCTGCTTTGGCTGCTGCCCCTGTACGACCCCCTTTGATCACAATAATCGGTTTGGAGAGAGCCACTTCTCTAGCTGCAGAAAGAAAAGAACGCGCATCTCCAATCGATTCCATATAAATCGCAATGCTACTTGTGGCGGGATCGTCACCGAGATGATAAATTAAATCACCCCAACTGATATCTAACATCGAACCAATAGAGACAAAAGCACTAAATCCAACGTTTTCCCGAAAACTCCAATCTAAAATGGCAGTACATAATGCCCCACTCTGACTGATAAAACCGACATTGCCAGGACGCGCCATGGCACTAGCAAAAGTAGCGTTAAGCCCATAAAGAGGATTCATTAGCCCCAGACAGTTAGGTCCAATAATCCGCATTTGCTGCCGTCGAGCTTCCGTTAAAATTCGCTGTTCTAATTCAATTCCTACCGTACCAATTTCTTTAAAGCCTGCCGAAACGATAATTACTCCTTTGACTCCTGCGATCCCACACTGACGAATCACTTCAGGAACGGTAGGCGCAGGAGTAGCAATAACTGCTAAATCAACCACTTCAGGAATCGCGGTAATATCTGGATAAGCTTTGATCCCCAGAACATTATCTCGCTTGGGATTAACCGGAAATATCGTACCGCCAAAAGGATTGCTAATGAGATTCCACAATAAAGTTTTACCGACACTGCCAGGGCGATCGCTAGCGCCAATCACCGCTACAGTTTTTGGTCGGAAAATTACGTCTAGGGGTCGCCGTCCGTAATTCGTAATATCATGGGCGGGATCGATGGTCAGATTTAAAGAGATGGTCATAAAATTTCTGTCCGAGTTTAGTGAAGAGTCGCTCGATTTTTGCAACTTAATTATAAGCAATTCATTTTTGCGAAAATGTCTTGAATGTTGCTTTTAATTTTTTATTAATCTTGCCCCAGATCGATGGTGATTCAATATACAAAAAACCTTTTAGCTTACTAGTTTGATTCGCTGGGAATAAAACAATTTTGAGCTTGTTTATTTGAGATAGTAAATTATTTTTACCTTTTGTAAACTGATACCTGAAACCCTTAATGAAATTGCTACTCTGTAGATGTAGTTGAGCTACCAAGTGATTAGTAGATTCGGCAAACCAAACTCCAGTAACTTCAATGGAGGCTTCAAGAGATTATCCATTAAATGAACTTTAAAAATGTACTCAAATGTACTCAAGAATTTTCGAGTAATCCAAGCAGCATTTAGTTACTAAAGTCACCAAAATATTCTTAATTAAAAGTTTAGCTCAGTCCAAACTTAATTAAACTGCAATCGTCAAATTAAAAAATCAACCCAATAATATAGGAGGTAAGTATGTTACCACAATGGAAAGATTTCGTTTCAGGTAAATGGACAGAAGAAATCAACCTCCGCGACTTTATTCAGCAAAATTATACTCCTTATGAAGGAGATGGCGAGTTTTTAGCTACCACCACCGAGCTTACCCATCAGCTTTGGGAAAAAGTTAAAGACTTGATGGCAGTAGAACGAGAAAAAGGTATTTTAGATACCGATACTAAAGTGCCTACTTCTATCACTGCCCATGCACCGGGTTATATCGACAAAGACTTAGAAAAAATTGTCGGCTTACAAACAGATTTACCGCTAAAACGGGCAATTATGCCTCTAGGTGGGATTCGAGTCGTCAAAAGTTCTTTAGAAGCCTACGGTTATCAGTTAGACCCACAAACTGAAGAAATCTTTACTAAATATCGTAAGACTCATAACGATGGTGTGTTTGATGCCTATACCCGCGAAATGAGGTTGGCAAGGCGTTCGGGCATTATTACAGGTTTACCCGATGCTTATGGTAGAGGGAGAATTATCGGTGATTATCGTCGGGTAGCTTTATATGGTTGCGATCGCCTAATCTCCGACAAGCAGCAACAGTTATTATCTTTAGAAGTAGATACTATTGACGAATCGATAATTCGCTTACGAGAAGAGATTTCCGAACAAATTCGCGCCCTTAAAGAACTCGTTCAGATGGCTGCTAGTTATGGTTGCGATATCTCTCAACCTGCAAGCAGTGCGCTAGAGGCTATCCAATGGACTTATTTTGGCTATTTAGGAGCAGTTAAAGAACAAAACGGCGCAGCCATGTCTTTAGGTCGAGTTTCTACCTTCCTCGATATTTATTGCCAAAGAGATTTAGAAAATGGTGACGCTACCGAAGCCGAAATTCAAGAACTGATTGACCATTTCGTGATGAAATTGCGGATGGTGCGTTTCTTACGTCATCCTGCTTATAACGAACTATTTTCAGGCGATCCCACCTGGGTAACAGAATCCATTGGTGGAATGGGCGAAGATGGCAGAACTTTAGTTACGAAAAACAGCTTCCGTTTCCTAAATACTCTCTATAACCTAGGACCAGCACCCGAACCCAATTTAACTGTTCTTTGGTCAGAAAGATTACCTATCGGTTTCAAACGCTTCTGCGCTAAAGTTTCAGCGGATACTAGTTCGATCCAGTACGAAAACGATGACTTGATGCGGGGTTACTACGGCGATGACTACGGGATCGCTTGCTGTGTGTCGGGAATGCGGATCGGCAAACAGATGCAGTTCTTTGGAGCAAGAGTAAACCTCGCTAAAGCCTTACTCTATGCCATCAACGGGGGTAAAGATGAAAAAGCAGGAACACAAATCGCCCCGATGTTTGCACCCATAACTGCGGAATATTTAGATTACGCAGAAGTCAGTGCTAAATTCGATCTGATGATGGGTTGGTTGGCAAAACTCTATGTCAATACCCTCAACGTGATCCACTATATGCACGATAAATACTGCTACGAACGGCTAGAAATGGCACTACACGATCGCGATGTTTATCGGACAATGGCTTGTGGTGTCGCTGGTTTATCTGTCGTGGGAGATGCTTTATCAGCAATTAAATATGCCAAAGTCAAAGTAATTCGCAATGAAGCTGGTTTGGCAGTAGATTACGAAATAGAAGGAGATTATCCCAAATTCGGTAATAACGACGATCGCGTCGATAAACTTACCGCCAAGCTGGTAGAAGACTTTATGAACAAAGTTCGCCAACACAAAACCTATCGCGGTGCAGTACCTACCCAATCTATTCTTACTATTACCTCAAATGTCGTTTATGGCAAGAAAACAGGCAATACTCCCGATGGACGTAAAGCAGGACAACCTTTTGCCCCTGGTGCTAACCCGATGCACGGACGAGATACCAAAGGCGCGATCGCAGCACTCGAATCTGTAGCCAAATTACCCTACGAACACGCCCAAGACGGTATTTCCTATACCTTCTCCATTGTCCCTGAAGCTTTAGGTAAAACCGAAGACAACAAAGTCAATAATCTAGCCGGATTGTTAGATGGTTACTTCCACGATACAGGACACCATATCAATATTAATGTGTTGAATCGTGAAACCCTAATTGATGCGATGGATCATCCCGAACTTTATCCCCAATTAACTATCCGCGTATCGGGTTATGCAGTCAACTTTATCAAACTGACTCGCGAACAACAGTTGGATGTAATTAGTCGTACTTTCCACGAAAGGGTTTAAGTTTGTTATTGGTCTTTTGTTTTTAGTAATTAGTAAGGTGGGGTAATGCCTCACCTTACTTTTTCTTAGAGTTAGAGTAAGTTTAAGTTATTACCAAAAAGCTTTCTTGAAATTGATTTTAAAAATAATAATAGAAGTTACTCAGCAGTTTGTTTTCGAGTCAATTTATTTTTGATTTTTTCAAAAATACTCTTGTTGTTAGGATCATCTAAATTTTTATAGATATAAGTTATTCTATTTCCTTGATGTTCAACTCTTACTTGTTTTAGATTTAGCTTTGGTAATTCTCTCGCAAAAGTATTATGTTCAGACATTATTTCTTGCCCTCCACAGGTAAGCTATTTCTTTCTCAAAATCAATAACCCAAGTAATAAGCATATCCCTTACTTCTTTTTCTCGGAAAGTATCAATATCGTTAGGGTCGTCTGTATCTAAAGCCAATAGACCGACAACGGAACTTTCTTGAACTCCAGAAGCAACCAACACACCCACTATACCATCTTTAATTAAAGTTGCGTTGGATTGTTGTAACTCACAATAGGGTGGAAATAGTTGATCGCTGTTTTGTTCTAAGTCAATAAAATCGACATGATACTTTTGTGTCCTCAGAAATATATTACCAATTACTCCTTCATGTAATTTAAATGAAGTTTTCAATTCTCGGTCTGGTATATTACTTGTCCTACTAACCATTTGCAGATTCCATCTTAGAAAACTCACTCTAACTGGTATCCAAAGAGAAATTCTCCAATCACCCTGAATGTTTTGGAATTTTTGCTGCAAATCATTGTGTATTTTTTGTAAATTTATATTGACACTAGGTAATATATAGTCTTCTATAATTTGAGTAACTTCTTTTTTTTCTTGTTTTTTCTTTTGAAAGTCACGAATTATATCAATAATAAATACTATTAATAAAATTACTATCGATATTAGCCATGTATTTTTTGTATCCTGAAAAAAAGTCCAAGATTTAGGAATGAGGGGATTAGAATTGGATAAAGACGATTGAGTACTTCCCCAGGTCATAAAAATAAAGCACGTAAAGTATATGAAAGATACTAGTATTTTATCTAATCTAAACAGACGAAAAAGATAATCGCATTCATAAGTAAAGTTTCTTTTAAAACTAAGCCAGTCTCTCACTCCACACTGACACCATTTTTTGAAGCTTTTAAACATTTTTAATATTTAATGGATTTTGATGAATTTTATATATTTCAAATTCAACAAATGTTTCTTTATTTTCCCAAATTAGTTTATTAATGATTACATCTGCATAAGATATCCAAGTCTCATCTACCAAATTAATTGGAACATCAATAGGTAATATTCTATAACCAGCCTTTATTCCTTGATATTTCAAATTTCTTTCTAATTTTTTTGGATAGCCTTGCATTACTGTTAATTTTAAAATGCTGTTTACTTCACAAGGCATTCCCATTAAACTATCTCCTGTTAGTATCTCTTTTATCAAAAATATATATTATTCTCCATGCAACATGGAGAATATTTTCTTAATCTTTTTTCAAGGTTACAGAAAAAGCGAATGATATCTCGTAGGGCGATGTAAAATGCAGATAAAGAATCATGTTTCAGATAAGAATTATTTGCCCACCAAGATTTGTTAAACAATACTTTCCTAAACCGACAATGGAAGAATTAATTACTCTAAGAAAATACATTGAAGAAAAAGACTATATCAAGGCTTTAGAATTGGTTGAGGAATTAGAAGAAATGTCCAAAGAGGATAAACTCAACAAAATATATAAGTAGATAGGAACAATTAAGTTAAAGATGATGTGGAATATTGGAATAGTGGAGTAGTGGGGTAGTGGGGTATTGAAAGCCGACAAATAGTTTTCCATTTTATATTTAATTACACCCAGCTACTTATTTGTTTTAAGTGGGCTTTATCCCCACAACTAAAGCTTTTAATTATACTCATACCTTCTTCTGAATTCCTCCTAACTTCTTCCTTCTTTGTCAAGTTCTCCTCGCAGGTTTATTAATAGTGCGATCGCGAAACGGTGTGAACATTAAGATAAATTAGTCATCATCTATATT
>DAXETX010000299.1:0-4189 GCA_051155735.1 Xenococcaceae cyanobacterium
GATAATTCAGTTCCCACATCAGTCGGAGTATTTCTTGCTTGGCGTATTTCCCAATTGTGTAATTGAGCTAATTCTTGTCTGATATTTTTACATTCTTCTGCTAAAGCACTATTATTTAAACCAAACCGACACCATTCTTCAATGATGCGTAGTCCTTCTCTAGCTCGATCTAAGTTCGCATCTAAGATGCGATATACAGCTTGATACATAAATTTTTAATCAAATAGTAATTTTATATTTTAAATTTATGTTAGTAATTAGTAAAATTTAAAGGGTTAAACTACTTAAATTTCTGATAATTAACGAGAAATTAAGTTTGTAGCTGAATGTAAGATAGTATTTTTGAGATTAATAACTAATCTATTTAACAATAATTAGTGCCATTAGGGAATGATTGAGCGCTAAATTCAATTATTTTGCCAACATATAGCAATTTTTGGTTAGGTGAGGCACACCAGCATAAGAGATAGGGAATTATACTATTTCTATTTAAGTTGGCTACAGATTGCTGGCACGGTGACGCGGAGAGAAATGTGTAGCTGTAATTTGGGGAATTGGTATTACAGGTTTTTGGTTCAGTTGCAATTCATCCCTCATGACGATAAGAAACCGCTATAGAGCCATCTAAGTATCCTTGGCTAAAGGTTCAAATACAGGACAGTATCCTTCGGGAATAACTTTGAAGCCATACAAAGGTGAAGCTTGATTCCAACAATGTTGCTGATGATAATAGCGACAACTGCGACAGCAATCTAAATCAGCAGAAAGCTTGGCATCACTTTGAGAACTTAATAATTCTCGTTGCGGAATCCCTCTTAATACTATCTCCTCCCCTTGCCACCGTGCTTCTACAATACCAGTATCCGCAAACTTATTCCAACGAGAATCACTATTGAGGTTATCAGGCAGTGTGATAGTAATATAAGAACCTGATTCACTGACTTCTCCTTCGTAATGAGTCGGTGTTGGGGTCTTAGGTTGAATAAAGCGATCGCCGATAGGCAGTTCAACCAAAGTTGTCTCAGCCGGAGAATGAACTTGATAACGGTTACACAATTCTCCTAAACTAGCCAACTCAATCAGATAATTAGGAGAGCCATGGACAAATATGACGTGTTGCGGGCGCAAATTATGAATCAATTGGGTAGTGTTCCGCCCATCACTGTGTTCGGCTAACAGATAAGTTTCGATATTTACTGAAGCTAAAGTTTGAAGCGAATGCCAAAGTGTAGTTTGAGCCGTATATTCTTGGGGATGTTCTGGTAGTAAAATTAGCCAATCACCCAATTGAGCAGATAGATAAGCCAAAATTTCGCAATTATAGTCAATTAAGACAATACAAGGCAATTTACCTTGCAGTAGCTCTTCAGGAGTATGTAACTTGCTCATGCGTGGGCAGACTCTTCGATCCCAAAATAGAGATTGATGTTTAGCAAAGTTTTGTACCGACGCTGGAAATTGAGCTAATAATTCTAAATAAACATCACAAGCCGTGGCGATTTTTCCTTCTACCCAAATATCTAAGTCTTTGCCAGTAAATTGATGGTGGGAGCGTAATAGTTTCAGAATTTCTTGCCCTAACCCTACTGGCGGTACAGGTAATAAGACATTTTTGCCCGAATTCAACGCCTGTTCGATCCGCTCCATCAGTTGCTTTTCTTGGTGGCGACGATGAGGATGGCGTACTGTGCCATAGCTTCCTTCTACAATCAAGACATCAGGAGCAATACCGCGCAAATTTTCAATAGATAAGCCTTCAACTAGCTGAAAATTGGAGACGGAAAAATCTCCTGTGTACATTACCTTATAATCTCGCTTCGGCGTGTGATAAGTCAGCAAAATTGCTGCTGCACCTGGCAAATGTCCTGCGGGAAATAGCTCTAATTGGAGATTATCTGCCACAGTTACAGGCGATCGCCAATCAACAATCTTACAGGGTAAAGAGTTAACAGGTGTTTGTTCCTCAGACCAATTAAGCGGTAATAGTTTGGCTGTGACTTCACTGGTATAAATTGGTACTTGGGGAAAAGCTTGATGAAAAGCGAATAATCCTTGGCAGTGATCCCAATGAGCATGAGAACAAAAAACTAAATCTACTGGTGGATTTAAGCCATTTTGTCGAAAATTTAGCTTTTTTAGTCCACAATCTAGCAGAATGCGATGCTCCCCCATATTTAACAACAAAGAAACCCCCTCCCCGTTATGACCAACACCATAAGGGAAACAGGATAAAATAACGGAATTCTTTGAGGTCATTACAGAAGCTGCAAGTTCACTTTAATCTGAGAAAAAGTCTTAATAACTAATAGTAGCAGCGAGTTGGCTCTAATCAGAACGGCGATCGCTAGTGAGCAGTTCCATTCCCGTCATAGCTATCAGAGTCATAAAAACCATTTTTAGTCCCGAAGAATAAACAAGAAACTGTAAATAATCCTGTCAAAATTAGAATAATCAATTTAACGTCCATACAAAGTCAGTACCTAATTATGTGTTCTTAATTAACATCATAATGCCACGATCAAAATTAGATTATGCAAAAAATCTATTTTTTTGAGTAATTTATCATCTCACTAGCCTTGAGGTTGAATTGTCTTAGAGTCTGACAGGAAAAGCGCGAGCAGACGGAAGCTCCCCTGATTTATCGGGGAGATAAGTCAACTCGGCAGATTTATCTGCCGTCTATTACTTCTTGGAATGATTAGCGATATATTTTTTGATTGTTTCTCTAGAAACATTACCTGCTGTTGAAACGAAATAGCTTCTTGTCCAAAGACTAGGTAGCTTAAGCAATTCAGGAAACTCTTGTCTAAGTATTCTAGAACTCGCTCCTTTAATTCTATGCACAATTTGATATGGTGCAATTTTAGGCGAACAGCCAATGAATAGATGTACATGATCTATCTCTATCTCAAGAGCAATTACTACACAGTCTAATTCACTAGCTTTCTGATCGATGATATCCCTCAAGCGTCGTTCTATTTTGCCGGCAAGCACTTTTTTACGGCGTTTTGGTATCCAAACAAAGTGGTAATTGATTAACGATACCGAATGATTATCGCGTCGATACTGTTGTCCCATCAACTTAATATATGATAGATTACTCATGTTGATCAAATCACTGAATCGACAACACGATGATTGTACTTGAATACAAATTGAAGGGCAAGGAAGAACAGTTTCGTCGTGTAGACGATGCTATTCGTACAGCGCAATTCATTCGCAACAAGTGCATTCGATTATGGAGGGACAGCAGAGGAATTAATAAGACAAAGATGTTTCGGCATAATACCGAGCTTAGAGCTACTTATCCTTGGTGTCACAATCTTAACTCTCATGCTTGTCAGGCAAGCGTAGAAAGAGCAGCAAAATCAATAGATAAATTCTATTCCGACCTCAAAGACCCATCTGTCAAAAAGAAAAGCGATCCTAAGTTCAAAAAGCATTCTAGATCGGTAGAATACAAGCAATCTGGCTGGAAAGTCTCTGAAGACAGAAAAAAATTAACTATTACCGATAAAACAGGTATTGGTAGTTTCAAATTAGTTGGCAGCAGAGATTTGCATTTCTATCAATTAGAGCAAATCAAGCGTATGAGATTAATTCGTCGCGCAGATGGATATTCTGCCCAATTCTCTGTCAAGATTGATAGAACAGAAACTAGAAAAAAGACTGGTACTGCTGTCGGGCTAGATATGGGGCTTAAATATCTCTTAGCAGATTCTAATTCTAATTTTGTTTTGCCACCTAAGTTTCTACGCAAAGCAGAAAAGAGATTAAAGCGTTTGCAGCGTCGAGTATCTAAAAAATACGACAAGCAAAGAAAGAAAAATAAACAAAGACAAAGTAATAACTACCATAAAGCCAGAATTAAATTAGCCAGACAACATCTTAAGGTCAGTCGTCAGCGTAAAGACTTTGCTATCAAGTTAGCAAGGTGCGTGGTGATATCCAATGATATCGTGGCGTTCGAGGATCTTAAAATTAAAAATTTGGTTAAAAATCGACACCTTTCCAAGTCAATATCCGATGCCAGTTGGGGGATTCTCCGACAGTGGATTGAGTATTTTGGAAAGGTTTTTGATGTTGAGACTATTGCCGTACCACCGCATTTTACTTCTCAAGATTGCTATCAGTGTGGCGCGAGAATCAAAAAATCTCTTTCTACTCGCACTCATGCTTGTGCTTGTGG
>DAXETX010000300.1:0-36108 GCA_051155735.1 Xenococcaceae cyanobacterium
TTATTTCTACTTTTTCTGATTAGAATTAATTAGCTTGGTAATAGTAGTTAGCAACAAAGAAATATTAATTGGTTTAGTCAGATGTTGCTGAAAACCTGCATTTAAAGCCCGTTGTCGATCGACTTCTCCAGCATAAGCGGTTAAAGCGATCGCTGGTAGATTTTCGCCTTGGGGTAATTGACGAATTTGAGTCATGAGGGTGTAACCATCTGCTTCAGGCATACCAATATCGCTAATAATTAAATTGGGAGTAAATTTGTCTAAAGCTGCTAGTGCTTCTTGGGCGGATGCTACGGCTGTTACTGCTGCACCTTCTTGTTCTAAAACAAAAGTTAGGATATCTCGCGAGTCGATTTCATCATCTACGATTAATACTTGAAGACCGTTAAAGCAATTGGGTTTGACTGACTCTTCAATAGGGAGGTTAGTAACTTGTTTTGTCTTAGCAGAGTCAACTAGGGGAAATTTAACCCTAAAAGTAGCTCCCTGACCTACTCCAGGACTGGTTACTGCTACTGTTCCCCCGTGTAACTCAGCTAGATGACGCACAATGGCTAACCCTAAACCCAAACCGCCAAATTTACGCGTAGTGGTACTTTTTGCTTGCCGAAAGCGGTCAAATACATAAGGTAAAAATTCGGGTTCGATACCTTGTCCTGTATCTTGGACCTGAATCTGAGCCTGCGTCCCAATACGCTTTAGTGTAACTACAACTTCACCGCCTTCAGGAGTAAACTTGATCGCATTAGAAAGTAGATTCCAGGCTATTTGTTGTAAGCGTCCTTCATCTCCTAAAACTTGCCCGACATTAGGTTCAAATACCGTTTTAATAGTAATTGATTTGGCTTCAGCAGCTAATTTGACGGTATCTAGTGCTGCTCTAATGACAAATTCTAAATTAAGAGCAGTTAATTGAAAGTTGAGTTTACCCCGCAAAATCCGCGACACATCTAAGAGATCGTTAATAATTTGTGCTTGTAACTTGGCATTACGCTCAATTATCTCGATTCCTAAAGCGGTTTTTTCAGTACTAAGTCTCCCTGCTGCTAATAGCTGCGACCAACCTAATATCGGATTCAGCGGGGTGCGTAGTTCGTGGGACACGATCGCTAAAAACTCGTCTTTTAACTGGTTAGCTTTAACTAACTCCTCAGTCCTTTGCCGTAGTTTTTCTTCTAGTTCTTTAATTCGGGTAATATCGGTGTTCGTACCATACCATTTAATAATTTCTCCCTGTGGGTTTTTTAACGGTCTGGCTCTACCTAAAAACCAATGATAATTACCATCGGATCTGCGTAAACGCGCTTCTATATTATATTTTTGACCTGTTTCAATTGCTTGAGTCCAGTTTTGGCTAACTCGTTCCAAGTCATCAGGATGAACAATTGTTGACCAACCGAGTCCTTGCATTGCTTCTAGGGGAACTCCTGTATATTCTTGCCAACGCTGGTTAATGTAATCTATTTCACCATTGGGTAACGCTGTCCAGACTTGCTGGGGAATCACCTCGGTAATTAGTCGGAGTTGATCTTCACTTTGTTGTAGAGCTTGTTTACTAGCTTCGCGGTCTGTAATATCAATACCAGAAGGAATCAGGTATTCTAATTGTCCGTTGGCATTAAATAACGGCACAATACTAAAGTCAATCAAAATAAAATTCGATTCACTCAAGCGAATTTTAACGTCGTAGCGCACGATTTCGCCATTAGCTGCTCGTTGCACCGCAGCATTTAACTGGGCTTGAATTTTAGGATCGTAAGACCACCAGTAAGCTTGAGCAAAGGGTTTACCTAAAACATCTTTTGGTTCTAAATCAGCAGCTTTTAATACGGTATGATTAGCTTCAATCAATACCCCATCAGGAGTCAGCACACCGACAAAACTATACAAACTATCGAGGATGCGTCTGAGTTGCTCTTCACTGCGTCGCAGTTTATCTTCTATTTGTTTGCGCTCGGTAATATCGAGATTAATGCCACTCATCCGGATTGGTTCGCCCTGGTCATTGAGAGTTACATTGCCCATTCCTAACAACCAACGAACGCCCTGTTGGGGATGAATAATCCGAAATTCAGCGTTAAATTTTGGTAATTTTTGGTCTATAACCTTTTGTACTTCTTGTTGAACTCGCTCTCGGTCTTCAGGATGTAGCTGATTTGACGAAGTCAGAGGAAGCCCCGTCGTCTCACGGCGGGGTCTCTCTGACCAATTTTGATACTCAGGCGACCCTTGTTGGGGATCTAACCCATACAACTCATAGTTTTCTGGCGACCAAATAATTTTGCCTGTCGCAATTTCCCAATCCCAAGAACCTGCATTAGCACTAGATAATGCCAGTCTTAGCAGTTGCTCATTTTCTTGCAGTTGGCGTTGTGATTCTTTGAGTAGTGTAATATCTCTAGAAATTCCAATAACCCCTAAAATTTTCCCTGTAGCATCGCGCCAAGGATATTTATTAGTTAACAGCGATCGCGATGTTTCTCTGTAAGGGATTACTTCTTCATAAGAGAAAAATTTTCCTTCAGTAATCACCTGAGAATCTAATTCTCTAATTGACTGAGCAATTTCAGGAGCAAAGAATTTCGTATCATCTTGTCCTAACATCTCTTCGACGCGCCGTCCTAGCCATTCAGCAGCAGCTTGGTTAGACATTAGATAGCGTCCCTGTAAATCTTTAACATATATGAGATCGCAAGTATCACTAATAATCGAGCGTAAAATATTGTTAGTTTTAACTAGCTCCGCTTCAAGCTGTTTACTTTGAGTGATATCTTGCACTGTCCCCATCATGCGGTTTGGTTCGCCAGCTTGATTATAAAAACCTCTACCCTTGGCAACCAACCAATGAATACTCTCATCAGACCAAACAACCCGATACTCAATGCTGTATTCGGTTCGGTTTGCTAAAGCTGCTTTGACCGAGTGAGTTACGCGATCGCGATCTTCAGGATGAAGTAGCTGCAAAAACTTTTTGTAGCTAATATCAGCATCAGGTTCTAGTCCAAATAGAGTTTTACACTGTTGTGTCCACTCTAACTTGTCCTCACGGATATCCCAAAACCACATCCCCAAACCAGAAGCCACTGTCGCTAGTTGTAACTTAAGTAATGCTTCTTGGTGTTGCAGCGATAACTGATGTTCGGCGATCGCCCGATTGACTTCCGACTTGAGTTTTGCTGGCGTTAGTTGACCCTTGACCAGATAGTCCGCAGCACCCAACTTGAGAAACTGAACGGCGATATTTTCATCTCCCTGTCCAGTTAAGACAATTACAGGCGGACGATCTACGCCAGATTGCTGTGGCAGTTGAGCTAACCACTCCAATCCATTCATATCGGGTAACAAATAGTCTAGCAAAACAATATCTGGTTGACATTGCTGATATACTTCTAGAGCTTCTTCCCCCGATTCGGCTTCAACAAAAGTATATTGCGCTTCAGAATTAGAATTAGTTCGCAGATAGCGTCGATACATTGCCCGATCTTCTAAAGAATCTTCCACCAGTAATACTGTCCGTTGGGAGATAATTGGTGATTGAAGAGAAGCGTCTGGTTGCACCTCACTGATTTCTTTAAAAGTTACTACTACAGCATAAGGTTCGGTCTGGTTTGCCTGAAACAAGGGTTGAGTCGCGACAGATAACCAAATCAGATCTCCCTGGGGCTGGTAAAATCCCATTACGAGATCCGAACTTGGTTGACCTGTTCTTAAAGCAATAGTTGCAGGATGAGTTTTTGAAGCACCATCTTGCTGAATTGTTTGCCAAGATAGGCGATCGCAACTAGTTCCGACCAATTGTTCGGTAGTATAACCCAGAATCTTTGCTGCATCGGCATTACACCCTTGAATACTACCATCCGCAAGCTGCAATAACATTCCTACTGCTGGAGTTGAGTTAGAAGCGCGATTTAGTTTTGTCTTCATAGGCAATTTAAGCGACAGAACTAGCTTGAGGATTTAAGCTGTAATAATAAGTTAACTCGATCGCTGCTAAATATCTAAATCCATTAGATTTAGTTTAGGTGCGTTGGTTTCAATAAATTCTCTTCTTGGTGCGACTCGATCCCCCATCAGAACCGTAAAAATGCGGTCTGCTTCCGCTGCATCTTCAATTTCAACTCGTTTCATCATCCGAGTTTCAGGATTCATTGTCGTATCCCATAACTGTTGAGGCATCATTTCTCCTAAACCTTTAAAGCGTTGAATCGTATAGTTAGCATTAGCAGGAAATTCCGCAATCCGTTGCTGTAAGTCGCGATCGCTGTAACAATAGTAGTGATTCCGTCCTCTTTCTAGTTTATACAACGGAGGACAAGCAATATAAACATAGCCTTGATCTACTAAGTCTCTCTGATAGCGATAGAAAAAGGTGAGTAACAAAGTACGGATGTGCGCTCCATCAACATCAGCATCAGTCATAATTACAATGCGATGATAGCGTAACTGAGAAGCATCAAACTCTTCGCCTTTAATGCCCAATCCTAACGCCGTGATCATCGATTGGATTTCATTATTTTTATAAATCTTGGCATCATCAGTCTTCTCAATATTAAGAATTTTCCCTCTTAAAGGCAAAATAGCCTGAAATTGCCGATCTCTGCCTTGTTTGGCACTTCCGCCCGCACTATCACCTTCAACTAGAAAAATCTCTGACTCTGAAGGATCGCGGGAACTGCAATCTGCTAACTTACCAGGTAGAGTTGTCGATTCTAAAACTGATTTACGACGGACTAATTCTCTGGCGTGTCTGGCTGCTTCGGCTGCTTTAAAAGATTGAATTGCTTTTTCGATAATCGAATCGCCAACATTGAGATTAAACTCTAAATATTCATTCAACACTTCCCCGACTAGAGAATCAACAATTCCTCTAACTTCGGTATTACCTAGTTTAGTTTTAGTCTGTCCTTCAAACTCAGGATCGGGTACTTTGACTGAGATAACTGCGGTTAAACCTTCGCGAATATTCTCCCCACCTAAGTTTTTATCAGCATCTTTTAGCTTATTTCGCTTGCGCGCATAATTATTTAGAGTACGAGTTAGAACTGTTTTTAATCCTTCGAGATGCGTACCGCCGTCAATGGTCCGAATATTGTTCGCAAACCCCAATAAGTTATCACTAAAAGCATCGATACACCATTGCAAAGCAACTTCTACTGTAACTCCGCTTTTTTCTCCTGAAACGTAGAGAATTTCTTCATGCAAAGCTTGCTTCTCTCTGGTCATGTAGGCGACATACTCTTTGATCCCGCCTTCATAGAAATAGACTTCTTGATGTGGTTCTGCTTGACGATAATCAGTGAAAGTAATCTTAACACCCGCATTAAGATAAGCTAATTCTTTGAGTCTTCCTGCTAAAACACTGTATTCAAACTCAATAGTATCAGTAAAAATAGTGCGATCGGGAAAAAACTCGACCAATGTTCCTGTTTGCTGCGAATTATCTTGATTCGGTGTTACTCTTAACTCTCCTTGGGGTTTGCCTCTCTCATAGCGTTGAATGTGGATTTTTTGTTCCCGCCATACAGTTACTTCTACCCATTCGGATAAAGCGTTAACGACAGAAACCCCAACACCGTGTAAACCTCCTGAAACTTTATAACCACCTCCGCCAAATTTACCACCAGCGTGCAATACTGTCATTACCGTCTCTAAAGCTGACCTACCAGTCTTGGGATGAATTCCTGTGGGAATACCACGTCCATCATCGGTAACTTTAATTGACCCTGTTGCGGTAATCTCTATTTCTATATGAGTACAATGACCAGCTAAAGCTTCATCGATGGAATTATCTACTACTTCATATACTAAATGGTGTAGTCCTCTCGGTCCTGTCGAACCAATATACATTCCAGGACGCTTGCGTACTGCTTCTAGACCTTCAAGAACTTGAATTTGATCTGCACCGTAACTGCTAGTCATGTAATCTCTCCGAAAATGGCTTAGAGGTTAGTCAAAGCTTGTTTATGACAAAAGTCTCAAAAATTCTAACATAAAAGGTTGTGAGGCGGTTTAAATGTTGTTTGGTAATATTTTTCTTAACGAATGAACCCCTTATTTATGGACCATTTATCATTTTACATTTATTACAGTCTTATAATACTATTGTATCATATAAATGTTGGAGGACGTGATTTTGCCCGATTGGCGATCGCGCTATGGCGATAATACTGATAAAATCAATACCGCATTAAAGACAAAATAACCCGTTGTTCTCCATGCTGTATGTATAGCGATTATTAAGAGAAATGTCTGACAAATAATTTTCTAAAGTTAGGCTTAGAGCAAAATTTTCCAAGAACCCAAATTTTTATTAGGAAAAAGTTAACAACAGTTTAAGAAAAAATAAAAGCAAGAATATATTTATTATGGAACGCTACATATCTATCTCTAGATAGAAAATATTTAGAGGATATTTAAGTATATTTAAGCCATAAAATCTTCAAAAAAATTGAACTTTTTTAATTCACAAATAACTCATATTTATTCCAAAAATATTGAAAATTTAAAACTTAAATCAACCGATAAAACAAGTTTTAAATATTAGGTTTGTCCTATCTCCTTAGATATTGGTCAATAAAATTGCCCCTACCTAAAGCTAATTTAATTATTAACATTTTATTCATTTGAAATTTACGGTAAATCAAAAAAAATCTTTCTAAATATTCAACGAACCTAGTTTAGTTATGACTTCTACTACTGCTCAATCATCTCAATCATCAACAGATAATAAGAAAAGATCGGGTCAAGAAAAAGTAACTGACCGCACTTTTATTTGGCTAACTCTAATTTTTGCTTTTGCCGTAGCAGGGGTTTTACTTTGGATTGCCATTCGAGTTGGAATTCAAGCAATACCTGCTATTCGTGAATTTGGCTGGTCTTTTCTGTTTAATAGTGCTTGGAATCCACCAGAAGAACAGTATGCGATTCTACCCATGATCTATGGAACTGTAGTTAGTTCTCTAATTGCTTTATTAGTTGCTTTTCCAATTGGAGTAGCTTGCGCAGTTGTCTTGAGTGAAAACTTTCTTCCTGGGTCGATTCGACGAACTCTAATCTTTTTAGTGGAATTATTAGCAGCAATACCGAGTGTTGTCTATGGCTTGTGGGGGATATATGTTTTAATTCCCTTTCTCAAACCCATTGGCACTTGGTTACACCAAAATTTAGGTTGGATTCCTCTATTTTCGACTCAGTATATCGGACCAGGGATGTTTCCCGCAGGAATTATTTTATCAATCATGATTTTACCGATTCTTACTGCAATTGCTCGCGATTCTCTTGATTCCTTACCGCCAGATCTCCGTTCTGGCTCTTATGCTGTTGGTTCGACGCGCTGGCAAACTATTTTTAGCATCTTGATTCCTGCTGCTTTTTCAGGAATTGTTGGTGGCACAATGCTGGCTTTAGGTAGAGCTTTAGGTGAAACGATGGCAGCGACTCTAGTTATTGGGAACAGTAATAATCTCAACTTTTCGATCCTTGCTCCTGCAAATACTATCGCCTCTCTCATGGCAAATCAGTTTTCTGAAGCTAGCGGTTTGCAAAGAGATTCTTTGATGTATGCAGGACTTGTTTTATTTGCGATTACTTTAATTGTCAATATACTTGCTGAACTGATTATTCAACAAGTTAAAAAATATTAGACCACTTATTAAAGCTAATAATTTATCTGAAATTTAATCATGTCATCCTTAGCTCATAATCAACAAGATAACACTGATACTCTAGAAGTTTCCCGCAGTCGTCCCCGTACTATTATGGGTACTTTATTAACTACTTTGGCATTTATTTTGTTAGGTGTAGCTTTGCTACCTCTAGTCTTGGTCATTGTCTATGTAGTGATCAAAGGTGGGAGTCGCGTTAACTGGAACTTGTTTACCGAGTTACCTCCCGCAGCTTTACAAGATGGAGGCGGTGTTGCTAACGCCATTGTCGGAACTTTAATTTTAGTCGGGATTGCTGCGGTGATTAGTCTTCCCATTGGGATCTTAGCAGCAATTTATCTCTCAGAATTTAGCCCTACCAGGGTAGCCCGTTGGATTCGTTTTGCTACCAATGTTCTTAGTGGCGTACCGTCGATTATTGTCGGTATCTTTGCTTATGGGGCGATTGTTACTAGAACTGATACCTTTTCGGCTTTTGCTGGCGGTTTCGCCCTCGCAGTACTCATGTTGCCAATTATCGTTCGTACCACTGATGAGGCATTACAAATTGTGCCTCAAGAAGTACGTTGGGCATCAGCAGGTGTGGGTGCGTCTAATTTTCATACTGTACTGAGAATTGTCTTACCCGCAGCTATTCCTGCCATTGTGACGGGAGCGATATTGGCAGTCGCCAGAGCAGCAGGAGAAACCGCACCCCTAATTTTTACCGCACTATTTACCCAATTTTGGCCCAGTGGTCTATTTGAGCCAATTCCTTCACTTTCAGTTTTGATCTACAACTACGCTACTGTCCCCTATGACAATCAAAAAGAGCTAGCCTGGGCTGCTTCTCTAATTTTGGTAGCAATGATTTTACTAGCTAGTATTCTGGCGCGCTGGTCAACCCGCAATAAAGTTTACTAACCCAACATCTTAATTAAATTAATCAAGGAGCAATTTTAATTATGCCGACTCAAGAAGAAAGAACCCAAAATTCTCACTCAGGTTCATCTAATCAAGGAGAAACAATTCTTCAAGTAGAAGATGTCACTGTCTATTATGGTGACTTTGCAGCCGTGCGGGGAGTCTATATGGATGTTCCCAAAAATCAAGTTACCGCTTTAATTGGTCCTTCGGGTTGCGGGAAAAGCACTCTGATACGTTGCTTTAATCGTCTTAACGATTTGATCGAGAGTTGTCGAGTTGAAGGAAAAATTATCTATCGTGACAAAAATCTTTACTCTGACAACATCGATGCGGTAGAAGTAAGACGGCGTATTGGTATGGTGTTTCAAAAACCGAATCCTTTTCCCAAATCAATTTATGAAAATATCGCCTATGGTGCAAGAATCAATGGCTACAAAGATAATATGGATGATTTGGTCGAAAAGTCTCTCAAGCAAGCAGCCCTTTGGGGAGAGGTAAAAGATAAACTTAAACAAAGTGGTTTGTCTTTGTCTGGAGGACAGCAACAGCGTTTGTGTATTGCTAGAGCAGTTGCCCTCAAACCCGATATAGTCTTAATGGACGAACCTTGTTCTTCTCTCGACCCTGTATCTACCAACAAAGTCGAAGACTTGATTCACCAACTCAAAGAAGATTACACCATTGTCATTGTGACTCATAATATGCAGCAAGCAACTAGAGTAGCTGATATGACGGCGTTTTTTAATGCTGAAGCAGGAGAATCGGGTAATCGCTATGGTTACTTAGTCGAATATGACACTACAGAAAATATTTTTGAAAATCCTCAAGAAGAATCGACCCAAAAATATGTCAGCGGACACTTTGGCTAGTAAGTAATTGGGCAAAATTAATTTAGATAAAATCGAGAGTGGAATCAGGAATATGGGAAATCATCGATGTGCAAACAATGATGCTTAGATAGTTACCTAGTTGAGTAGAGGCGATTCCCGAATCGCCTTTTATGCTGCATTACTAAAGCGAATTTTGAGATAATCTGCTTCTATTTTCGCTCCTGAAGGGTTTAAAGCTGCCAAGGCTTGAGGTAAAACCAAATTACGACGATGATTGCCAATTCTAACATTCAGTTCATCTCCAGTTTTATTGAGTTGAATTTGCTCTTTGGGAATACCAGGTAAATATAGTTCCAAACTATAAAAACCATTTTCTTGTAACACTCTTAGGGTATTTTCTTGGTAGTAAACTTGAGTCGGGTCTTCTTCGCCATAAAGAATTGTTTTTAATCTATCTAATGACTCTAAACCGCACATCTCTTCTGAAAATAGTGGCACTTCTTTGACGGGTAAGGGATGGAAGTTATCATAAATTTCTTGTTTATATATTTGCTGATTTGATTTCCATCTGGCAAAAAAAGGATCGTTGACAGCATCGGGAATAATCCGATTGGCAATTACTAGATCGGTTGCTACATTATATAAACTTAGGTATGCGTGAGCGCGTAAAGATTCTTTAATGACCATTTTTTCAGGATTCATCACCAACCGCACTGAGGTTTTAGTATTATCAGTTAAGACTTTTTCTAAAGCTTCAATCTGCTCGTAAAATTCATAGGGTGCATCCATTACCTCTTTATCAGGTAAAGAAAAACCCGCAATCGGCCGAAAAATTGGCTCGACAATCGGACGAAGTGCAGCAGACATTCCTTGAAATGGTTTGTAAAACCGTCTCATGTACCAACCTCCCACTTCAGGAAGACTCAGAAGTCGTAAAGCCGTTCCTGTAGGTGCTGAGTCAATAATTAAGATTTCAAAATCCCCTTCGTCATAATGACGCTTCATTCTGACTAAGCCAAAAATTTCATCCATACCTGGTAAGATGGCTAATTCTTCTGCTTGGACACCTTCTAAACCTCTAGCTTGTAAAACTTGAGTAATATACCGTTTAACTGCACCCCAGTTTCCTTCTAACTCCATCAGCGCATCTAATTCTGCACCCCAGAGATTCGGGCGCACTAGTTTTGGTTCGTGTCCCAACTCCAAATCAAAACTATCAGCCAAAGAGTGAGCGGGGTCGGTACTAAGTACTAAGGTTTTATACCCTAATTCCGCACAACGCAGTCCAGTTGCTGCTGCGACAGAGGTTTTACCAACTCCGCCTTTGCCAGTCATCAGAATTACACGCATAGTGAGAGTTTTGTCCTAAATGAGAGAAGTTTATTTTATATTAGTGTCAACCTTTTACGGTGAAAGGGACTCTATCTTAAGAGTTAGTCTCGCTAAAATCAGAAAAGGCGATCGCGTAAAACTTAAAAAGTCATTGCTACTCTAGAATACCGATGACTTTTTAAGATCGCTGTTGCACTAGTTATCAATACCTATTTCCAACCTAATTAGGCAATTTGTTCTCTTTTATAGTAATGTAATTACACTGAACAAGGAGAATTAAATTGATATTTAAGATTTAAATTAAGAGTTTTTACTGAGGTATTTCTACTAAGTTAGAAGTATATAATAAATAGCCCCAGATATGTTATACATAGAAATTGCCTACTCGAAAAGCTGGTTTTTTGAGGTGCAAATTTATTTTTTAAACTATTTGATAGTAACAATAAAATAATAGGAACTATTATTACTATTTCATAGTCTTGGGTCATAATTTTTAGCAACTGCGAACTAGATTAATTTCATGACAGATTTTGAAGTAACAATTAAGATTGAGAATACCGCTCCAGACAATGGAGTTTTTCTAACCCCCGTGTGGGTAGGACTTCATGATGGAGACTTTGATGCTTACGATTTTTTACGTCCTGTCTCTCCTGGAGTAGAAAGACTGGCTGAAGATGGCGATACTACTGCGATTTCTACTGAATTTAGTGACAGTGGTGCTGGTGGGGCAGAAACGGTTATTACAGGAGGAGAGGATGAGGTCATCGCACCAGGTGAAGTTGCCACAGTTACTTTAACAGTTAATGGCAATAATCCTGCTAATCGTTACTTCAACTTTCTGTCGATGGTAGTTCCTTCTAACGATGCTTTTATCGGGAACTTTAATCATCGCGACTTGCCGATTTTTGATAGTCAAGGCAATTTTTTGGGTTTAGATTTACTGATTAGGGGAGATGATGTTGTTGACGCGGGAACAGAAGTTAATGATGAACTAGAAGCTAATACCGCTTTCTTTTCTCAAACGACTCCTAACACTGGTGTGACGCAAGATGGCATAGTTAGGCGACATCCAGGGTTTAGAGCAGAAGGCAGAATTTTAAGCGAAGATGGTACTTCCGAAAATGCTCCTGCTGCTTTTAATAATGCTGATTTTAAAGCTAACGGTTATCAGGTAGCGCGGATTACTGTTTCTACCGAAGAATTACCGTTACCTGTTGCTGAACCAGTTAACCTTACTGCAACTTTGAATGGAGAACAGGAAGTAGAGGCGGGTGATGCTGAAGCGACAGGAACTTCAGTTTTCCGTCTCAATGATACAGGAGATGCTTTAGAGTATAGTCTTACTATTTCTGGTCTCGACTTTGGCGCTAATGGTTTAGTCCCAGGAGGAGCGCAAACGCCAGAAACTAACGATGATGTAACTCGGCTACACGTCCATAACGCTCCTAGGGGAGAAAATGGTGCTGTCGTTTTTAGTCTGTTTGATACTGTCGCTCCAGAATTGGGTAATGTCTTAGAGATTGCTGGTAATCAAGACGAAGATTTGGCAGTTACCCTCAACGATGATGGTTCAGTGACTCTAACTGGTGTGTGGGAAGAAACTGACCTTGCTAATAGTCCTCTAAGTAACTTTGTTGCTGAAATTCGTGATACCGAAGAAGACGCTGATTTAAATCTATATTGGAATGTTCATACCACAGAATTTCCTGATGGTGCAATTCGGGGTCAACTAGTAGTAGATAATGAAGAGCCTGACCCGATAGAAGTAGTCGTAACTATCGAAAACTTAGCCCCTACAGGCGGAACTTTTTTAACTCCTTTTTGGGTAGGGTTTCACAATGGTGGGTTTGATAGTTATGAACGAGGTAGTGCCATTACTCCTGGTTTAGAACGCTTAGTAGAAGATGGCGATACTGCTGCTTTTTCCCAAGAATTTTTGGCTAGTGGCAATGGTTTGGTTGATGGCACAATTAGTGGTGCAGCAGGGAGAGAAGGAGTTATCGACCCAGGCGAAACCGCTTCAGCTACTTTTACTCTCGATAGAAATGCTGCTACTAGTAGCTTTTTTAGTTATGCTTCGATGGTCGTTCCTTCCAATGATGCCTTTATCGCCAATGGCGACCCTTTACTCCGTCCTCTGTTTGACGAAGCGGGAGACTTTATCGGGGCAGACTTTATTGTTGCAGGCGACCAGGTCTTAGACGGTGGAACAGAAGTTAATGATGAATTAGCCGAAAGTACTGCTTTCTTCTCTCAAACTACGCCAAATACTGGTGTGACACAAAATGGTGTAGTACAAGCTCATCCTGGTTTTATCGAAGGAGGAAGAATTTTAAGCGAGGATGGTACTTCCGAAAATGCTCCTGCTGCTTTTAACAATGCCGACTTTACCGCAGAAGACTATCAAGTTGCTCGGATTACAGTTTCCCTAGTCGAAGCAGAACCATTACTCGATACTCCTTTTGTGCGCTTCCAAAACTCTGGTGTACCAGGAACTTATCTTTATGCCACAGGAGAAGAAGCCGAGAATATTCGCAACAATTTTCCTGGTTTTGTCGAAGAAGGCGTAGCTTTTAATGCAGCTATTGAACCTGATGATGATTTGATTGCTTTAACTCGACTGCAAAGTGTCGCAGTACCAGGGACTTATCTGTTTGTGGGAGAACAGGAACTGACTGAGATTAGAAATAGTTCTGATTTTGCCGATGATTTTATCGAAGAAGGTACTGCTTTTTATGTCTATGGGGTAGGTGCTAACCAAGAGACTGCTTTCTCGCGTTTCCAAAACTCTGGTGTACCAGGAACTTATCTTTATGCCACAGGAGAAGAAGCCGACAATATTCGTACTAGTTTTCCTAACTTTGTGGATGAAGGAATTGCTTTTGAAGCAGCAACTTAAAATTATTGCTTGATTACTTCTCTCTGTCAGACACTCATTGAGTGTCTTTTTTCTTAGCTGAAAAAATTTGGAACAAGACTTGAACAGGATGCAGCTTCCAGCGATCGCAATGAGCTATAATCAGATTATCTTGGTTAAGTTGTAATTCACTCCAGCCTGGGATACTAAGACGCGGTTTCCAGGGTAAATGAGGAGTCAGATTTAAAGTCCAGTCTGTTCTTATTTCTTGACCGTTTTGAGTAATCTCATGGAGTTCGAGAACAATATCTTGAAAAAAACTCCCTAAAAAACCAATCATCTTTTGATAGCGTTTTACACCGCGAAATTTATTTAACGGGTCTTCAAAGTAAACCTCTTCAGCATAAATGCTGTAGGTTTGATTGTCAGGAAAATTTTGATAATCCTGTTTGACTATTTCAATAATATTCATTGGGTGGTTAGTGGTTAGTGGTTAGTTGTTGGTTATTAGTTATTAGTGATTAATTGTGACCTATTGCTCAATACTTACTACTTACTACTTGTTATTAGTGATTAATTGTGACCTATTGCTCAATACTTACTACTTACTACTTGCTACTTACTACTTACTACTTAACAGTTATTCTTCCCACAGTCTATCTAATTGTGCTTTCCAGGCAGCTAAAAAATTCTCTCTTTCTGGTGCGGATTGTTCTAAACCCCCCAACATTCCTTCTTGATAAAACCTTTCAATCATTTGATAGGTAGCTTCTTTACTTTGTCCTTGCAGTTTGGCAGCTTGGACAATTTCTCGAATTTTGGTTTCGACAATTCCTTGAAAAGCTTCTGATAATCCTTTCTCTGCTAATGATACTATAGATGCGATCGCGCTACAAAAGTCGGTTTCGGTTAAACTAGCCAAACTATGCTGAAATACACCCCACAAGACATTTTGTCCTAAACCATATCTTACTGCTCCTGTACCATCAAAATTTGCTGCCATTAGAGTTTCTAAGAAAGGTTGGGCATCTCCTTGAGTGGCTATTGGCGTTAAGATTCTTAACCATGAACCATCATCAGACAAAAGGACTAAGATTCTAATATTTTCATGAGCAATTTGCCAACTATTATCGGTTTGTCTTTCGATAGTACTTTGAGGAAATATCTCACTTAGGACAGTTGTAATTCTGGCAGTTTCCATATTCTATTTCTCAAAAAAATATTGATTAATTATTTTCCAATCAAGTTCTAGGTATCAAGTTATCATATACAGCATATTGCCTAATTATCAGACACATTTAACAATTAATTGAACTTTTAGAACAAACAGTTAACTTATCCGCTTTAATCTGGGTTCATCTGTGGACATTCATTTATTGTCTCAGATTTAAATGCCAAGTGCAGTATAATAGTTTTTAATTCTAAGAAATACACCTGAGATATTAGGTTTTGTTAATTGTTAATTATTACTGATTATTGTTGACAAATTACCCTATCTTGCTCACTGATATTAGTATTATATTCAAGATAATTAATAACTTTATGACATCCTTGTTCTAAAAGATTTTCTAGAGTTAAATTCCACCAAAATAATCCTTGTTGTTCCTCAGCACTGATGATATATTGGTCATTTTTACTAAAAGCAATACTATTAATTTGAGAACTATGACCTTGAAGACTTTTTAACAATTTTCCATCTTGAGTATGCCATAATTTTATCGTGCGATCGGCACTGGCAGAAGCTAATATTTGATTATCTTGACTAAAGATTAAGTTGGTAACACCGTCTTGATGTCCTAATAAAGTTTGTAGAGGATTAGGGTTAATTTTTTCTGATGCTTCTACTCGCCACAACTTGATCGTATTATCCCAACTAGCAGAAGCTAAAGTTTTACCGTCTAAAGTAAATTGCAATGACGTAATAGCTAAATTATGAGCATCAATAGTTTGTAATAATTTTCCTTGTCTGTGCCAAAGTTTAATCGTGTTATCATAACCAGCAGTAGCAATAAGTTTATTATCAGGACTAATAGCAACAGTTTTTACAGCATCAGTATGTCCTGTTAGGCTAGTAATTAAAGTGTTGCTTTTTGTATCCCATATTTTTACTGTTCGATCTTCGCTACCAGAAATTAAGCTCGTGCCATCTTGACTAAAACTAATACTATTAACTCCTGCTTGATGTCCGACAAGAGTTGTAATTAGGTTGCCTTTTTCTGTGTCCCAAAGTTTAATCGTATTATCAGAACTTGCAGAAGCTAAAATTTTTCCGTTAGGACTATATTGTAGATAAGTAATACTAGTTTTATGTCCTGCTAAAGTACTAATCAATTCTTGACTATTATCAGCTTGATTTTGCAGCCATAATCTAATTTTGCCATCAAATCCAGCAGTAGCAAAGATATCAGGATTAGCAGGAGAAATGGCGATACTATATATTCCTCCCGCTTCTAAACTAGGAGGTGAAAATATTTGCCATAGTCTTACAGTTTTATCGATACCAGTAGAAGCTATAGTATAAGAATTTTGATTGGTTTGAGGTTTAAACTCAATATCTAATACTCCGCCATTATGTCCGTCTAAACTTTGTTGTAAAATTCCATTTTCACTGTAGATCTCAATCTTGCCATTATCAGTTGCAGTTGCTAATAATTGGTTATCGGGACTAAAAGTAATGTGATTAATCAGTTCATTACTGACAAAAGAATCAATCAAACTACTATCTTTTATATTCCATAAGCTAACTTCTCCATAATCACTAGCAGCAACAACAGTTTTTTGATCGCTGCTAATAGCAATATCAGTAATACTATCTTCTGATGCAGCAATAGTTTTTATTTGTTTGCCACTATCAGGATTGATTTCCCAAAAAATTATTTTGCCGTCTTCGCCACTAGAAACTAGATAAGACTGGGATAACTCAATCCTATTTACCCATCCTTGATGACCTGATAAAGTAGTAATTAATGCTCCAGCTTCATCCCAAAGTTTAATCGTACTATCACGACTCGCAGTGGCAATTATACTGTTGCTAAATAAAACATCTGTTATCCAGTCTGTATGTCCAGTAAATTGCTTGATTTGTCTTCCTTGTTTATTTTCGATGCGCCATAAAATAGCAGTAGTATCTGCACTTCCCGATATTAATATATAGGAACTCTCATCTATTCCTTCTTCTGTAAAAAAAGAGTTGAGATTGGGTTTAAAACTAAGACTAGTAACTCTATCATTATGTCCTGATAAAGTATCTAATAACTCTCCTGCGGAACTCCAAATTTTGATCGTATTATCATCACTAGCTGTAGCGATTAAATTACCATCAGAACTATAGGCTACAGCATTAACTTTTTGACTATGACTTTGTAATCTATTAACCTCTTGTGTACCATAAATAGCTTGTTGTAAAGTTGCAGCAGTTTTAATCTTAGTTTGTTGCCAATTATCTTGACCAATTAATTTTTGTTCGAGGCTTCCTAGCTGTTGCAACTGATTTCCTGCTTTAAGACTTGTTATTAAAGATTCTAGTTGCTGGTTAGATAGTAATAAAGCTTCGGAAGCAGCGTTCATCGCTGTAATATTTTTTAGTTGAGTAATTAATTGCTGACGATAAGCCAAACCAGCAAATACTGTTGTTGCTATTCCTAATACCCCTAAAACAGCAGCGGTAATTTGAGTACGACGTAGTCTTTGTTTAACTTTTCTTTCTTGTTTTAACCTCTCGTCTAGACAAGCGGTGATAAATTGTTGAGCAACTTCGGTTAACTCGTCATTGTATTTGAAGTAAATTACTTCCGCTGCTGCTAACCTGATGCCTCTGAATAAAAAATCGGATTGTTGCTGATTTTTTCGCCATAAGATAGCAGCTTGTTCGATTTGTCTTTGGAGTCGTAAACGCGCCCGATTTTCTTCTAACCACCAGCGTAATGTTGACCAATGACGAATCAAAATTTCATGGATAACTTCTACTGTTGCTTCTTGGCGCATTGCTTCTTGGAGTAACTCATCCTCATCAGAGGGATTATCGCCACTTCTGCTAGTTGCGACAGCAATCCCTTTATCTAAATTAATCACAACTAATTTAGCTGCGGTTAATTTTTGGAGGGTTTTCTCAACTAATTCCGCAGGATATTTGGCGACAATTAAATCTGATTTAGTGACGCGACGGCGCGTATCTTCTGTGCCATCACCAATTTTAGTGAGATTGAGAAATATCCAGCGCGCACATTCTTGAGTTGTGGGGTCGAGACTATCATATAATTCTTGGGCTTGTTGTTCTAATGCACCTTTAATTCCGCCTAATTTTTTGTAAGCGTGAAGGCTTAAAACCCCTCTTTCGCGAGTTTCCCAAAGTTTTTGCAGCACAAATTGTAATAGGGGTAAGTCTCCTGTTGCACCATTCAACTCTTGCAACAATACTTCTACCAATCCAGGTTCGACTTTTAAGCCGACTTGAGTAGCAGGTTTGATAATAGCGTTGCGATAATCAGACTCTGTGAGATAAGGAGGCACTAAAACGCTAGTTTGTTGTAATATTGGCGATAATTCAGGGATTTCTAGACAAGCAGCGACAAAATCAGCCCTGACTACGAAAATTAAACGCAAACGATCGCCAGCATACTCAATTATTTTTAATAATAACTGAATAAATTGCGCTCTATCGGTTTCTCCTGTCAAAGTAAACAATTCTTCAAACTGATCTACTGCCAAGACTACCATTGGTTCAGTGCGAGTTCGTAACCACGGAATAAAAACATCAGCACCTTGATAGAGTAAGCCTTCGATTTGGAGTTGCTGTCGAGCTTGTTGTTTTGGCGTCCCGTAATTAATTAGGCACTTGGCTAGAGACTGGAAAGGGTTAGTACCAGGTCGAAACCATTTTAACATCCAGCGATCGCTTCCTGGGATTTGTTTGCCCAAACTGAGTTGATAAAATACCCCAGCTTGGACTACAGAAGATTTGCCACTACCTGAAGCACCGACTACTGCTAGAGTAGGTTGATGATTGAGTTGATTAATCAGTTTTTGGACTAAAGCTTCTCTGCCGTAGAAGTATTGGGCGTTATTTTCGTTAAAGGCTTGTAATCCCATATAGGGACAAACATTAATATCTAAAATAGTCGAATCATCTTTATGGCGATGCTGCTGATTTTTTTCTGGTAAAACTTCAATGACTCCTCGCGTTCCCGATAACCAAATCTGAGGCACAATATTGCTGGGGGCTAACTCTACTTGTAACTGTGAAATCCAAGTTGCTATTGATAACCCCGTTTCGGGGTCACTTTGCTGTAAGGTAGAGACTAAGGCGTTGCTAAACTGCTGTAGGTTCTTACGACTGACCTTAATTTTTTCCTGGTAAGACAAAATACATTGTCCCCGTTCATACTCTAGCTTTAAATCTTCGATCCATTCAGCAATCCCTGCTGCGTCGGGACAGTCTAAAATGACAATCTGTTGGGTGACAGGAGATTGATGTAATATCTTGCGCAACCATTCACGAGAGATATATGCACCATCACGAAAAACTAACCAAGCTTCTCCTGCTTTGCCATATTTAATTCTGCCTCGCAAATATAATAGTGCTGTCGTGGTTTCCGACTCTGAAATCGCAGCAGTATTCAGACAAGACTCGATCGCTGCTTTTACATCTGTCCATTTTTGATTACTCGGTGGGAAATATTCTAAATTAAAACTACCTCTACCTCGCAACACTTTACTTAAGTCTAAGGTAGTTTGATTAGTTCCTAATCCATCGATAATCAAAGCCTGACGGGGTAAGCTACTCCTGATTTTAACTTGTCGCTTGCCAATAACAACTTTGCCAAAACCTTCTACGATCCGCTTCGGAGTTTGTAAAGGATATTCTGACTGTAACTGTCTTTCCCCCCGACTACTTTTTTGCTGATTAATTAAGCGTATCTGTTGATTACTGCGATCGATGTATCGTAGAGTTTGATGATAGACATATTGATATAATCCATCAGCTTCGATAATTCCGTGAGAGTCTGCTGCTTCACCGCGCAACCCTCGCATCAGATAGTAAGTAAAAACGCCATGTCCTAATTCGGGAAATTCCCATGACTGCTGATTTTGATCGCAAGATAATAATCCATAAAAACCTTGACTTTGTTGGGCTTTTTGGCGTAAAACTTGAACTAATTGAGTGGTAGGATTGGGTAACGATATCTTGGTCGTACCGCGAAAAGTCATCCCGCCACTATGACAAGCATCTAACCATACTAGTTGTTGACTCGCTTGACATTTTCCTAGCAGTCTCAAGATAGTGTTTAAGGGTAAGGCTGTAGTCGCTAATTGCTGTTTTTGAGTATCTGCTAAACACAGATAGACTTGTTGGGTTGCAGTGTCTAAGATACCATGTCCTGAAAAATAAAATAGAATAGTATCTTCTGATTGGGCAAAGGAGATGATGCGCTGTAAGCTAGCACCTACGGTCTTTAATGTGGGTTTGTTGTCGGCAAAGTCATGATGTAAAGTAATCTCACGCCTGATGTCTATCGCTTCGGTGAGTGCTTCTCCTAAACCCTGACAGTCTAGGGCAGAATATTGTAGTGATGGTAGTTCTGCATCTTGATACTGGTTTACTCCTACTAGTAAGATCCACAGTTTTGCTATTCGAGTGGTTTGGTTGCTGGTTTGAGGTTTTTTCTTCAGGGCGCGAGGACACATCAAAGTTTCTCAAAAGATGTCAGTATTATTACTTTAGGTTATGTGTCTTAGTTTTATGCAGTTATTAAAAAAGCTTTTAGCCTTTGTTTGACTGTTAAAAGCATTACTGAGTATAAGACTCCACCGTCTTTACGATGTCCACAATCAGGTAGAGTTTAAGACTCTATTTGATTGAAGCGAGCGAGCTAAAAGCTAAGAGCTAAGAGCTAAGAGCTATTAGCTGGGCGAAGCCCTTTATTTAAGCTTTTCTAAATAGCCTCTAGGGGTAATCATCCAGTCTTGATAGTTATAGGTGTTACTATTCCCAATAATCACTGTGGTGAGCATATCGATCTCAGTATCGAGCATTTTGGCTAAAGTCGTAAGCGTAATTTGTTCTTCAGTGCGATAAACAGCACGAATAATCGCCACAGGTGTATCTGGCTGACGCTGCTTTAAGAAAATTTCTCGTGCGGTAATAATTTGTTGGGTTCGTTTTTGCGATCGCGGATTGTATAATACAGTAACAAAGTCAGCTATGGCTGCTGCGGTTAAACGCTGCTGAATTACTTCCCAAGGAGTGAGTAAGTCACTCAAGCTAATAGCGCAAAAATCATGCATTAAAGGTGCGCCGACTCGCGAAGCTGCTGCTTGCAGGGCGGAAATTCCTGGTAAGACTTGGACTTTTGGGTTGTTCCCTTGCCAATTTTTGGCTTTGAGTTGTTCTAAGACTAAGCCAGCCATGCCGTAAATCCCACAATCTCCTGATGATACTATAGCGACAGTTAGACCCCACTGTGCTAACAAGATGGCTCTAGTGCTTCTTTGTTGTTCTTGGGTAATGGCAAAAGATTCGATAATTTGTTCGGGACGAAATAGGGGTTGAATCAAATCGAGGTATAAGCCATAGCCAATTACGACATCCGCTTCGGTGATGGCGACTTTTGCAGCAGGAGTTATTTGTTCTAGGCTACCAGGTCCAATTCCTACTAAATATAGTTTACCTGCTCTACCGATAGATTCTTTTTCGGCTTTAGCAACGGCAACTGTCACCCCTCCTGGTTGACCTTTTTCTTTAAATACTTGTTTGGCAACTATTAAGGAACTGCTATCTGATTCTACGGCACAGATAGCAGCAGCTTCAGCGACACTAGCTGTTCCTACTTCTCTTTTGACCACTGCTGAAGGAGTTGGCACTGTAATTGATTGTAATGTTGCTGCGGAAAAAGTTTTTAATGGTAGCTGCCATTGCTTACATAATTCTAAAATGCCCACTTCATCAGCTTTGATTTCTATTGTCGCAATTCCTGCGATCGCTTCTAGGGCTAAATTATATTGATTAAAAGTAGCAATAATTGCTTGGGCAATAACGGCGGTATTAGTATTCCTTTCGCAACCAATCCCAATCCATAATACTCTAGGATGCCACTGAACTTGAGGTAATTCTGATTCCGTAAAACTTCTTTTTTGTTCGCTAATCCAAATCCGAGCTTGAGGTATTGTCGTGCTAGAACTAAAATTAAAAATCTTATTGGCTACATACTGCTGTCGCCATAAACTATTACCAGCCTCTTGGATTACTTGTACTGGTTCTTGACGCGCCAAAGCAGCCATCACTCCTGTCCAATTTCCTGCCCCTTTAACCCAGCCATAGGGATGTCCTAAAATATCAACTGCTGGTAATTTTAAGCTACTAGAAGCTCCTGTAATAATTGGGATAGCATCAAGTTGTGCTGCAATTAGCTTGGCTAGTAAGTCAGCACCTCCTTGATGTCCACTACAAAGACTAATGACAAATTTGCCCAACTTATCGATTACAATCACAGCAGGATCGCAGTGTTTAGTTTCTAACAAAGGTGCAATCAACCTCACTACCGCACCAGTAGCCAAACAAAAAACCAAGGCTCGGTATTCTTGCCAAATATTAGTTAAATGTTCTGATAGTGAATTATCGTAGTACTGAAGATTATTAAGCCTAAATTCTTGATTTTTGACACTTTTATCCCTGCTTGGTAGCCAAATAGTAGCAAATAAATTCTGAGGTAAAGCTTGAATAATTTTGGTTTCTTGGGTATTTGTTCCCAAAAAAGCGATCGGTTGAAATTGCTCAAGATAATAATTGTTCACAAAAACTTCATATATTGATCGATCTAGCAGCAATATTGTATCGGTTGAAACTGTATTTAGCGTAAAAAATTTGACCCAAGTTCAGTATTTGTTCCATTGTTACTAGAAATCTAAACCAGCTAGCCTATAAATGTACTTTCTTAATTATTCTTTAGAATTTAGAATCGTACCAAAATATAACAATAATTATCGAGAAGTATTTTTAAACTAAACCAATTTGATACTTGAGAGAGAGCGATAAATGAACTCATAATTTGTTTAACAATCTGTCTTTTGGCGCAAATATATTTGATAAGTAGCATTTTAGAAACTAGATAATTGCAGAATCAATAAAATGAATTAATATTTTACCAAAATTCTCAATCTAATCTTTAACTTGAAAACTAAAATCCTACTAAATGATGATTTTTGTTAATTACTGGCGGAAACATTAATGAACTCACCCAACTCACTTTTTGATTTATTAATTGATACAGAAAAAAATAATTTTACTGGTAAAGGTTTAATTAAATCTTCTAAAGATATTCAATGGCAATTATATTTTTTACTCGGTAAATTGATTTGGATCAATGGAGGCGATCATCCCAACCGTTCTTGGCTCAGGCATTTAATCGAATTTTGTGCTGAAGTTAATTTTAAAGAACTTTTTGTTGATACTAAAAATCATTATCAATGTTCTCAATATCAAACTTTATATTGTCTTTTTAGTAAACAACTTATTAGTAAAGACTGTGTTAAAGCAATTATCGAAAAAAGACTTCAAGAAAATTTTTTTGATATTCTCCAAAATCAGCATCAACATCCTTTAGAATATCTACTTCAGCCCGAAAACTCTTCTAATCTATTAAGTGCAGGCTTTAAACCTTCTTTAGTTATTATTGATGATCGAGAAATTCTTACTACGGTTCAGCAATATAGTTTATTTTTTACAAAATCTCGTTTAAAAAATATCTCTTTAAATCATGCTCCTAAATTATTAAACACTCAGGAATTAAAGCAAAAACTTGATTTAAATACTTACAATTATTTAGTTGATTTATTTAAGGGAAAATTAAGTTTACGAGATTTGAGTTTTAAACTTAACAAAGATGCGCTTCAATTTGCGCTTTCTCTAGTTCCCGATCTACTGCAAAAAAGAATTCAGTTTGTTGAAATACCAGATGTAGCGAGTAATCTTACCGCCAAACAGTATAATTCTCAGTTTTTAAGAATTACTAAATCAGCTAAAAAATTCACAATTGCCTGTATTGATAATAGCGATCACACTCAGCAAATTATGCACAAAATTGTCACTCAAGCTAATGGTAAATTTGTCGCGATTAAAGATGAATTTCAAGTAATTCCCGATTTAGTTGCCCATACTCCCGATGTAATTTTTATCAATTTAAATATGCCTGTAGTTAATGGTTTCGAGCTATGTTCTCAAATTAGACGTGTCACTAAATTTACTCAAACTCCGATTATTATGATGTCTGAAAATAATTCTTTAACTGAGCGGATGCGAGCTAAATTAGTTGGTACTGCTGATTATATAACTAAACCCATTGATGAGCAGCGAGTAACTAAAACGATCAAAAAATTAATTACTAATTCTGAAGTTGCTCAATCCGACGGTTCAGGGATTTTAGCGATTAGTTAAAAACCCAAATCAGCTTTAGCAATTTCCGCAGCAGCAAAGACTATTTCATCGGTTTCCGCTTCCCAATCACAACAGCCAATTTCACTGTAAAATTGGCTATTGTAGGCGCGAGTTCTGACGACTACTGGCATCGGTACAGCATGACCCAAAACTAAAGCCTGTTGTTTAGAATCGAGTTTGGCTAAAACAGATCGCAAACCAGTCGCGCCAGAAACCCCTGTAAAAATCGCATCAATATCTTTTTCATCGTTTAACAGACAAGTAATTCTCGTACCGACTTGGGACATTACTTCATTATCGATTCCTGAAGGACGCTGATCTACCACTAACAAGGTGACAAAGTATTTGCGCATTTCTCTGGCGATCGTACCAAAGATAGTTTGATGGACAATACTAGAGTCAAGAAAACGATGCGCCTCTTCAATAGTAATTACTAATTGTCGCGGACGGTCTAGCGGATTTTTGGATTGTAAAAATCTGTCAGCTTTTTTGACATAGCTAGCGTGAATCCGTCGCGTGATCATATTAGTTGCCAACATATAAGAAAGCATATTAGATTGAGAACCAAACTCAATAATGATGTGCTTTCCTGCATCTAAAGACTGCAAAATCTGCTCGATATAGTTATGGGGACAGGCAGAACGAATATATTTAAGACTTTCCATCCGCAATAATTTGCGCTGCAATGCCATAATCGAGCCTTGGTGTCCCTGTTTCTCCTCGCAAAAAATCTTGATATCTTCATTAGTCATATTGAGTAACCGCAAGATCCAAGATTTGCCATATTCATTACAAAGAATATTGGCATTATCCACAGCAGCATCAGAAAGCCCTAATTCTCTAGCGACTAATTTTAAATCTTCAATTTCAATTTGGTCATAGCTCAAATACATCTCTTGGGCATCTCTAACTCCCCGTCTTTTAGTCGATTCAGAATCGAGGGTATAAATTTCTACTTGTCCAGGAAATAGCTGTCGTAACCCCTTAACGGTACTAACTTGTTTCCCCTCTTGCATTGCTTCCCAACCGTATTCTGAATGCATATCAAACATCAAATTGACGGCTGCTTCTTTGCGAATAATGCCAGAAATCAGCAAGCGAGTCAGAAAAGATTTACCAGTTCCCGATTTACCAAAAATTCCGTTACTCCGTTCGACAAAGCGGTCTAAATCAAGACAGATTGGAACTTCCATATCTAGAGGTTGACCGATCGCAAAATTGCGATGATATAAATCATCTTCCCAACCAAAAACTGAACGAAAATCCTGTTCTGTCGCTTCATAAACCTGACTGAAGTGAGCAGGAATTGTTTTTACTGGTAACAGTTCTAATTCTGTAGGAGTGTCAATTCCTAATGTAGCCAACTGATTCTCAACTACTTCAGGAGCGAGTCTTTCTTTGCGCTCATCTTCAGTTGCAGTAGGAGTAAACATCAGCATTGGTGCAAGCTCAATTGTGCCATATGTCCCGCTTCCTGCTAAAACATCCTGTAAAAAAGTGTCTTCCATTGCTGGCGGATTAGCTAAAATGCGATCGCTCGCTGCTCCTAAAGCCACATCTGTCAACAGACAAAAAAAGCGCGATCTTTTACCTTGAACCACCAAAAACTTACCCACTCGCATATCTTCCACGGAGATATCAGGATGCAGTCTAACTTCTAATCCTTTAGTTAGCGAACCTTGAATTACCGAACCTAGAGGGATATGTGAATTCATGAATATTTTTACACCAATTCTTAGATGGTCATTTAAACTTCAATCAAAACAATATTACTATTCTCTTGAAAGATATATTCTAGACAGATAAATTATTTTTTGAACTAAAGTCTGAGTTTTTTTCGCTCACTGTATATTTATGTAAGTGTTAATAGGTAAGCATTCAAGCTATACCTATCTATATGTAACTACTAAAGATTCTTATTAGGAAATACAATTACACCGATTGTTTATTTTAAGAGGACATCTGAAAAGTAGTTTTTTTACAATCTGATTCTCGCAACTTTGGGGGGGGAGCAGCATAGAAAGTCCCCCAAACTTGGGGGGATTTAGAGGGCATTAGCATAACAAATGAGACTTCTCATCCCGTTTCTCTTTAAATCTGCTACAGATGAGGTGACACGGTGACTCGGAGACAGAGAGACGCGGAGATCGATGTGTAGCGTTATTTTAGGGAATTGGGATCAGACAACCTCTAAATTTTAGATTTTAGATTGTCTCCTTCTTATCTTTAGCTTTAAATCAAAGCGATTTTTTTGACATTGATCTGGGTAAATATTACTGTACTAATATTGAGCAAATTAAAAGCGGGTAATTTCCTGTGAGCAAGGATATTGGCAAAATTCTGTTGGCTAAAACTGACACCATAGTTGAAAGCTGGATTGACTCGATTCAGCAAGATATTAATATAGAAAGTTCTAAGGGTTTGGCATATAAATCAGTACGGAACAGCATTCCTCTAATTATAGAAGCTCTTGCGACTTTGCTTTCCCAATCTTTACCAGATCGAGAGCAAAAGCTTAAAAGTAATAGTTGGGAACACGGAATTGTCAGAGCCGAACAAGGTTATGATGTTTCTGAGATTGTGCGAGAGTATGGTTTATTACGCAAAATTATTTTTACTGTCTTAAAGCCAGATTTGCTTGCTAGTTCTGGCGAGGAAATATTGCAAATAATCGAGCTTATTGATTCGATAATAGATCGCGTCGTTACTTTATCTTTAGAAACATATGTTGAAACGCGATTACAAGAACTCGAACAGTTACAGAGTCAACTATTGCTGACTAACCAAGAATTGAATCGTCTAGTAGCGATGCAAAAAGAAGAGGTTTCTTATCTAGTACACGAATTAAAAACGCCTCTTAACTCGATAATGGGTTTTTCTAGCCTCCTATTGCAACAACAGCAAAAAGTTACCCAAGAAAAAGATACTGCTTTAAGTCTGCAATTTATCGAAAGGCTAATTAGCAACAGTAGGCAACTACTACGTTTAATTAATAATATTCTCGAAATTTCTCGCTATGAATCAGGAAACATACAGCTAAATCCAGAATCAACAGATGTTTGTTCTCTAATTCAAGGAGTGATTCAAACTTTAAAACCTGCTGCTGGACAAAAAGACCTAAAAATAACCTTAAACTGCAACTGCACTACAGCACAAATCATTACTGACACTTTAAGACTACAGCAAATTATTACTAATCTGGTGAGCAATGCGATTCGCTATACTGAAACGGGAGTTATTACGGTAACTTGTCAAACTAATAATCTCGATCAATGGTCACTGATTGTTGCCGATACAGGAATTGGCATGAGTCTAGAGGCTCAGAAACAAGTTTTTCAACCTTACTACCAAGTCAACGTCGAAGATAGCTATTCCAAGGGGAGTACTGGTTTGGGACTAGCTATCGTCGCTAAGTTAGTTCAACTGCTACAGGGAAAAATAGATTTAGTCTCGAAACCTGATGAAGGTTCTACTTTTACTCTGACTTTTCCGATTATTTTGTCAGCTTAGGGTTCAAATTTCTAAATTAAAATAGCCATAATCTTCAACTTGTGGGAGAAATTCTAGTGGTTTGTCCATTGGCAATTTTTCTAGAAAAACGACTAATACCCATTTGTCCATTTGATCGAGAAATACCATTGATGGCACAAAAATTGCTTCTACCATTGTCGTTTGGCGAACAAACTGGGCAGTAGCTCTGGCAATCTTTTGATCGAGAAAACAATTGGGAGCATCGGTTAGAGATAGTTTTTGCCAGCAAAGGCGATCGCACAAATTAAGAGTATGATTTAGCTTGACTCTCATCTGATAAACTTTCCGGCATTTAGTCTTAACTGCTAACTTTTTGGCGCGATCGAGTTTAAAATGACGCGACCATTCCCCTGCTGCTACGTCTATACTACCTGCTAAATAGAGTGTTTGCTCTCCTTGGATATTCCAACGATTGTTGGCTGCTAATCCCGTGTAACTAAAATCATAAACATCATAATTTCCGTCAGGAAGATGTCGATAGGCTTCTCCTGACCAAGGTTTAACCAAATATGAGAGCATAAATTAGTAGCCTAATCCCTCATAGTCAGCAGCTAATGCAGCAATTACTCGGTCGTACTCTCCTAAAGAGATCATGTCATAGGCTGTATGCCCATCAAATTCTTTTAGAGGCGTAAAGATAAATTCTTTTACCCCTTCTGGCGGATAAACTTTCTGAGCTAGAGTAGCGATTTGTTTGAGTTTGGCTAAATATTTTTTGGCTTTACTACTAGGAGAAGCATCGGTATTTTCCCATCGCCACAAAGTCTTGCAACTAACGTGCAGTAAATGGCTCATGCGCTCCTGAGACAGATCGAGTTGCTGTCTAATAGTTAGAGGATTTAATTCGCTACTGATAACCATTGGTTTTTTTATTTATTAAGCAGTGTGTTCTTATCTTACTCAAAAGATACCGTCATTTGTCCAGACACAAATAAATGTAATTAATTCACACTAGAGGCAAAAAATAAGCACGAGAATTGCTTAAATAATTTTTTCAACGATTAGCCAATAACCAGCAGTGTTGATTCTACCCAAGACGGAGATTGGTTGATTGTGAGGATAATCTAGTAGTTGCTGGTTGACTGTAGCGTGGAGAGTGATTAACTGATAAGTCTTTCTTTGAAAGAGAAAATGCTTGAGAACTATACTGTAGTTTTGCGCTCCATAATGACGGAATTTGCCTTGATAAACCTGATTTTTCGCAGTAGTTATATCTTCTAGATCATCACCAGGAAAGTTACCATCCACAGGATAGTTTTCAGGATGTTCTAGATAGTATTGCTGCCAATCAAGCCATTGGGGATGATTGGGAGATAGATTAAATAGAGGAATTACCGCTGATGGTGCAATCGGATCGCTTAGTAAGGCTTGTTGCAAAACTCTAACGTCTAGTTCTCGCGGTTGACAAGCAGACTCGATGCATAACGCAGCAGCCATACCCGCAGCTTGTCCGATATTCATTACTACAGGTTGCAAGCGCGTACTACCATTAGCAATATGGGAAACTGAAATATTTTTTTCACAGACTAAGAGTCCATCAACAGTTTGAGGAATAATTGCCTCATAAGGAATCGTAAAAGGTGTTCCTGTCCATCTGCCACCCCATTGTAGTGATTTTGGCTGTAAAGGAAACTTCATTCCTGGATAGTGATGATCGTTAGCATAATTACCAATGGCGATCGCCTGTACTTGACCTGCTTCATTGACTGGTAAGGAAGCAACACAGCCGTTTTCTTGGGGTAAAATATCTGGTTCGGTAAGAGTAACTTTGCCAATTAGTCGTCTGCTTTCGCGATAATAAGGATGAAGTGCCAAACCGGCATTTATCTGACTGTCTGGCTGGGGAAAAATAGCTGAAGCCAAACTATAACGTTGTCCTAATTGGGACTGAATATAAGCAGCAAAACTATAACTATGGTGATAAGCTTCGGCGAGAAATTCTTTTCTACTAGTTTCTGATGCTACTAAACGGTCTAATCCTACCCCATAATCATTACCCGCAATGGGCCAATTAATCATATAAAGATTTTCGGTTAGTTTGCCATATCGCAAAAATTTTTCTGCACCATATTGCTGCCAAGCACCAGCAAATATTGTGCTGTTTAATTCTGCAACACTAGAGTTATTAGTCTGACTCGCTGAAGTTTCTCGATCTTGGAGTAAAAAAATCCAAGTAGGTGCTTGTACAGGATATTTCCGAATTAACTCTTGTGGGTTCGAGTCTGCCAAACTGGGTTCATTAAATTCTGAAGCAGATTCCCAACCCCAACGATAGGGAAGATCAGCTAAAGCTAGCAAATCGCCTAATTCTGTGCTGTCAAGCGTTATTTTCGCTTTTATTGTTAAATTACGCGAAAAACTTACTTCGATAATGCGATCGCCTTCTTTAGTTACCGCCAGAGGTTGATATCCTTGCAACCATAACAAATTAGGTAGCTGTTTTACCCAGTCAGCAAAAATCGCTGCACCACAATGGGGATGATAAGTAAATAAACTCACCCAAGCATTGTCTAACCCCGTACTTTGTCTAGTTGCTAACTCGGCTAAATAAGCACCCCATAATCCAGTTTGCCACGACCGTAACTCATTGCCATCAGGCGCACATACTCCCGCAGCAGTCAGCATTCCTCCCAACCAAGAAAATTCCGTGGCTAAAATGGTTTTGACTCCACGTCGCGATGCTTGAATGGCTGCTGCTACACCGCCAGTACTTCCGCCAACAACTAAAACATCTGTGGTAAGAGTTTCCATGAACTAACTTAGATCAAATTATATGTTAAAGCAACTTAAATTGCGTCAAAAATACAACAACAGTATTGCCTTTCGCTATCTGAGTATAGCGGGTATTTGTTTAGTAGTTCTGCAATTAATATTTGGCGTCACTTTTAGTTATCTTATTTATCAACAAAAACTCAAAAGCTTAGAAGAAAAAGTTCAGGCTAAATTGAAACTTTTGAGTGCAATAGCTCCCGATATGATGCTGCGTTCTGATACTATTGGGTTAAAAAATTTATTGCAAACTAATAATAATGACAGAGAGATTATTTATGGTTTAATTACCGATAAAAATTCTCAGATTGTTACTCAAGCTATCGCTGTAGATAAACCCATAGTTAGCGGTCTAAAAATAACAACAAATTTACCCAAAAACTTTTCTCAAGAAGTTAAACTTCTTTCCGCTTTAAAAAAGCATAAATCAATACTCGAAGCAAGTCAGACAATTAGTTTAGGAAACACTGATTTAGGAACAATTAAACTCGGTTATTCTTTAAAAAGTGCAAGGCAAGAATTAATTAGAGTTAGTTTATATAATTTATATAGTGTGATTCTGATTAGTAGCTTATTTATTGGTTTAACTAAAATTATTTTTCAGCGACAAATTATTAATCCTATCCATAAATTACAACAATTAGCACAGGCGATCGCAGCAGGAAAACTTGATGCTAGAGTAGTAGTAGAACGAGACGATGAACTTGGGAAATTGAGTGTAGCACTCAACAGTATGATGCTACAAATACAGCATAGTTTGAAGAATTTAGAAAAAGCGATTGATAATGCTTTAATTGCTGAAAAAGCTAAAAACAAATTCATGGCAAAAATGAGTCACGAATTACGAACACCTCTTAATGGGATTATTGGCTTTACTCAAATTATGCAGCAAGAACCTACTACTACCGTAGAACAACAAGAAACCCTCGATATTATTGAGCAAAATAGTCTGCATTTATTAAACCTAATTAATGATGTTTTAGAAATAACTCATATCGAAGCTGGTGAAACTGCAATTAAGCAAAATAGCTTTGATTTATACAATCTTTTACAATCTCTCAAACAAATGTTTACTTTCAAAGCTCAAGCTAAAAATATAGAATTATCTTTTAAAATTGTTAGTGGTGTACCTCAGTATATCGAAAGCGATGAAGAAAAGCTACGACAAATATTATATAATTTATTAGACAACAGTATTAAATTTACCGAGACTGGAAAAGTTAGTTTAATAGTAAAATCTCAATCCAACACTCAAACTGATTTTGTGCGTAACTTATATTTCAAAATTACCGATACAGGAAAAGGTATATCTTCAACCGAAATTGATCGCTTATTTGTTGCTTTTGCTCAAACTGAAACAGGAGAAACCCCTAATCAAGGAATTGGTTTGGGATTACCAATTACTCGTCAGTTGATTCAACTAATGGGGGGAGATATTTCTCTTAAATCAAAAGTTAATCAAGGAACAGTTGTGCGTTTTTATCTCCCTGTTGCGGAAGCCGATGTTAGTAAAATTAGCTTTCAGAAATATTGTGCCACTGATTCCCAATCTCTAGAAGGAGATTCGATAGATTCTAAGTTTTTTTGTCAGCCTGATTCTAGTTATCAATTAGCTGCTGAAAAATTAGCAACTATGCCACAAAAATGGTTATTACAATTACAAGATGCTACTACTAAGATTGATAACGAACTTATGTTAGAGCTTTTGGCAGAAGTTGCTGAGGAACACCAGATATTAAGCCAAGCAATTATTAATTTAATTGATAATTTCCGCTATGACGATTTACTAAAATTGATTGCGAAAACTTTAAACCAGAAATAAGTGATAGGAACAGTAATCAGGAAACAGTAATCAGGAAACAGGTTGACAGCGATCGCATAAGCCAAAAAACTCCAAGGTGTGATAAAAAACTTTGAATTTGTGAGACTGTTCTAGTTGTTTTTCTAGTTCATGAACAGGACACTGTTCTATCGGAATCGAAACATGACAATTAATACAAGTTAAATGATGGCGATCGCGACTAATGGAGCTATATACTGATTCTCCATTAGGTAAAATTCTTACCTGAACTTCTCCCTGTAGTTTCAAAGCTTCTAGGGAACGATAAACAGTAGCTAGACCCATATTATAGTCGCTATTTTTTAGCTCAATATAAAGTTCTTGAGCGGAAATCGCTTTTTTTAAACTTTGTAAGATTTTTAATACTTTTTCTTGAGAACGAGTACGCTGAGCTTTCATCAGTAAGTTTTGGGGATTAATTATGTCTAATTCTAAGCTAAACTAATTGGGTTGGTTTTCTTAACCCTCGACAATTTGAGACTGCGATGCCTGAAAAAGTATATGGCTAATCAATATCATGCTCGTATCTATGTTACTTTACGTCCTTCGGTTCTCGATCCTGCTGGCACAGCAGTAGAATCTGGCTTGAAACAAATGGGTTATGAAACAGTAACAGGAGTCAGAATCGGCAAATATATCGAACTCCAGCTTACTGCGACTGATACAGCAGATGCTAACAATCAGCTAGATGTGATGTGCGATCGCTTGTTAGCAAACCCTGTAATCGAAAATTACTGTTTTGAAATTACGCAACTGGTTGGTTAATATTTAAGACTAATTAAAAGTTATGAAATTTGGCATTATTGTTTTTCCTGGGTCGAATTGCGATCGCGATTTGGCGACAGTTACCCAAGGTATTTTTAAAACTCCGACGCGGATGGTATGGCATCAGGAAACCGATCTTTCCGACATCGATATTATTCTGATTCCTGGTGGGTTTAGTTATGGTGACTATTTGCGCTGTGGTGCGATCGCTCGCTTTTCCCCTGTGATGAATAGTGTAATTCACCATGCTAAACAGGGTAAGTATGTTTTGGGTATTTGCAATGGCTTTCAAGTACTTACCGAAGTAGGTTTATTACCAGGGGCTTTGATCCGTAATCGTGATTTACATTTTATCTGCGATCGCGTCTCAGTGCGAGTTGAAAGAAATGATTTGCCTTGGACTTCTAACTACACTAAGCAGCAGGTAGTTACTTTTCCGATTGCTCACGGTGAAGGACGTTATTATGCTGATCCAGACACCCTAAAAACCCTAGAAGCTAATCAACAAGTTTTATTTCGCTATTGTAGCCAGACAGGAGAAATTAACCCAGAAAGTAATCCCAATGGCTCTTTAAATAATATTGCGGGAATTGTTAATCAACAAGGTAATGTTTTAGGAATGATGCCTCATCCCGAAAGAGCCTCTGATGCTGCTATTGGGAACACTGATGGCAAAGCTCTGTTTGAAAGTTTATTGGCGCTTAACCTGGTGAGTTGCTGAGCCTTACCTAAGATAACAAATCCCATGCCTTAGCCATCAAATCCTTTAACCAACGACGCTGTACCATATCTAGGATACTATGATCTTGTAAGACTTGTTCTTGAATTTCTTCGAGAGATTGACCTTGTTGACGGGCAATCTTCACTACAGCAGCGATCGCTAAGGCAATAATATCTTCACTAATCGAATTTTCTTCCAAAGCCAAAATTTCTTCGGTTGAGGCTGGTATTGAATCGTTCATGATTTAGCTTGCTCCCATAATAGTATTAAGATATGTGTTATTAAACTGCCCAATTTGACCAACGGTCACGTGCCGTCTCCGTCGTTTTACGGCGGAGTAATCTGTGACAAACAGAAACTAACCTTCGTCAGTGGAATCTGTTTTTTTTAACTTAATTTTGCAATAAATCTTTTTTTTTTAAGCTTAAATTAATAATCTTCCGATGCAAGAAATTCTCTATCTTGAAATTCCGACTCCTAATATCGCTGCTGTACGCAGTTGGTTACAAGAAACTTGGCAGCCTCAAATCCATCACAAAATAGCAACCCCTACAGGAATTCGTCTCCAACTTTCTCCCGCTTCAGATTCGGAATTAGCCATATTTGTTTGGACAGTACAAAGAACGACTTATCTCAAAATGTTTCTTTGGGATTCCCCTGCTAAATTCTCAAAACATAATATTTCTGCCCTCAAAAAACAATTAAGACAAGAGATTCGTCAGGCTTTTCCGCCTCAATATCCCGAACCGCCAGAAATAGACTTATCGAAGCAATCAATTTTTGCAGCTTTGGCCGACTACTATCCCCTAACAGTCAAGTATTTTCAGAGATTTCCCAAGGGAGAATATGACCTAAATCGAGTTTACTGGTGGGAAAAACGCTGGCGCGACAGTGTTAAAAATCCGCAACAACCTCAAGAAGTTATCTTTAATAGCAACGCGACTAACTCTACTTTGCCCCAATACGATCTAGTTTATGTTGGCGGTGCATTAGGGGTAATTCATGCTGCGGTAATGGCACAAAAAGGTTATCGAGTTTTACTAGTAGAAAGATTACCTTTCGGGAGAATGAATCGCGAGTGGAATATTTCTCGTGATGAATTTCAGAGTCTGATTAATCTCGGTTTATTTACCCCTGAAGAGTTTGAAACAGTCATCGCAGCAGAATATCAAGATGGGTTTAGTAAGTTTTTTGATGCTTACAACCCAGAGTATCTTAAAGCACCAGTATTGCATACTCCGCGAGTGTTAAATATTGCGATTAACGTCGAAAAATTTCTCAGATTTTGTGGTGATAAGCTATTAGCAGCAGGTGGCGAAATTTGGGACGAAACTGAGTTTATTCGGGCTGATATAGCTAAAAATCAGGTAAAAATCCAACTAGTTGAGCTACCTACCCAAGAAGCCAAAGCAGCCACAGGAAGACTCTTAATCGATGCGATGGGAACAGCTTCACCGATAGCTTGGCAAATTAATGGCGGAAAGGCTTTTAACAGTGTCTGTCCGACTGTGGGTGCAGTAATTAAAGGTTTTGCCCCAGGAGTTTGGGATGAACAATATGGTGATGTGCTAAATTCTCACGGCGATATATCGCGAGGCAGACAATTAATCTGGGAATTATTTCCTGTCGGCAATGGCAAATTAGCTTTTTATCTGTTTCATTACCATCAAGTACATCCTGATAATCCTGGTTCTTTATTAGAGATGTACGAAGACTTCTTTACGATTTTGCCTGAATATCGCCGTTGTAACCTAGAGGCATTAGACTGGCAAAAAGCGACTTTCGGCTATATCCCTGGACATTTTAGCACTAGTAGCAGCGATCGCACTGTCGCCTTTGACCGTCTTCTCTCGATTGGTGATGCAGCATCTTTACAATCTCCCTTAGTTTTTACTGGTTTTGGTTCTCTAGTGCGAAATTTAGATCGTCTTACGACTCTTTTGGATACAGCACTCAAACATGACTTACTAACAGCAAAGCATCTCAATCAAATTCGCGCTTATCAGAGTAATATTTCAGTTACTTGGCTCTTTTCCAAGGGGATGATGGTCCCGACACACCAGATACTGCCACCCCAGCGAATTAACTCCATGTTAAATACCTTTTTTGGCTTGCTAGCAGCACAACCTCCTGAAGTAGCAGATACTTTTATTAAAGATCGTGCTGACTGGTGGACATTTACACGACTTGCTTTAATTGCAGCGCGAAAAAACCCGACTCTATTATGGTGGATTTGGCAAATGGCAGGAAGTCAGGATATGTTCAAGTGGTTAGGGGCATATTGGGCTTTTAGTCTTGATGCAGTTAGAAAATCTTTGATCGACTCTTGGTTTCCTAGTTGGTTAAAAGCATCTCAATCTTGGCTAGAACAAAAATATCCTGGAATGTGGCTGAAGTTACTTAGCTTGAACTATCAATTAAAATATTCGGCGGGAAGCAGTAAAAAAGCCCAAATCTCTTAACC
>DAXETX010000301.1:0-14893 GCA_051155735.1 Xenococcaceae cyanobacterium
CCAGAAGCCAGTAAAGCGGTTTCTCCTGCTTGGTAAAGTTCTACCCCATAACGATGTCCTTGAGTCAAAACTTCTGGCGGTAATAGTTGCTGCTGATACATTTCAACCCAGTAGCGAAAAGCTGCAACTCCTTCTGGAGTATCAAAAGCTGCTTTGCCTTGCTCATCTAAAAGACTTACTCCCATCTGCACCATTGATTCTAAGACTTCTCCCGAATCACCAGGAACAAAGGTGATAAAAAAGGCGTATTTTCCAGTTCGAGATTTGACTTGTTGCGCTACTGCTTTTAAATCCCCATAAGTCCCAGGAGGTTGAGTAATCCCAGCTTGTTGCAAAAGTTGTTGATTATAAATGGTAATTCTAGTAGTGAGATACCAGGGAATGCCAAAAGTGTCTTGCTCACACTGCTCTTCTTGACAGACTTCGATACTACTAGCTTGCCAAATATTCGGAAGATAAATGGCTTTAGTTTCTGAGGGAATCACTTCGTCTAAATCTAACCAAGCATTACGAGAGGCTAATTGCGAAGCAAAATTAGGATTGAGATTCACTAAATCAGGAGCGGTTTTAGCCGAAATCGCGGTCAAAATTTTACTTTCCATAGCTGACCAAGGAATATCAATCCAGCGTACTTGAAGCTCTTGATTAGCACTTTCAAAGTTACCATTGAGTTTTGCAAAATAATCATTAAACTGGGGTGCTAACTGCATAGTCCAAAATTCTAATTCTGCTGAATCATCGGATTCCGAGGCGTTACAACCCAAAAGCATTCCCAAGATTAAACCAATTGCCACTATAGCGTTAAATTTTTTCATCACGAATTGTTTGTTTATCAAGTAACGATTAAGTTCAACAACTAAATTTACCTCAAATTTGAGTAAAGCTTAATCATAGCTCAGTAATTCTAACCATATTTTTAATTAATACAATCTTTTTTTTCAGTAAAAGTACTTATCTTAAAATTCAATTTTAACGGCTACAATATCCTACATAATCAGTTAATATTTAGTTCTAATTAAAAACTTTAAAAAAATATGTTTAACTTACAAACTAGCTTTTGACAAGTTAAACATATATAAAAATGACTTTCTATTGTAATTACTTAGAGCGACAACAACCAAAATTGTAGTTAATCTTTGGTAAAGATAATTCAGACAAAGCTCAGTTAACAATTATGCCTAGGGACAAAGACAGCTTATGCTAGATAAATTGACCAATATATTTGCAAAACCTGCTAAGGCAGTAGGGCTAGAAATTAATCCCCGACAAATTAATATTGCTCAGATTGTCAAACAAGGACAACAATACAAACTGGTCAAAAACGTCTCTACACCGATTCCTGAAGGAGTCTATGAAGAAGGAGAAATTATTGATTCTTTGACCTTATCCGAATTAATTAAAGATACCTTCAAGCAAAATCGGATTAACGCTAAGGAAGTAATTACGGGAATTCCGATGCGAGAAGCAATTATTCGGATGATTCCCGTACCAGCAGAACTGGATGAGGCAGAACTGAAAGATATGATCATGGTTCACGAAGCAGGGATGTATTTACCATATCCCAGAGACGAAGTGGATTTAGATTATGTCAAGCTGGGATATTTCATGGATGAAGATGGCATTGAAAAAGTCAATGTTTTATTGGTAGCGACCAAGCGAGAAGTTACCGATCTTTATTTAGAAATTTTGGCACAAGCAGAACTTAAAGTTAAAGTTCTCGAAATTAATAGTTTTGCTTTGATTAGAACCATTAAAGAACAACTACGTCAATTTAGTGCCAAAGAAGCGGTAGTTTTAGTTGATATCGAATTTGACAGTACCGAAATCGCCATTATTGTCGAAGGAGTTCCGCAATTTTCTCGGACTGTTCCCATCGGCACTTATCAGATGCGCTCTGCTTTATCCCAAGCTATGGGATTACCAATATCTTCTGATACGGATTTATTACGAGATATGACGATCATGCCTGCTCCTCAAGATGGAGACAATACAGGAGCTTCACAAATCAATCCTGGATTATCAGCTTTGCTCAAAATTTTGGGAGAGTTGGTCGAAGAATTAGGGCGTTCGATTAATTTTTATCTTAATCAAAGTGAAGATTTAGAAGTAGCGCAACTCCTATTAGCAGGTCCAGGAGCAGCAATTGGACAAATTGACGATTTTTTCACTCAAAGATTAAATTTACCGACTATCCAAATCGATCCTGTTACGGCTTTAGCCATAGAAACCAATGGAGATATTCCTCCTGAAGAACGTTCGAGTTTGGGTATTGCTTTGGGTTTAGGAATGCGGGAGGTCTAGTTTTATGTATAGCTTAGATATTAATTTTCTGAAAGATCGTGGTTTAGATGCAACAGTAGAAACTGAATCTAAAGCAACTGCGAGTTCAGGATCGATTAGAGAGAAATTACCTCTGATCGGAGGTGCGATCGCAGCAGTGGTACTACCAGCAGTGATGTTTGTTTATGCTAAAAGTTTTGATAGCAAAGAGGCAGAAGCTAAACAAGAAATTCAACGGATTGAAGCTGAAATCGCCGAAATTCAGGGACAAAGTCAAAGCTTTGAAGAAATAGAAGCCCAAGTTGCCCAAGCTAGTGCGGAAACGGCAGCTTTAGTAAGTGTTTTTAGTAAGATTCGACCTTGGTCGGCAATTTTGCAAGAAGTCAGCGATCGCACACCGCCAGGAGTTCAAATTGATTCTCTCCAACAAGGCGGAGATGGCAATAATGTGCAAATTCAAATTGCTGGTACGGCTAGTTCCTATAGTGATGTCAATGATTTTGTTTTGTTCTTACAACGTTCTCCTTTTTTTGAGAATCAAAAAATCATTATGGGAACAACTAGTCTGGCTGGACTACCAATTGAAATCGAAAATGCTGAAGAATTACCTGAAAACTGGACGGTAAATATTCCCCAAGGCGTCAAATATAACATCACGGCTCAATTGGCTAATATGCCAACTGATGTTTTAGTTCAAGAACTGAATAATAAAGGTTCTGTGGGCTTAATTACCAGATTAAAAACTTTAGAAAGTACAGGAGTAACTACTGAATGACATTCACTGGTGATTTTCTTGAAGAAGAACAGGGGTTAGGAGAAGATTATCCTTCTGCTTTTGGTATTACCTTTACTCCTGTAGTTAGTGGTATTGCTTTAGCGGTTGTTGGTGTAGTTGGTGCGGGTTATATCTTTATGAATATGGTCGCTCCTGCTCAAGAAGGTTACAACAGTGTTGAACAACAAAAGCAAGAAAAACTAACTCAATTAAATCAAGTCAAAGGTAATGATTATCCGCAAAAAATAGCTGACCTACAAATAGAACTAGAAGCAGAAAAAGCTTTGAAGTCAAAAGTGTTAGCAATGTTTACTAATCAAGACGATCTAGAAACTTTACTGATTGATTTTAGTAATTTTATTGCTGCCAACCAAGGCACATTAGTTCAATACAGTCCTGAGAGTAATATTACAACTATTAATGATGGTTCATTAGGAGAAAATGTTAATGGAAAATTAAAAAAGAAAGGACTTTCAGTTGAATTTAAAGCTAGCTTTAGTCAAACCAAAGCTATTTTACAAAATCTTGAAAGATTACAACCTTTGTTAATGATTAAAAGCTACGATTCTAAAGTAACAGAAAATCCTACAGCAGTTTTAGCTGATAGTAGTAGCCCAGTTTTACCGCAAAAAGAAGCAATTTTAACTACTAACCTAAAAATAGATGCTATTTTGCCTTTAAGTCAAGAAGAATTAGCTAAAGCAGAAACAGCAGATGCTCAACCTGAAGCAGAATAATTACTAAATATTTATATTGAGGAATTAACAGTGAAAAAATATTATAATCTTTTAAGTTTATTAGCTGGAAGTACTACATTTTTATTGACAGTACTTCCTAGTTTAGCTGCAACTCAAGAAATTACAGAAGTTCAATTAGAAACAGATATTACTCAGGGATTAGAACTAAAATTAGAAACTAATAATAGACAGCAAAATATTAGATCCTTTATTACTATTAGTGATAATAACAAGCTAGAAACTACCCTACTAAACACAGAATTAAAGCTACCAAAAGGTAATAATTTTACTCAAGCTAATCCCGCTCCTGGTATTGCCGAAATTTCCTTACAGCAGGTTGCTAAAAATCAAACTAAAATTGCTATTACTACTAATTCAAAAACCGATTTACAACCGAATCTGCAACAACAGGGAACAGAGTTAATTCTGAATTTAAATCAACCCCAAACCCAAACTTCACTACTTAATAAAATCCCTTTGATTTCGGAAATCACCACTCTTAAGCAAAATTTTGCCAAGTTTTTAGTGGCGCAAGGAGTTAAGGACGAGCCAAAAACAGAGTTAGAATTTAAAAGTCCCTCATCCAACAAAGATGTTTTAGTACCTAATCCTGAAATCATTATTAGTAATGATGCCGAAGAATTTAACAACAATATTGCACCAGGTTCTCCAGAACAACCCTTTTTACCCAGAGCCGTTGCACCGCCTGTAGGAGACATTGCCGTATCTAATATTAGTACTTTTCCCGATACCATCGATCTCGGAACTACGGCGATTGTTCCTCGACTCGTACTTAGAGATGCTCCTGTTAGGGAAATACTGTCTTTATTAGCTAGACAAGCTGGTTTAAATATCGTTTTTGCGACTCAAGAAGCAGCAGCAGAAGGTGGCACAGGAGATGCAGTAGAAATTGATGAAGGACCTACCGTATCTCTAGACTTAGAAAACCAATCTGTCCAAGAAGTATTTGATTCGGTACTTTTAATCTCTGGCTTAAATGCGAGTCGGCGCGGGAATATTATTTATGTGGGTGAAAAATTACCCGCTCAAGCTCGCGATCTCGTTAGTCGTACCTTGAGACTCAATCAAGTAAGAGCGGAAAATGCTGCGCTTTTCTTAGCCAGTCAGGGAGCGCAAGGACAAAGACTGACAACCGAAGTCGAAGAAACCATCGATCCTGAAACTGGTAGAGTAGTACAACGGCAAGAACTTCCTGCTAGCCTCGAAAACTTAGGAGGTGCGGTAGAAGAAGAAGAAGACACGACCACCGCTTTATTACTAAGAGGCTTACAAGTCGCCACCGATGACCGACTCAACTCAATTACCTTAATCGGAGAGCCTCGTAAGGTAGAAATGGCTACCGCGTTTTTAACACAGTTGGATGCACGTCGTCGTCAGGTTGCAGTTAATGTCAAAGTGATTGATGTTAATCTCAATAATCAAGATATTTTTAATAGCAGCTTTTCTTTTGGCATTAATGACACTTTCTTTGTTCAAGATGGTGGTTCTGCGGTGCTAAATTTTGGGGATACTGCACCACCCAATGCTGCACAAACTAGAAGCAGTCAGTTTTCTCCTGCGGTAATACCTTTTGAAATTCCAGGAGCAACGATAGAACCATTTTTTGATATTCAAAATGCGCCATTTGACAATATTACCCCTGGCGGTAGTCAAATTCCTTACGCTCGTCCTAACTTCGGGACAAATAATAATCCCTTTCAACCAGGTGTAAGTGAAATTACCGAAGATGCAGTTGAATTTGCGCTTCCTGGTTTATTCCAATTTCCTAAAAGATTCTTGGCTCAGTTAGAAGCTCAAGTAACTAGTGGTAATGCCAAAATTCTAACCGACCCGACTTTAGTAGTTCAGGAAGGACAACAAGCTACTGTTAAATTAGCTCAAAATGTGATTGAGAGTGTTCAAACCGAGATTGATGGAGAAAGTGGGACAAGAACTATTACTCCTGTAATTGCAGAAGCGGGTTTAGTGCTTACTGTGAATGTAGAACAGATTGATGATAATGGTTTCATTTCTCTGTCAGTCAGCCCCACTGTCAGTTCTATCGGTGCAACTCAAGAGTTTGATAGTGGTGATGGCGCAGAAAACTTACTCAACTTACTCAGTAAAAGAGAACTGAGTTCTGGTTTAATTCGACTGCGAGATAATCAAACTTTAATCTTATCAGGTATCATTCAAGATCAAGAGCGTACCACTATTTCTAAAGTACCGCTTCTAGGAGATATTCCTTTATTGGGTTCTTTGTTTAGAAGCACAGACAAAACTAATGAGAGAGCGGAGGTTATTGTGTTATTGACTCCCCAGGTGATAGACGAACAAGCTGGTTATGGTTATGACTATACTCCGAGCGAAACTACCAGAGAAATGTTACGTCGGGGTGGTTTAAAACTTCCTGGTAATCCGTAGATTTGATCAAGAGTGGGCATTTATTGCCCACTCTGATGACCAACCTTTTCTGGAGTAATTTGATTAAATATTAAATTTATTAGAGAAGCGATCGCTAAACAGAATCATCAGCCAAAAACTAGAGCAAGTTATCCCAATTTTTGATGAGGTGCAAGATCTGAGTTAAAAAGAGCCAAAAGCAACTCCTTGGTTAGTAAAAGCAGCAGCGAGATTGGGATCGTTATTAATCGCTTCAGTTTCGCCAGGACCAGCGAAGAGAAAAGTGTTATTGGTATTATTTTGGAAACGGTTGAACGGTAAACCTTCTTTTGCACCTGCGCCGTATAGATAAAATTCAGGTATGTCATTATCTGCATTATCGAAACCTTCTTTTGCCCACTTGTCTCTTTGATTAGAATCTTCAGCAAAAATGGCGTCATATTCTTCGTTACCGACAAACAGAAATGTTCCAGGAATAGCCAAACTCCGCAAACGGAAGAAAGGTAATAACCCCTCTGCTGGTTCGGTACTAGCTCTAAAAGCAGGATTGCCATCGCCTTCTAAGACAAAGGTTTGGTTAAGACTGGGGTCGTTTTGAATCGCATCTCTTTCCGCTGCGCCGACAAATACATAAGTCCCTGTATCAAAACTAGTATTACGAAAACGATAAAGATCGAGAATGTCACCAGAGCCAGGATTGCCATTGCCGTTATTGTCTGTTACCGATAAGGTGTAACTACCGCGACTTCCTGGTGCTGTATTATTACCAGTAATCGGATCGTATTCTCTAGCACGATCGCTGTTACCATTGACTCCGATAATATATTCGGTATTAGCCGTGACTTCTTGACTGATAAAACTGCCTCTGGTTTGAGGACTTTCATTGTTATTAAAGGCAAGTTCATTACCCTCAGTATCAAATACTCTTAAGAAAGTATCCGCACTAAAGGCTTCATCAGCACTAGCTCGAATATTTACAGTTCCATCATTAGCAGCAACAAAACGATACAAGTCAATATCTTCTGCTCCTAAGACTAAACCGCGATCATCGCCAATATCACCGCTAAGGCGATCGCCAATAGCAATTTCCCGAATTGATTCATTATCGATCTTATTATCGGAGAGAAAATTAACTCGGTCAGAAGGCAAAAGACCGCCGTTAATCGTATATGCGCCTGTGTCTCCTCCCGAACCAGTCCCCAGACCAAAGGGATCGAAGTTTTCATTACCATAACCTGTAACAGCAAGATAATAATCGGTGTCAGGTGCAACTTGATATTGCAATAAGGGGTCTAGTCCGTCGTTATCATCGTTTTCGGCAATTAAATTACCGTCTCCATCAAAGAGTAACGCCACGGTATCTACTGCTGTAGAATCAATATCAATTTCTAAAATTCCTGCTTCAGCAGAATTCAATTTCCAGAAATCGACATCGCGGTTTCCTACCTCTACCTCATTATCTACGCCGATATTTTCTTGACTCGTCAATCCTGGTAATTCAGTGATGGTATTGACTTGAGTAATACTACCGTTAAGATCGTTATTCACAAAAGTCACAATCATTTCATAAAGACCGCCAGCACCAGTTTCAGGGCGATCATTGAGATTCTGCGGATTGTAATCTCGGTTAAAAAAGTCGGAGACTCCGATGTGATAAACTTCTCCTTTCTCAACGATGACACCTAAGAAACTATCAGTACTATGTCCATAATTACCTTTGACATAGTTTTCATTTTCATCAAAAGCACCATTGACTAAATTAGTCTGATCGGGGCTTTCTAAAACCAGATTAGAACTCTCATCCGCAAACTCAGTAAAATTTCCCGCAGCATTAAAACTCAAATCATCATCGCTTTCAAAAGGTTCGCCACTACTAGCAAAAACTAGTTCATTGCCTTCGGCATCAAACAGACGCAAAAAGGAATCGACAAATTCATCATCGGCAAAGGGAGTATCAATATCAACAAATAAAGTACCGTTGTCAGGAACAATAATCCGATACAAATCCACATCTGATACGCCGACAGATGCGCCATAGTCTGCGCCAATCAAGCCAGGGAAAACTAGGGGTTCGCGGTCATTACCCAGATCAACGGTTTCCGCCCCACTAACTAAACCATTAGGGTCACTATTCGTCAGGTTAAATTGTAAAGAATAATTACCTGTAGCTCCTGCAACCCCGCTCCCTGCCACATTAGGGTCATAGCTACTGTTATCAAATCCACTAACCCCTGTGTAATAAGTACCTGGTGCTAACTCGGCTTCAATCCGAGAAAAAGCATTAACGCCAGTTTCAAGATCATCATTAAAGGCAATTTCGTTACCCTCAGCATCAAATAAGCGCAGATAGGTATCAAAATCATTGGGTTCGGCTTCAGCTGTTCCTAACGCGATCGCCACAGTACCAGGAGACTCTACCTCAAAGCGAAATAAATCTACATCAGTTTCACCGACAAAAGCGCGATCGCCTCCATCTGTACCAATCACACCAAAAATCGGCTCAACAGGCTCCCCGTTTAGAGTTGGTCCGATAATTGCCCCAGTAATTGTGCCGTTAGGATCGCCAGTAACAGTCCTACCATCAGGATTAGGATTTTCACCAGGGTCATCATTTGGGGGTGGTGGAGGCGGTGCAATACCTTCAAAGCGTCTTTTGAGTTCGACTATCGCGTTGTAAATATTGAGACGAGGAAACGTTAATCCTGTATTAGCGACCACATCATTTTCATCATCACCATCTTCTACGGTATCCGCAGTGGAGCGTAAAATCTCTGCTACTTCTTCAGGAGTAAGTCGTCTGCCACCAAACTGTAAAGCTGCTTCTTGCAACAAAGCTACTGCTCCTGCCACATGAGGCGATGCCATACTAGTACCTGGTAAGAGTTCAAAGCCATCTGCATCAATATAGGTACTATTGATTAATGCTCCTGGTGCTAGGATAAAATTATTGGCATTAAGCCTTTGACTAAAAACCGCAACGCGATCTGCTCCTGGTTCTTGATCGTTGATGAAATAACCAAAAGGATCGTTGCCATCTTGCCAAACTGCACCCACTGATAAAGTGGAATAAATGCTGGGCGCACCTAAATTGGGGACTTCATTAGGAATTCCATTATTACGATCTTTAAACTGGTAAGAGTTACCCGCAGCAGCTACAACAGTTACACCTTCTTGTTCTAAGCGATTAACTAAGTCAATTCTGGGATCGCCTATTGCCTCTGATTCTGAGGTAAAGAAACCGCCACCCAAAGACATATTGACGGCGACAATATTATATTGCTCGTGGTTATCTAAGACCCACTGCAAAGCTTCAATAATTGCCTGACCACTTACTTGTTGCCTTTCTCCTACTTTTAGTCCAATTAAACCTACATCGGGAGCAACCCCAATAGTTTCGTCTCGCGCGCCGATTGTTCCTGAAACATGAGTACCATGACCCACTACATCATCGGGATCACTATCACCATTAATAAAATCGACCCCTACCAGATAATTTTCTTGTAGCAGCGGATGACTAGTCTGAATGCCACTATCAATGACCGCAACAGCTAAACCACTACCATCAATTCCCGCAAATTGCGGATCGTTGCGTAGCTGAGTTAAACCGATTAAGTCAAAAGCATTGTTGTCGCCAACGTTAGCTTGTTCGAGGTTAATTAATTGTCCATCTAGCTCAACGGCGACAGTGTCATTCTCAGTTTGAATATTGGCGATCGCTTCTGGACTAAGATTTGCGCCTCTAACATAGGCTGCAAACAACTCTCCTTCGTCTCCTGTCCCATCAGTTGGATTAAATTGGTGGTCTAAAAAATGTCCTAATTCTTCGATAATGACTTGGCTGACAGCATTGATCTTGTTAGCATTAGCGACTAAAAATTCTTCAGCGAGATAAATCGTGTTGGTATCAGACCCATAAGCTCCATTAGCATAGTTAATTTCTGAAGCCAGCCGAATTTCAATTTGAGGTAATAAAGCATTGCTGTGATTCTGCAACCAGGAAATGACCCCTGCTGTATCTAAGGTGTCGCCGAAGATGGTTGGTAGCAAAACTGGCGCTTGAGGAGATGTTCCAAAAGTAGTTAAAAGATGTTGAGCTTCTGAAATTGCTTGATTCAGGGTAGTATTCGCTAAATTATCCATCGGGAAACAGAATCTATAAATCGGTTTTTTGATGACCAGGGCTTCGCCCTTCAAGGGGCGAGGTATGAGGTATGAAGTATGAAGAAGCGGATTCCAAACAAGAAAACTTCGCACCTTCTGTCTTCATACTTTTTTTGACCAAGACAATTTTAGTGATGAAATAAGATGATTATGCATTTATATTGCTTGAATAATACTTAAAAGTTACAAACTAATTTAAGTATTTAGACGAAGTTAGCTTTATAGATACCCATATAAAGTAAATTACTTGGTGAAGCTAAAAATAGTGAATAGAGATCGAGGAGTAAGAAATAGCTGATGAATTGAATTACAAGCTATAGCAGTCCTAAACTATTGATCAAAAAAACAAGTGAGTGATAAAATTCCGAATCTCTCTTTCCAATATGTAATTAATTTTGTACAGTTACCTAGCTATCTTTACAACCAAAAGGATAAGTAGAATTATAAGTACTGTCGCGTTTGCCAAACCAATTATAGCGATTGTCGCGGATTTGTTGATAAGTGCGATCGCCCCAGAATTTCATTCCTGGTAAGGCGCGATAAGCAGTAATAAACGCTTTTCCTAAAGGTAATAAATTAGCAATCTCTTCTGCTGCTTCACTCCCTTGCCATCTTTTGTTTGGTTGATTAGCATCAATTAAGATCATGCCCATGTCACAGTCTTCGGGCGTAATCTTAAATTGAGCCAAAGCAGACTCGTTTTGCATGGGAATATAGTCAAAAATTTTGCCTTGGTCAAATTGTTCTAATAGCTGGGTAAAAGTAACACAGAGATTACAGTTACCGTCATAGATAACGTGATATTGCATGATGGAGGTAAATCAGCGAGAAATTAATTTAACAATTTGGCTTGTTCGATCCATTGTTTAACCTGTTCGACGGAAGGAGACAAGTTTTTGTTGCGAGTATTAGCAACATAAAGCCGTTTTAAACGGGAGTGTAATTTGGTAAAAGGAGTTCGTTGTAGCTGCGCTACCGAGGCAATACCTGAGTGTAACAGTGCGCCACAGTATTGGCAACCAACACTAGGGATACGAGCCAAATCAGCCAAAGCTGACCATTTATTGATGTATTTTAAAGAAATTTGCAATTTATCAGCTAGGCTATATCTAGCTTGAGTAGTGCTAACTTTAGTCAATAAATCTTGAGTGGTATAAATTCCTTGACTGGTTAACAAATCTAAATCTTGAGAATTAAGACCTGGTAATTGGTCTATTGACCAGTAAACTGCATTTGATTTTAGTGCCATAATCGTATTTTATCTGAATTGAAACCGCAAATTGGTTTAGCTAAAAGCTTTGATAAAATTCATCAATATTGATTAATCAGCTAAATTTAACAATGGATATAATCGCTTCTAATAATGTTAAGAATCAGATAACAAAATCAACTAATTTTTGGTATGATACTTGGCAAAAGCTCAAACGCGATCGCAATGCCTTAATTGGAATCATTATTTTATCATTCATTATCTTTAGTATAGTTTTTTTACCTTTAATTTATACTACATCTGGAGACAAAATCGATTTTGCGGTTGCTACGATGCCTCCTAGTTGGGAGCATCCTTTAGGAACTAATGATTTAGGACAAGACCAGTTAGCGAGACTTTTACAAGGTGGTAGAGTTTCTCTAATTGTCGGTATTTTGGCAATGATAGTAGCTGTTGGTTTAGGAACTTTAATCGGAGCAATTGCTGGTTTTTATGGAGGCAAGATTGACGGAAGCTTAATGCGAATTACTGATATATTTTTAGCTTTACCACAACTACCATTATTATTGCTCATTACTTATTTATTTCGTGATAGTGTTAAAAATATTTTTGGTGCTGAATTAGGAATTTTCTTGTTAATTGTAGTGATTATTGGTATTTTAAATTGGATGTCAGTTGCGAGATTAGTTAGAGCTAATTTTTTGAAATTTCGTGAAATGGAATTTGTTGGTGCTGCTAAAGCAATTGGGGCAAATCCACCACGAATTATTTGGTTTCACTTATTACCTAATACTTTTAATATTATTATTGTTGCAGCAACTTTATCAGTAGGTAATGCAATTATTACTGAATCTACTTTGAGCTTTTTGGGTTTAGGATTTCCACCAGATATTCCTACTTGGGGCAGAATGTTGTTTGAAGCTAAAGATTATCTTACTGTTGCTCCTTATCTGGCTTTATTCCCTGGATTGGCAATTTTTTTAACAGTTCTCAGTATTAATTATATAGGGGATGGATTAACAGGAAATGAAAGAACTTAAAGCTGAAAATTTTAAATAATAATTAAAAGGAATGATCGAAAGATAAGTTTAAACTTTAATTTAAAATACAATCTGCATTTAATAATAAATTATTAACGCTTTCGGCTACAGTGCATTCTGGTAAAAGTTTTGCTAAAGCATAACTCGAATCTTGTTTTTGTTGTTTAATTATTGCTTGGACTTCTGAAGCAAAAGAGCTATTTATCAACCATTGTTGTTGTGGTAAATAGTCGAGATTAAAAGCATTTTTATCTAATAACCAAAAATCGATATTATATTCTTTGATAGTTTGTTGAATATCTTTGAGAGCGAAACTATATTGAGCCTGAACAATAGCGATCGCTCTAGTCCGCAAAAGACTATAATAATCTAAGTGATAAGGTAAAGCATATTCAGGACTAACTAAAATTGAACGCTGCGTAAAAGCTGGAATATTATCAGCTTCTTGACTAATGGAAGCAACAAGAACATCTTTAGGTTGTGTCGCTAGAAATTGATAGATTTCAGGAGATTTTCCGACAATCCAATTTTGACAATCTAAAACCAAACTAGGAATAGCAGGAATTAAAATTGCTAAGCATAAAAAAAAGCTAACAGCTTGAGAAATTAAAGAATTTATGATTGGTTGCTGTTGCTTAAAGTTTACTAACCATGCATTTAATTTATTTAGTAAAACTACTAGCACAATTCCCGATGCGATCACCATCAAAAACCGTAAACTATAGTAAGTATAACGGCTAGGAAGATACAACTTATGAAATAACAAATGAGCCAGAATAAATAAGCCAATACTAGAGACTAAAATTTGCCCTAAAATATTGAAATTTAGCTTTTTAATATTAGATAAATTGATTACAAAAGGTAATAAAGTACTTAACCAAATTATCGGAGGATATAGAGGAGCGCGTAAACCACTAGCACCCCGAAAATAAAAACTAATTAGATCTACACCAAAGTATTCCCTTCTGCCATTTAAATTAAATTCGGGCATTATTTGCATCTGTTGTACCGTAGTTAAATCTCCCCACTGTTGACTTACGGTATTAGAAAAAAATAAGCCAACTCCTATAGTTACAATTAAGCCAAATAAACTAATAAAATAATCTTTCTTAGAGACTGTAAACTGAATTTTCCTTGTTTTGAAAATAAACAGTCTGAGAATAGCTATGCCTAAAGAGACTAATAGGATCTGAGGATAAAATAATCCTTCTAGTAAAAATACAACACAACAACCAACAAGAGATCGCTTAATCAAATAATATAAAAAAGCAGCAAATAAAGGATAAACAAAAGCTCTCGGAGCAGCCGAAACTAAATCATCTTTTAGCCAAAAATTTTGATTTAAAAATAGAGTTACCCAAAAGCCAGCAGCAGGAACAGGAAAAATTAATAAGGTAAACCGAAAAAGATAAATAGTCGTAACTAAAGCTAAAAATAACGGTAAAATTTTGCCTAAAATTAAAGGCTCTATTCCTAGTTGCGCCAATAGCCAATAAAAAGCTTTAAATCCTACGGGAGCGATCGTAGTATAGTAGTTTGCGATCGCATCATCAGGAAACAACTGAGAGTCTGTATAGGTTTGTAACCAAACAATATGTAACCGTCCATCATCTTGAATCACATAGTCTTGACTAAAACTATAAGTCAGCGACAATAACCCATAGTAAAAAGGAACAATTAAACTCAATACCCACCATCGCCAGGGAGGGATTTTGGTAAAATCAGCTATCACTTAATCTCGTCAAAAAAATTTATCAAAAATTTAAAATTAGTTAAAAATTATCACCTTTTAAGACACAATAATCACATTCCATACTTAAGGGTTAGAGGAGTGAACGAGTGAAACTATCGGTAGTTATTCCTGTATATAACGAAATTCACACTCTCGACAGCATTCTTACTAAAGTCATCACGACATTACCAGAGATTGAAAAAGAAATAATTATTATCGACGATGGCTCTACCGATGGTACTAGAGAATGGCTTGCTAGACATTTTTGTCTCGCCGAAAGTCTAGTGTCAGTTTCAGAAACCGAATTATTGGTTAATCAGCCTCTGCAACGGCAGCTTACTGCAAAATCCGCCATAGCAAGCTCTACTATCAAGGTAGAAACTATATTTCACTCTCATAATCAAGGTAAAGGGGCAGCCTTAAAAACTGGTTTTATCGCAGCCACTGGCGATGTTATTGTGATTCAAGATGCCGATCTTGAATACGATCCCCAAGACTGGCAAGAGATGTGGCGACTTATTGCGGAAGGCTGGGCAGATGTGGTGTATGGCTCTC